>DJWZ01000062.1:16404-82233 GCA_002449535.1 Prevotellaceae bacterium UBA7017 | reverse complement strand
CCCACTAAACATTCTCGATATAGGAACTGGCAGCGGCTGCATCGCCATATCACTGGCATTACAAGAAAACACCAATGTCACAGCATGGGATATCAGTGAGAAAGCTTTGGCAATAGCCCGCAAGAATGCTGAGCATCTAAAAGCGTCTGTTTCCTTTGAGTGTCAGGATATATTTGAAGTCTCCAAGGTTTCTGTCCCTGTATGGGACATCATAATCAGTAACCCTCCATACATTTGTCACAAGGAAGCAGCCGACATGGAGGCAAACGTGCTTGACCACGAACCACACGAGGCTCTATTCGTACCAGACGACAAGCCCTTGCTTTTCTATGAGGCAATAGCGAAATATGCACTTCAGGGATTGAAACCAGACGGGCTATTGGCATTCGAGATAAATCCTCTTTATGCCAATCAGTTGTCAGAGACCTTGTCGCGTCAAGGGTTTCATAATGTTTCCATTTTAAACGATTCCTTTGGAAAACAACGTTTTATTCTTTGCTACAGATGACAGAACAACAGATACTCTTAAAACTGACAACAATTTGCTCAAAGGCAGAATACTGCAAGTATGACATGGTCAGGAAGATGACTCGCTGGGAGGTGTCAGAGGACATTCAGGATAAGGTCATAAAGTATCTGGTGAGTGAAGGATATATAGACGAAACACGGTATGCACGTTCGTTTATCCGCGCAAAAAAAGAATATAATCATTGGGGAATAAAAAAGATAGAGAATGCACTATTTGCAAAACGCATACCAAAAGATATTTACAGCCCTATTTTAAACGAAATCTGCAATAATGATTATCATGACATGCTGAAATCATTATTGCAGAACAAAAAGCGTTCTGTAAAAGCATCCAGCGATTACGAACTACGAGGTAAGCTCATACGCTTTGCAATGCAACGCGGCTTTACCTACGACCAAATATCAGAGGTCATTGATGAACTTTGATATTTATGGGAGGCGCACCTGGCACGCATGCTACGCATGGTATGCCTCCTACTTACCTAAATTTATTAACGGTTTTTAACTCATCAAAACACTCTTTTCCATTCCAGAGCTGAAGCTCGTCGTGAAGGAGATCCGCCACTACATCACAGTCTGCAAGCAGTGCGGTGAGCGCATCCAGCCGCATGCTCCCCGCAAGCGCGGCTCCAATGCCGTGGTATATGATGCCACCGTCAAGTCGCTGGTGATCTATCTGAGCGTGGTGATGTTCCTGCCTTACGGTCGTATAGAGAACTTCTTCACGGAGGTGTTCGGTCTGGAAATCAGCCAGGGCTCGTTTGTAAACTGGGTTAACGAGGCCAAGAAGAACGCCGCACCTGTGATAGAGAAGATAAAGGAATGCATCATGAAGTCTGCAGTCGTAGGCTTTTATGAATCGGGACTCTACTGCAACAAGAAGCTTGACTGGGCATGGATTGCACAGACCGTCTATTTCACGCTCCTTTTTCATGGGAGCGGACGCTCGCACAAGGAACAGGAAAGTCGTTTCGGAAGATCACTTGAGAGAATGGTTGCCGTCACTGACCGCCACAGCGCATACTTCACGCTCAACTTCCTGAACCATCAGGTCTGCGTGGCACACCTGCTGCGTGAGCTGCAATACCTCAACGAACTGGACACGGAGCAGCAATGGTCAAGATAGCCTGTCCACATGGGGTGGTTATATACTTGTCATCTACAATGAAGGGGAGGGAAATGTTATGACCACGACACAAGTTGATGCAGCGAAGACAAAGGGATGGACACCATGGTATTATGACGGCAGCAGTTGGCAGGTATATGCCGGCAGCGAGCCTACTGCCATTCGCGGCGAAGCGAACGGTGACGGCGAGATTGGCATGCCGGACGTGATGTTCATAGTAAACTACATACTGGGCACTCCTGACGCTTCGTTCAACACTGAGGCTGCCGATGCGAACCTTGACGGTGAGGTCGGCATGCCCGACGTGATGTTTATCGTGAACTATATACTGAACGGAGAGTTTCCGAAAGAGTAAAGCCCCACCCCGAAAGCCCCCCCGGTCCCCCCAGTTAGGGAGGGGGATAAGGCACATAGGGCTCATAAGCCCAATTACTAAACAAGAGCGCAGCATGCTGATTACATGTTGCGCTCTTTTCTTAACTCTTACCTCTCACCTCTTATCTCTTATCTCTTACCTCTCTCCACTTACCTCTAAAGACTGAGCAAGAATAACTTGCGAAAGTCGAATTAAATTCCTAATTGTATATAATTGTCACCGACTTCTTTTGTATGTCCTTTGTTGTGGGTGAACCTTCTACGGTGATGCAGTTGGCAAGTTTCTCTGCATCCGACGTAGTGTCATCGCCATATCCGTTGTCGCATGCCCAGCTCTTATCTACGGTAGCCCTGAACGAGCCTCCGCTGACGATGATGCCGGTATCGCTCTTTATAGCCTTCGGTTTGCCGTTGTCGTTGCCGCCGGTAGTGGTTGCCACCAGCGTGCCGCCACGGAATATGATGTCGCTGCTGCAGTTGATGCCCTTGCCGCCGTCGCCGCTGCTGGTCATGGTAAGCGAGCCGCCGGTCATGGTAAACGGATGGTCGCACTTGATGCAGGCGGCACTGCTGTAGTCTGCCGCTTCGCTGTCGTAAACGCAGTCACCGCTTGTAGTGATGGTGGTGGTGCCGCCATTGATGACGACCACGGAGTCACACCTTATGCCACGGGCTGCATCTGCCGTTACGCTGATGTCTATAGTGCCATTGTTAATCCACAAGCCGTCGTTCACCTTTATGCCACTGCCCGTAGGGGAACTGACATTCAGCGTCAGGGCATCGTCGATGGTGATAAAGTCGTCGCACGCTATGGCATGCTTGCAGTTGCCCGTAACGTTCAGCGTGCCGGTTCCGTAGAAGCATATCTCGCCTTCGCTGAAGAGGGCTCCCTTCTGGTCATACTCCTGTTCCGTGTATGTAGTGCCGTCAGACAGAGTGTTGGCAGTGCCGCCGGCAACCTCAAGGTAGAGGTATTTGCTGCACTGGTTATTGATGGCAGGACCCTCGGCATTAGTGATGCTGACGCCATTAAGCCTGATGCCGTATTTCTTCTGCCTGTTTACGAGCAGCGAGCCGTCGGCAGTAGAGCCTGACAGCACGAGCAAGAGCGAGTCAATCTCGCCCGCCACGGTTACGTCGGCTCCATTTACGGTAACGTAGTTGGCATCGTCTCCGCTGACCGTAACGCTGTTGCCGCTATAGGCGATATATATTACCTTGATGGCATCCTCGGCAACGGGTGTCTCGGATGCGGATGTTGACGTAGAGGTTTTGTCCGTATATGAGCTGAAGTCAGTATCGTCGTTCTTGCAGGCGGTAAAGACGCTCACCGCCAAAGGCTACCGTCATTGTCTTGAGAAAAAATAGCTTTTTCATTGTCTTATAAAGTCGGGTTAAAATTTAAACTTGTATCCTGCCCCAAGATAGTGCATGTCAGGGTCATATTCGTCCTCATCTACATTATGCATCTTCTGAAAGCGGTAGTAGGCACTCAGCGAATGGTGCTTCGACAGGCGTATGTCCGTGCCGACCGTGTAGCGCACCTTTTCTATAGCCCAAGAGTGATAGGTCTCAATGCTCAGGTATGGTGTCAGTAGAGCCTTCTTCCTGTCGTATGATATTTCAAGACGCGAGCGAAGCTGGTTCTTGCCACTGCCAGAGCGTACCTTGTCTTCCCACAGCTCGTCATCGAAGTCCCAGCGCTTGACGGTCTTCTCAGGGCGATAGGAATATTGCCAACGCTCACGCAGCGACAGCTTTATGTTGTTAGAAAACTTGTACGACCCTGTCAGGCTTGCATAGAAGCGGTGTTTCACGCCCCAGTAGCTCGGACGCCAGTGGTTATAGACGCCCGACTTCTTGTAGTCTATGTCCTCATGGAAGTTGTAATCTAGGAACTTATACCCGGCATCAGTCTTCAGCCAGCTGAGCAGCTTATACGAAGCACCAAGCCCTACGCCCCAGCGGTCCATGGTCTTGAAATTGTTGCGGGTACGCATGTCTGCCTCCAGGGTTACATCCAGACGCTTGGTAACCTTCTTCTCTGCCTCGGCACCGAGAATCAGTCCGCCCTCGCTGTCTGCAAACATCGGCATGCTGATGGCTGCCAAAAGCAATGCCGCTATCTTTCGTCTAAACATTTGCATAGTCAGAAATCTTTAGTTTTAGTTTCTCGTCAATCTCCCTATCTACCTTTCCGTCGTAATACACACGCAGTACAGCCATGTCACGCAGAAAATCCACGGCACCCACCTTCACGCCGGTAACCTTTACCCCGAGCCTCTCCTCAAGGTCGGCTATCAGCTCCTGACGACGGTCCTTCTTTATGAGTTCTATGCGGTCGTACTGTACCAGCTTAGAGCTCTCCACCTTCAGGAACCTCTCGAAGAAGATGATGCAAATCACCGTGATGGCATCAATCACCAACAGCTCCACCACCGGCGTGCCGACCATCCTGCCCTTGGCATCTACGTCAACAGAGTCTGACATGGCATGAACCACCGACAGACATACGACGACAAAGAGATAAGTCATCTCGCGCACCGGCATCGTGTCCGTGCGATAGCGCATGATGGAGAAGATACCAAACAGTCCCAGTCCGACACCCATGGTCGCCTTGCCACGGTCCATACCCATCATCAGATATACGAGAAAGAAAATGGCAACGGAGATAATCATGAAGGTGAAGTAGAAGTCACGACGCTTGCCCTTCTTGAAATACAGGAAATGGACAATCATCCAGTTCACCACGACACACACGAGGAATCTAATCAGCGTGTCGCCGAAGTCGGCAGAAAACAATAACATTTCATTCATAATTCTATATACTCTTTTTTATATTATGTGCTTTATTGTTGGTTTATCAGTTTCCTTACTTCTATCAGTTTGCTCTTAAAGCGGTTTACAGGCAACCGGTTTTCACACGTCAGTGCCGACCCCATGCAATATTTGGAGAAGCCGTGGGGGTGAATACGCAGCCGGCGCAGCATTTCCAATATTGGCGAATACACCAATCCGTTACGCTTCAGCTCTATGATAACCATGTTGCCCATGTCCAGACGCTTCCCGTTCTGAAGGTTCTCGAAACACAGCTGTGAGTCAATCGTCACACGTTCCGTCATACCCTTGTTCACCAGCGTTATACGCGAGAAATGATTGTTCAGGGCTGGTTGCAGCGTATCCACATCATAGCGCAGATGCCTCTCCAAAAAGGCACGCTTCTCTTCATCCATCAGGTTCATGTCCTCCACCTCTATGCGTTTCTTTTTCGTGCGTCCGTGGTTGTTCTTCGTCTTCACCTCCATAAACTGCAGGTCCGAGATGCAATAAGTTCGGAAGCGTATCTTCTGGCGGTTGGCATATCCGTGCTGGTGTGCCGAATACATGTCGAAGGCGGTGGTGTCAAAGTATGTGGTGTCATACTCCAGGTCGCACCTGCCGTCAATCTCCTGTACGAAGTATTCCTGCTGCGCCATGTCCAACAGACGGCAGAGCTTCTGCTGATTCGTCACAAACTTGGTGTCTATGCGGTTCATCAGCTTCACGCTGCTCATCTGTTCCAGCGATATCGGGGCAAAGGCATTAATCAGTTCTGTCATTTATGATATATATGTGTGTATATTGTTAGGAATCTGGTGCAAAGATATAAAAAAAACATATTCTGGGAAAATTATTTCAACGAAACGTTCATTATCTTCAGCGAAAAAACCGGAAACAGCCCTACAGTTTTAACTCCTCATTCCAGGCTCCTCACTCCTCATTTCTAACTCCTACTCCCCGTTACCACCTCGTTGAAATGCTCCTGCGCCCAGGCTATCAGCGCATTGACCGCAGGCATCAGCGAATTGCCGGTATCCGTAAGGGAATATTCCACACGGGGAGGCACCTCCGGATACACCTCACGATGTACCAAGTGGCTATGCTCCAAGTTCTTCAGCGTCTGCGAAAGCATCTTCTGCGAGCAGTCCGTCATCAGGCGACGTATCTCGTTGAAACGCAAGATGCCAGTCTCGCTGGAGTAAAGCATGTAAAGCACCAACATTGACCACTTGTCGCCGAAACGACTCACTACCTGCCTGATAGGACAATCCATATACTGCGTCTGAGTATCTGCCATAATCTTGTGTTTAGTTTTCTGATTTCAGCGCGAAGGTAGCAAAAAGATACTGAGTTTCTATGCCACACCGCGTTAATCTATGTTAAAGCCCGTTTTTCAGATGTCCGAAACAGTCCAATTCCTACCTTTTGGTAACTATGCCACCTAAAAGTGCCCTCTTGCGGGAACGGAAAAAAAGCAGTACCTTTGCACCCAGTTAAGAACAGGTTGCGAAGATGCTAACGCTTCTTTGTCACCGTCAAAACAAAATACAAATAACATTTTAAAACAATAAGAATTATGCGACAGATTGAAACAATTAAAGAAGGTAAGAACTTCAAGGCAGTCAGTGTAGGTAAGGTTAGTGAAATCATCGAGCACGAGCTCCCGATGGGACCCGTTACCATCAAGGGTAAGGTATTCGCAGGTCAGGCAGTAGGTGCCACAGGTAGTGAATTTTCTTTCCAGACACTCGTTCCGGGTCAGGACAGCGGTTTCCTACATACCCACAAGACTCACGAAGAACTCTACATCATCCTGAAGGGTGAAGGTCAGTATCAGGTAGATGGCGACATATTCCCTGTCAGCGAGGGCACCATCATCCGTGTTTCTCCTGACGGCAAGCGTGCGCTGAAGAACACAGGCAGCGAAAACCTCACCATGCTCTGCATCCAGTACAAAGCAAATGCCTTCACCGAGGCAGACAGCCCAATGACCGACGGTGTCATTCTGCAGGACGAGCTGAAGTGGTAAGCTGTTCAATCTCTTTAACCCAAAACGCTCATTAGCAGTTTTGGGTTAAAGACCACAAGGAATTTACAAAGTCTTCTTACCCTTCCTATACTTCGCTTTTACTATCTCATAGGAATTTCTTGTAAGTTCCTCCAGCAGTTCATCGGAAGCCGTAGCGGGATTGACGCCAATCCAGTGTCTGGGCGATTCGTTGTATGGATTTCCGATACATTCATATTGTGCCTTCAACTCCTCTATGCGCTCTGGCTGGCATTTCAGCGAGATAACGGAGAAATCATTGCAGTCGAAGAATGAGAACATGTGCCCAGACACATAGAACACCAACACCCCCTCTCCGTTCCTGAACTTCTGGAACGGCAACTTTTCCTCTATGTCATCGCCTAATGACAGGCAATATTCGCGATAGTCTTCAATATTCATTGTTTTGCCCCTAATTCTAAAGCTTCATCTAAATACCCCGAAGTGATTATTCCGGTTGAGAAGTCGGATGGCTACTGGATTCATATCATCTACACAATTACTTCAATATAGAAGCTGAACGGACGGAAACCATCGTTGCAGCTTATCATGGCACTCATCGGGTTCTTCATCCATCCGTCGAAGAAGTTCCCTTCGCCTCGTGCCAATGACTCCACGAATTCACGCATAGAATCCCATGCTGACGGACACATGCCATCAGGACATTGTCCGTCAACGGAAATCCACTGCTCGCCTTCTCTCACATCGCAAGTGTGTTCGATGGGGTTTTCATACTTCGCCATCAGGTCAGGATAGACAGTCTGGCGTATAGCTATGATTCTTACCTTGTTCATCATAGATTCTTTCCTGCCTGTTCTGCCATCTACTTTATCCTTGAAATCCACCTTTGTTTCTGTTCGCTAAATTGGAATTTACTTCAATAAACCATAAATGAGTATATCGTAAAAGATACCTTCTTTAATCACAGCCTTGCGCATGACACCTTCTTGTTTAAAACCATTCTTTTGTAAAATACGCTGAGATGCTATATTGGGATGAAAGACATTTGCCGTAATTCGATTGAGACAAAGTTCCTTAATTGCAATCTCACACACTTGTCCCACTGCCTGACTCATCAGACCACGATTCCAATAGTCTCTCAACAGCATGCAGCCCAATTCGCCGTCAAGCCTATATATGTCAGCTTTTCGTTCAATGGAAACACTACCAACAATCTTCCCATCCACGACCATTGCTCGGAAAGTTTCGTCAATGCCTTCGCTTTTGGCAACCATATTCAGCCACCAATTAGCATCATCTTCAGTATATGGATTCGGCAATCTGTCAGACAAGTATGACCTATCAACGGCATTGCATAAATCCTTCAGTTCTTTATAGTCGGCCAAAGACCATTTCCGCAATTCTCCTTTCATACTTCTAAATTCCGATTTATCTGTTTGTCTTTTCGAAATCTATTCCTTACTCTGCATGAACAGCCAGTCCCTGACGGCGGCAATCTTGTAGCCGTAGTCAAAAGATGCCATGTGCTCCATACCCTTGCCTGTTTCCGGAAGTACGCTGCCTGCCTCCCACTTGATGAAGTTGATGTTGCCGCCACGGGCTATCAGTTTTTCTGCCAACTTCTCTTGTTCCGCAGACGGCAATTTTGCACTCCAAGATGCAGAGTCAACCCTTGCATTATTCTCCTTCAGCACCTTTGCCAGGTCTCTCATGCCACCCGATGCCTTCTGGTCGCCACCAGCTACGATGTAGAAGAAATGCTTCTTGCCGAAGTCCTGCATTTTCGAAGTGTCCCACTGACTGCTAACAAACAATGAGGCCGCAAAAAGATCGGGATGGGTGATGTTGAAGTAGAACGACATCATGCCGCCCATCGACTGACCGGTGGTATAAAGCCGGTTAGTATCGACGTTGTATTCCTTGCAGACCTTTTCAAGCAGACGGATGGTCATCTCCACTTCGTCGGTGGTGCTCCAGTCGTCTTGCACGGCCCAGTCGGTGTATTGTGGCACCAGGACGAATGAAGGATGCTTCTGCTTGTCTCTATTTGAAGCGAACTCCAAGGCACCATACCCTTGCGTGAGCGGAGCTGTCACTTCCTTTCCTGCAGTACTGGCATCAGCCATGAAGAGCACTAAGGGGAGTTTCTGACCTGCCTCGGCACCTTCGGGAACCAGCAGATTATACTCCATTGTCTTGCCCGTCTGAGTGTCGTTGTACGTCAGTTGCTTGAACTTTCCTAGTGTCTCTTGCTTCAATGCCACAAACGTACTGTCTGAATCTTTGTTAATCACCATGTGGCCACCTTGGCGAGGACCACGTTCACCGCCCTTCTTCTGGGCGCAGGCTGTCAGGCACATCACTCCTACTGCCAGCAAAAACATTACTTTCTTCATATTTTCTTGGAGTATTTCGAGTCGATGCTCTGGTCTCTGCCAAGACCTTGTTCATGTGGATTATAATTAGGTGTTTGTTTGCTAAAATCCGATTTATCAATCTTTTATCTCTATCTTCTTTATCACTTTGGCAGGCACGCCGCCAACAATAGTGTTTGGCTCTACGTCCTTGGTTACTACGGCACCAGCAGCAACAACTGCCCCGTCGCCGATGGTTACGCCTGCAAGGACAGTGGCATTGGCTCCTATCCAGACGTTCTTGCCAATGTGAATGGGGGCATAGCTCATGCTCTGACGCTTGGCAGGGTCAAGGTCGTGGTTGATAGTGGCAAGCACTACATTATGACCTATGAGAGCACCCTCGTCGATGGTGATGCCGCCCTGATCCTGGAACTTGCAGCCCATGTTGATAAACACATTCTCGCCAACGACGGTGTTCTTGCCGCAGTCAGTGTGAAACGGCGGAAACATGCCAACCGTCTTTGGCACCTCCCTACCCCACAGCTGCTCCAACAGCGTGTGCAATTCCTCGGGTGTATGATACTTGCCGTTTATCTCGGCTGTGATTTTCAGTGCCTCTTGGGACAGCTGATGAAACATCATGTGGACATCACCGCCGCCAACGACAGGCTTGCCTGATGCCATATAGTCACGAAATTCTTGTATTGTCATCATTCTCTTATTCCTTTGTGTAAATATAAACCGCCAATGTAGGTAATAAAACCAACGCCCATACCGTCGTCTTCACCAAAGCGTATGACCCTACGTAGTCAACCAAGGTTTGGAATTTCACAACCACGTCTAATATCAATGCCATACAGGCAAACCAACATACAAAGAATATAGCGGCAAACTTTAGCTTCCGTTTCTTTAGCTTCATGCGAGTGTTCTTTAATTCCAGAATCCGGTACCCGTCTCAGGGTCAAATCTCCTTTCGATATTACCTGATAAAGTTCATTCCCTGCCACTCTTCGCGCTCGGGGTAGTCGGGATTACCGTTGGCATGAATTTTCTTCAGCAGCCAAGCCATGTTGTCTGCCATTGTGCGCATGGTCTGCATACCCTCCGTGTCCTGTGCCACCTCACCCGGTGCCATGCCGTATGCTATGTTCCAGTATTGCGATGTCACTACAGGCATGTTCATCATCTCAAAAATCATGTTCAGCGTCTGATATGCTGCCGAAGCCCCTCCGCGTCGGCATATAGCCACTGCTGCCGCAGGCTTGTTCTGCACATTTGCACCCGCAAAGAAGGCACGCTGCAATACCGCCATCACAGCACCGTTAGGCTGTCCGTAATATACAGGAGAGCCGACAACGAGAGCATCAGCCTCATTCAGCTTATCTACAATACGGTTACATACGTCGTCATCAAACACGCAATGCCCCAGTCCTTTCGCCCTGCACTGTCCGCAAGCTATGCAGCCACGCACGGGTTTGTTGCCCAGTTGCATTATTTCATACTCTATGCCATTCTTCTCCAGTTGCTTGGCAATCTCAGAGAGTGCAGTAAAAGTGTTGCCATTCTTGTTGGCACTTCCGTTTAATAGTAATACTTTCATCATGTTAGTTATTTATAGATTTGTAAATAAGTTTGTAAGGTTTCACGCTGCGAAGGTACGAAAAAATAACGAAAAAACAAAATAGAAACAAAGTTTTTTCATGAACAGCAAAAGAAATACCGGAAAGTATACATCCGAAATCACCAAACAGCTGATATTTAAACCTTTAGGGCTATAATACAGGTCTAAAGACCTAACATAACACCTAACATAGACCTAACATAAAGGTAACATCAGAGGTAACATCAAATGCTGCCTTATCAATAGTTGTGAAGTCAAAATCGATGTTAGGTTTATGTTAGGTGTTATGTTACCTTTTTGTTAGGTCTTATGTTACCTCTTTAAAGGGATTAAAAACGCCCTAATCGTCCATAAACAGGGACTTCTTCGGATAGCGATGTTAGGTCTTTCAATAAATGGCGTTTAATTTTCAATAACCAGCCTTTACGATCCAATTATCTGCCCTTATTTTTTCAACAATCTGCCTACCAGGCGATAAAAAACATTCCCACGGCGGGAATGTTTTACTCCCAGCGTGGGAAGACTTTGTTCCCAAGGCGGGAATATTTCCTCCTTCCCCTTAGACTTCTGCCTTAACAAAAGTTGAGAGGTTAGTGAATTAGATATTTATAGCAAGAGCTATGTGCAAAGATTTGAAGGCTCACCAGTCAAAAGTTGTATTTGCCTTAAATACATCATTGTTTTATTGGTTAGATTTACCCCCCATAAACTAATAGCTAAACAAACTCTTTTTCACAATGTTGGCACTGCTGTTGCCGATATGGATGGTGTAGTCACCTCTATCGGTTTGCCACTGGTGGGTGGCTTCATTCCATGAGGCAAGGTCTTGCGGAGTGATTGTCATGTGAAGGGTCTGCTGCTGACGGGGTTGCAGGAGGTCGGTCTTAGCAAATGCCTTGAGTTCCTTGAGGGGCTTTTGCATTTCCTTATTGCCTGGAGCAGAGACATATACCTGCACCACGTCCTTGCCTGCACACTTGCCGGTATTGGTGACGGTGACATCGACGGAGATATTGCCGGCATCATATTTCTCTACCTTCACGTCCTTGTATGAGAAGGTGGTATAGCTGAGTCCGAATCCGAAGGGGAAAATAGGGGTCTTTTTGTCTTTCTCAAAACCACGATAGCCTACAAAGACATCTTCCTTGTAATATACCTGCCTATCGACACCCGGATAGGCTTCCTTGCCATATTTTACGTATGGATAGTCCTCATACTTTCGTGCAAAGGTAATGGGGAGCCTGCCGCTTGGGCATACCTTTCCGCTGAGCACATTGACGAGGGCTGTACCGGCTTCGCTGCCGAGATACCAGCAGTGTACGAGGGCTGGCACCTTGGAGAGCCACGGGGTAGCGTAAGGATTGCCGCCAAAGGTGACGACAACGATATTGGGATTGATGTCTGCCAGCTCACTGATAAGCTCGTTCTGTCCGAAGGAGAGGTCATAGCCTTCGCGGTCACCATTCTCGCAGTCTTGACGATGGTTTTTGTTCATGCCGCCTATATATATTATAAGGTCAGCATCGGCAGCCTTTGCAAGAGCCTCATCTTTCAAACGCTTGCTTTCAGCAGGATCAACAACATCCACCTTGTCATAAAGAGCCTTGCCGGAGGAGTAGCCTTGAGCGTATGATAGTTGACAGGTGACAGGTGAGAGGTGAGAGTTTGCTGCCGCCACAGCTGTTTGCAAAGCTTCGAGCGGTGAAATGTCGCGGAGGGTTTTCAGTTCGGATGAGCCACCGCCGAGTGTGAGTGAACGGGTGGCATTCTCGCCTACGACGAGGATGTTCTTATACTTTGAGAAATCAATAGGCAGCAAGGGGGCTTTGCCACGTTTATTGTTTTGCAGCAGCACGATGCCCTCCTCCCCTATCTGACGGCAAGCGTCATAATGTGCCTCGGAGCACATGTTTCCAGTTATCTTATTAGGATTCATCACCGTACGGAAGATAAGACGCAGAACACGGCTGACCTTCTCGTCGAGGACTGACATGGGCACCTTTCCCTCTTGTACGAGCTTCTCGAAATCGTTGCCAAGATGATAGTCATCGAAGGTGAATTTATCTCCCCTGATATTGCCGTTGCATGTTGTACCCATCTCGATATCAAGACCTCCCGTAGCAGCCTGCCAAGAGTCTGTTACCGCATCCCAATCGCTGACGAGACAACCGTCCCACTGCCACTCTTTCTTCAGGATGCCATTGAGCAGTTCGTCATTCTGGCTGCAATGGATGTTCTTCCACAGGTTATAGCTGCCCATGATAGAATACACATGTGCTTTCTCAACGGCACGCCGGAAGGGTGCAAGATATATCTCACGCATGGCACGCTCGGAGACGTTCACATTCACCGAGAAACGGTCTGTCTCCTGGTCGTTGAGTACAAAATGCTTCAGGCAGCATGCCACACCGTTTGCCTGCACCGCCTGAATATAAGGCACCACCATCTCGCCTGCCAGCAGGGGGTCTTCGCCCATATATTCAAAGGCACGTCCGTTGAGAGGAGTGCGGGCAATATTGACACCTGGACCAAGCATTACATCCTTGCCGCGATAGGCAAACTCTTCGCTGATGCTGCTGCCATAAAGGCGTGAGAGGTCACGGTTCCACGTGGCGGCAAGACACGTCAGCGAAGGGAAGGCAACGCAGTAGTCATTGGTCCATCCTGCAGCCTTCCACTCGTCCCACACCAGTTCTTCACGGACACCATGAGGACCGTCGTCCATATTGAGCTGACGGATGCCCAGACGCGGAACGCCGGCAGAGGTGAACTTACTCTGTGCATGGAGCACCTTTATCTTTTCATGAAGAGTCATGCGACCGAGAGCGTCCTTCACACGTTCTTCAACAGGCGCCTGAGGGTCGAGGTAAACTTGTGCATTGAGGGTCATAACTGTCATCATTAGCGATGCAAAGATACACCATATTTTCATATAGTAATGACTTTTTGTTAACAAATAATGTGATTTTCCTTTTCGCATACAAAATTAGCTATTATATATTATGACCATTACGTGTGATGTCGCTTTAAGGCAAAAAAATCAAATATATTTTATTTTTCTTGTTGCAATGAGTTTTTTTTTGTAATTTCGCGGCGTTTATGGAATATTTATTTGAACATAGGGACAAGGTACGCGATTATGAATGCGACCTGCAGGGCATTGTGAATAATGCCAACTACCAACATTATACAGAGCATGCTCGACATGAATTCCTGCTTGCCAACGGCATCAGTTTTGCTGAACTGCATGAGCAGGGCATCGACTGCGTAGTGGCAAAGATAGAAATGCGCTTCAAGGTGCCCCTCCGCTCACGCGACGAATATGCAGTTCGCATAAACATGGTAAAGGAGGGACTGAGATATATCTTCCTGCAAAACATCTACCGAATACCCGACAATACTCTATGCCTGAAAGCGAAGGTAGAGGCTGTATGCCTGATAAACGGAAAACTGGGAGACACTGACATTTTAATGCAAGCACTATGCAAAAACTAAGAGAGCTATATACCGCCTGGCACGGCACAGAACCGGTAAAGATGGAAAGACTGCCAGGAGCCGGCAGTAATAGAGAATATTACAGGATAACCGACGAAAACGGAAAGACATACATCGGCTGTGTGGGGACATCTAAGGATGAGAACCACGCCTTCCTGTCATTGGCAAAACATTTTACAAAACGCAAGCTCCCCGTGCCTAAGGTGTTGGCAGAGAGCGAAGACGAACTGAGATACATACAGAACGACCTCGGCACCCTGTCGCTATATGACGCCATTAAGGGAGGACGCGATGCAGGAGGACGCTATAACGTAAAGGAGAAGGAACTGCTCAGACGAACCATCAGAGAACTGCCTAACGTACAGATAAGAGGAGCACGAGGACTGGACTTCTCGGTATGCTATCCACAACCGGCATTCGATCAGGAGGGAATACTCTTCGACCTGAACTATTTCAAGTATTGCTTCCTGAAAGAAACCCTACCCGACTTCCACGAGCTAAAACTGGAGGCAAACTTCCGCCTTTTAGCAAAAGACCTTGAAGCAAGCACCACGACACCTACGGAAGCATTCCTATACAGGGACTTCCAAGCCCGCAACGTAATGCTCGACGCAAAAGGAAAGCCATACTTCATAGACTTCCAAGGGGGCAGACGAGGACCGTATTATTATGACGTGGCATCATTCCTGTGGCAGGCAGCAGCACGCTATTCGGACAGCCTTAGAAAAGAACTCATAAGGGAGTACTACGACGCCCTGAAGCAATATACCGAAGTACCGTCGTTCAGGGCATTCAACGAAAAACTGCAATTGTTTGTTCTCTTCCGCACCATGCAGGTATTGGGGGCATACGGATTCAGGGGATATTTTGAACGCAAGGCACACTTCATAGAAAGCATTCCCTTCGCCATACAAAACCTCAGGGACTTACTGGCAAAGAATGACTTCCCCTACCCTTATCTTGTCACCATACTGAAAGAACTGACAGAACTGCCGCAGTTTGCACCAAAGCCAAAGGTGCATAATGATGGTAAGCCAACAGTATCAAAATATGACGGAAAGGGACCGTTGGTGGTGAGGGTCTATTCCTTCTCATACCACAAAGGCATTCCAGAAGACCCCTCTGGCAACGGCGGCGGGTATGTTTTTGACTGCCGTTCTACCCACAATCCGGGACGCTATGAGCCGTACAAGAAACTGACAGGACTAGACGAACCCGTGATACGCTTCTTGGAAGACGACGGAGAAATACTGACATTCTTAGAGAGTGTCTATAAGTTGGCAGATGCCCATGTGGAGAGATATATGAAGAGAGGTTTTACGAGCCTGATGTTCTCCTTCGGATGCACAGGAGGACAGCACAGAAGTGTCTATTCTGCACAGCATTTGGCAGAACACATACACGAGAAATACGGCATCGAGGTGCATGTAGAACACAGAGAACAAGGCATAAAGAAATGTTACTCCGCTTTATAAAAAACTGGGCGTTGCCCATATCGATGACGATTGGGGCGTTAGGATATATCATAGGCAGGGAACTGCCCTTGGATACAGACATAAAAAGAGACATAGTACAGGGAATAGAGATACTGCAGCCTGCACTGCTTTTCTGCATGCTATTCGTTACATTCTGCAAGGTGCCGCCATCGGCGCTGAAGCCAAAGATGGTACACCTGTGGCTGATAATGATACAATCCGTATTCTTCATACTGACATGCATTGTACTTTACCTCTTTCCGCAGACGGAATACCGCCTGATGGCAGAGACATTCCTGCTGGTAATGATATGTCCCACCGCAACGGCATGCGCCGTAGTGACATCAAAGTTGAGAGGTGATGCAGGACTGACGACGACATACACCATACTGATATGTATCGTGACAGCGATGATTATACCCGTCTTCCTGCCCCTTGCCTCTGCACGTCACGGAATGGCATTTCTGCCTACCCTGTTGCTGATATTGAGACATGTATTCCCGCTATTGCTGGCGCCATTGTTTGCCGCATGGGGGGTAAGGCTTTTCTTTCCGAAACTGCTCAACATGATACTTAGCCAAAAGGATTTGGCATTCCATATGTGGACAGTGGCATTATCATTGGCGATAGCTGTTACCGTAAGAGCACTTTACAACAGCAGCATCAGCATTGCCGAGATGCTTGGTATTGCCGGAGTATCGCTTGCAGGATGCCTGCTGCAATTCTGGCTGGGAAAGACTATCGGAGAGCACTACGGATGCCGACTGGAAGGCGGACAGGCTTTGGGACAGAAGAACACCATCTTCGCCATTTGGTTAGGATACACCTTCCTGTCACCCATCAGCGCCACAGCAGGCGGCTTTTACTCCATCTGGCACAATCTGGTAAACACCTATCAGCTATATAAATACAGAAAAGCGAACGCTTAAAGGTCAAAGGACACAACATTCTTCACTTTTCACTTAAAACTAATACTCAATCTTCTCAAGGAACAAAGCATTTCCGGGCATTGATTCGCCTGCCTGGCAACGGCTTTTGCCCTCTATGACTGAGCGGAACTGCTCAAGGGACATACGGTGGCGTCCTACCTCAACGAGGGTTCCGACAACTGCACGCACCATGTTTCGCAAGAAGCGGTTTGCCTTGATAACAAACACCCAATCAGGACAATTGACAGTTGACAATTGACAATTGACAATTGGGGGGTGAGATGGTATCTTTATCCATTCTGCCTGCACAACATTACAGAGAGTTGTCTTTACATCGGTATGACTCTTGCAGAAACAAGCAAAGTCATCATACTGCATCAGCAGGTTGGCAGCCTCATTCATAAGAGGGAAATCGAGGTTGTAATGGCAAAGCCACGTATAATGACGATTAAAGGGAGTCGGTGTCAGAGAGAGATAATAATGATATGTGCGCCACTTGGCAGAGAAACGTGCATGCATATCGTCAGCGACCTCCTCGATACTGCTGATTCTTATGTCTGGTGGAAGCATTCTGTTCAGCTTGTATGCCAGCTGCGAGGTATCTGCCACAAGAGTTCCTGCGCCATCAGGAGCATCAAAATGAGCCACCATGTGACGAGCATGCACCCCAGCATCTGTGCGACCTGCCCCAACTACACCAACAGGAGCAGACAAAAGAGTAGAGAGGTAGCGTTCCAATTCGCCCTCAACACTTATGCCGTTAGGCTGTATCTGCCATCCGTGATAGCGAGAACCGTCAAAGGACAGATGTATGAAATATCTCATAGAAACAATTTGCAGGTTATTTCATTGCCCCAGAAGAGCAGTACCGAACACAAAGCTGCATAAGCAGATTTGCGACTGCAAAATTACTATTTAGTATGTAAAAAAACAAAATAATTTGCTATTTTTAGGTACTGCATACTACGGATAAATGTCAAAGGTAGTAAAAAATTTGTGTATTAAAGAACTTTTTTATATCTTTGCACCGCTTTTCTGTTTACGCGCTCACGCGTAGGCATAAGGAACACAAGACTTCTGAATATAATAACACAACAATTATAAAGACATGAACATTTCATACAAATGGCTGAAAGAGTATGTTGACTTCGACCTGACACCAGAAGAGGTTTGTGCGGCACTCACCAGCACAGGTTTGGAGGTGGACGCATTGGAAGAGGTACAAACCATCAAAGGCGGCCTTAAAGGATTGTATATAGGACAGGTTCTCACTTGCGAGCCTCATCCTGACAGTGACCACATGCACGTTTGCAGCGTGGACTTAGGTAGAGAAGAACCATCACAGATTGTCTGTGGTGCTCCCAACGTGGCAGCAGGACAGAAGGTGATAGTAGCCGACCTGGGGTGCGTGCTGTATGATGGTGACAAGGAATTTAAGATTAAGAAATCAAAGCTGCGTGGCGTAGAGTCTAACGGCATGATATGTGCTGAGGACGAGATAGGCATCGGCACCAGCCACGACGGCATCATAGTATTGCCAGAAGATGTAAAAGTAGGTACTCCTGCTGCAGAATATTACAATCTGGAGAGCGACTGGCTGATAGAGGTTGACATTACAGCCAACAGAGCTGACGGCTTGAGCCACTATGGAGTAGCCCGCGACCTGTATGCTTGGTTGTGCTCAAATGGTTACAAGACGGCAATTCACAAACCATCAGACAAGGACTTCAAGGTTGACAATCACGACCTGACAATAGACGTAGAAATACAGAACCCGGAAGCTTGCCGTAGGTTTACATGCGTAAGCCTTACCGACTGCGAGGTAAAAGAGTCACCAGAATGGCTGAAGAACAAACTGAACATCATCGGCTTGCGTCCCATCAACAACATCGTTGACATCACAAACTACGTCATGATGGCATACGGACAACCTCTGCACTGCTATGATGCAGACATGGTGACAGGTCACAAGATTATTGTTAAAGACCAGAATGCTGGCAAGAAGTTCATCACCCTTGACGGAGAAGAGCACACACTTGGCGAGCACGACCTTGCCATCTGCAATGCCGAAGAGCCAATGTGTATAGCAGGTGTCTTCGGTGGTAAGGGTTCCGGCACATACGAAACAACAAAAAATGTAGTATTGGAGGCAGCATACTTCCATCCTACATGGATAAGAAAATCTGCCCGCAGACACGGTTTGAGCACAGATGCTTCTTTCCGTTTTGAGAGAGGCATAGACCCTAACGGCACTATATACGCCCTGAAGCAGGCTGCACTGCTATGCAAGGAATTGGCAGGAGCAAAGATTTCAAGCGACATAGTAGATGAATATCCTAACAAGATTGAGAATCCTAACATGAGACTTGACTTCTCATACGTTGACAGCC
Organism: Prevotellaceae bacterium UBA7017; assembly: GCA_002449535.1. Taxonomy (GTDB): domain Bacteria; phylum Bacteroidota; class Bacteroidia; order Bacteroidales; family Bacteroidaceae; genus Prevotella. Next base: position 63,109 of record DJWZ01000062.1, on the reverse strand, counting down.
TCATCGGCAAGAAGATAGGTCACGATGTCATCAAGAACATCCTGACATCTTTAGAGATAGAGATAAACAGCGAGGATGCCGAAGGACTGCAGATTACCGTTCCTGCATACAGGGTTGACGTTCAGAGACCATGCGACGTAGTAGAGGACATACTGCGCATCTATGGTTATAACAATGTAGAGATTCCGACACAGCTGAAGTCAAGTCTTACTACCAAGGCATTCGAGGACCAGAGGCACAAGATGCAGAACCTGGTATCAGAACAGCTCGTAGGCAGCGGCTTCAACGAAATACTGAACAACTCACTCACCAAGGGTGCATACTATAACGAACTGAAAGCATATCCAAAGGAGAACCTCGTAACGATAGTAAATCCTTTGTCAAGCGACCTCAACGTAATGCGTCAGACATTGCTCTTCGGCGGTTTAGAAAGCATCATGAGAAATGCCAACAGAAAGATGCCAAACCTCAGATTCTTCGAATTCGGTAACTGCTACCAGCACTTTGAAGACAAGAGGGATGACGAGAATCCTATGAAGGCATATTCAGAAGAGACCCACCTGGGACTCTGGATAACAGGTAAGAGAGTGGAAGGTTCATGGGCACATGCGAATGAAGACTCTTCTTTCTACGAGTTGAAGGCACATGTTGAGAACATCCTCAAGCGCATCGGTATGCCAAATGGTATGCTGGTATGCGAGAAGAGCAGCAACGACATCTTCTCAACAGGTCTTACTCTGAAGAACCGCAGCGGAAAGGTATTCGTAGAGATGGGTATCGTAAGCAAGCAGCAGTCGATGAACAAAGCAAACAATGTGCTTATCGACGCTCCTGTATATTTTGCTGACATCTACTGGACACAGGTAACAAATGCTGTCAAGAAAGCAGAAGTACATTTCACGGAGATTCCTAAGTTCCCATCTGTTTCACGCGACCTTGCTTTGCTGCTGGATTCCAAGATAGAATTTGCACAGGTAGAGAAGATAGCTCGCCAGACAGAGAAGAAACTGCTTACAAAGGTAGAATTGTTTGACGTTTATGAGGGCAAGAACCTGCCTGAAGGAAAGAAGTCGTATGCCGTAAACTTCGTCTTCACTGACCCAGAGAAGACCATGAACGACAGACAGATAGAGGCAATCATGACAAAACTCATTCTGAACCTGAAGAAGGAACTGAATTGTGAACTGAGATAAAATCGGTCCAATAGGACCAATTAGTTCTATTAGATAATAAAAACAATTAAAATAATACAACAAAATGGGAAGAGCATTTGAATATCGTAAAGCTACAAAGCTGAAGCGTTGGGGTCACATGGCAAAGACGTTCACACGCTTGGGAAAACAGATTGCCATTGCAGTAAAAGCAGGCGGTCCTGATCCAGACACAAACCCTACACTGCGTTCTATCATCGCTACCTGTAAGCGTGAGAACATGCCGAAGGATAACATCGAGCGTGCCATCAAGAACGCTATGGGTAAAGACCAGTCTGAATACAAGGAGGTGACATACGAGGGATATGGTCCTCATGGCATTGCCGTATTTGTTGACACACTGACAGACAATACCACACGTACCGTTGCCGACGTACGTTCTGTCTTCAACAAGTTCTCAGGTAACCTTGGAACAACCGGTTCTCTGAGTTTCCTCTTCGACCATAAGTGTGTCTTCACCTTCAAGAAGAAGGATGACGTAGATATGGACGACCTTATTCTGGAACTCATCGACTTCAACGTTGATGACGAGTATGACGAGAACTATGACGAGGAGAAGGACGAGACAACAATCTCCGTCTATGGCGACCCAAAGTCATACGCACAGATTCAAAAGTTTCTGGAAGAGAAGGGTTTTGAGGACATCGGTGGTGAATTCACCTACATTCCAAACGACCTGAAAGACGTTAATGATGAACAGCGCGCAACCATTGACAAGATGGTGGAGAAACTCGAAGAATTTGACGATGTACAAACGGTATATACTAACATGAAGCCAGAGTGAAATTCTTAAATATAATACTACTTAGCATTATCCCATTTCTTAGCAGCAATGCTAAGGGATGGGATGATGTACTTTATAAGCAGATAGAGAGCAGCATCGTTGCCCCCACATTTGCTGACAAGAGTTATAGAGTAACAAAATACGGTGCCTCACCAAAAGCATCCGCAAAAGCCAATCAGAATGCTATCAACAAAGCCATTGCTGCCTGTTCGAAAGCAGGAGGCGGAAAAGTTATTATTCCAGAGGGGGCATATCTGACTGGTGCCATCCGCATACAGTCGAACGTCAACTTGGTGATAGAAAAGGGTGCTACCCTACTCTTTGCCTATGAGCCAGCCCTCTACCCACTCGTGAAGACACGCTGGGAGGGACTCGACATCATGAACTATTCCCCCTGCATCTATGCTTATCAGGCAGAGAACATTGCGATATCCGGCAAAGGAACCATTGACGGCAATGGCAGCAAAGAGACTTGGTGGCAGTGGTGTGGAGCAACGAAATACGGATACGAGGAAGGCAAGACACCCGAAAGCCAAAAGATGCCATACGAAGCAGGAGGAGACACCAACAGGAACACCCTGCTGAAGATGTCGGACAACGGTGTACCGACAGAGCAGCGTATCTTCGGTATGGGACACGGCATGCGTCCGCAATTAGTCTGCTTCTACGAATGCCAGAGCATTCTCATAGACGGCGTCACCATGTTACGCTCACCATTTTGGGTAATACATCCGGTATTGTCAAAGAATATCACAATCCGTAATTGCAAGATTATAAACAATGGTCCTAACGGTGACGGCTGCGACCCAGAATCATGCGAGAACGTACTGATAGAAAACAACATCTTCCATACTGGTGACGACTGCATTGCCATTAAGTCAGGACGCAATGCCGACGGAAGGAGAAACGGCACTCCTTCTAAAAACATCATCATCAGAGGATGTACTATGGAAGACGGTCACGGAGGAGTCGTGGTAGGTTCTGAAATATCAGCAGGCGTGAAGAATGTCTTTGCCGAAAACTGCAAGATGGACTCCCCTAACCTTGACCGCGTACTTCGCATCAAGACAAACACATGCAGAGGTGGCGTCACTGAAGGCGTATACATGAGGAACGTGGAAGTAGGGCAATGCCGCGAGGCTGTCCTACGCATAAACCTTGTATATGAGCCAAAAGAAATCTCTGAACGCGGACACATCCCAACTGTTAGGAATGTGTATATGGAAAACGTAACATGCCAGAAATCAAAATATGGCATACTGCTTAATGGTCTTGAGGATGCCGACCAGATATATAATATAAATGTAAAGAACTGCATCTTCAACGGCGTTACAAGTGAGAAAGTACGCAGGACGGGAAAGTCGCACGACATACATTTTGAGAATCTGGTTATCAACGGTGAACAAGTACTTGCAGAACTGCCCTTCAACGGACACTACTCCGAATGGCTGACCTATAGCGAGATGCAACGTAATCCTAATCCTATTTACCTCGACTTCACTGACAAGAAAAAACGCCCACGAGGGAAATGGTCGTATGTAATGGGAATAGAGTTGGAAAGTATGCTCGACACTTGGATAGCATACCATAATGACGATGTGAAGGAATATGTCTGCAGCTATGCCAAGCAGATGATTGACGCAGACGGAAATGTCACCGGATATAAGTACGAAGACTTCAATCTCGACAACATCCGCACGGCACATTTCATTTATCGCCTCAACAAACTGTTCCCGCAGGAAGGGCTTGACAAAGCCCTGCAGACTTTCTTTAAGCAGTTGGAGAAGCAGCCACGCACAAAGGAAGGTGTATGGTGGCACAAGAAGATATACCACGACCAAGTATGGCTCGACGGCATTTTTATGGGATTACCATTTTATGTCTTAGCTGCCGAAGACATGAGGGGCAAGAAGGCATCGAAATATTATGACGATGCTTTCAAGCAGATTAGCCGTACCTTCGCCCGCACCTACGACGAACAGACAGGACTTTGGAAACATGCTTGGGACGAGAAGCACAGCATGTTCTGGGCGAACAGAGAGACCGGGCTCAGCCAACACACATGGGCAAGGGCGTTGGGGTGGTTCGTGATGGCGATGACAGAGGTGCTTGACGGAATGCCAGAGGACTACAAGCATCGCGAGGAGATAAAGTCGATGCTACAGCAGGCTATGGATGCCGTATATAAATATCAGGACAAGGAAAGTGGTGTGTGGTATGATGTGCTTGACGTAAAAGACCCACGCAACTACTTAGAATCAACAGCTTCAGCAATGTTTACATACGTCATGCTGAAAGGAGCCCGTTTAGGATATCTTGACGAATCATACAAGGAGAAGGGAAAGAAGGCTTATGAGGCACTGTTGAAGAACTTCATCAGAATCGACACCCCGACATCATCTGCCGGCATCCCTACCATCAGCTTGACGAAATGCTGTTCCGTCAGCGGCTTAGGACCAGAGAACAATCCGATGCGCGACGGCTCTTTCGAATACTACATGTCTGAACCCATTCGTGACAACGACGCCAAGGGCATCGGACCTTTCGTCTGGGCATCATTAGAAATGGAGAAACTGAAATAATTTGGGCTAATAAGTCCAATAGGGCTAATAGGACCAATAGGAATAATGATAATACAAATGCTTTTTCGCTCTATAATACTGGCTTTTGCCACACTTTTTTCTATTAACGTCAGCGCTTCTAAGGCTGTGCGCTACTTCAGGAACATTACCCTCAACGACGGACGTACTGTTTCTGCAACATTGGTTGGCGACGAACATATCCACTTCTACAAGAGCCGTGAGGGGGAAGTAATACTCTACAACTCCGATGGCAACTACTATCACGCAGCATCCAAGGAACAGCTTGACAGCCTCAGTGCCCTTGCCGACCAACAACAAGCACAGGCAAGCGAAAACCTGGCAAAGATGATGAGGTCGTCAGTAACGTCTTCTCCAAACGGACGCCTGTCCGGATACCGTCTGTTTCCAAGCGAGGGTACTCCGAAAGTGCTGGTGCTAATGGTTGAGTTCTCCGATGTAAAGTTTACTTTCGGCAAGGACGATTTCGAGAACTTCCTCAACAGCGAGGAGATGACAACCGACGTCAGTGTAAATGGCCACATTGCCAAAAGCCAGGGTTCTGTGGCTCAATATTTCAGAGAATGCAGCGGCGGACAGTTTTCTCCGCAGTTTGACATCTATGGCACCTTCAAGGTTGACAATACTGCCGCATACTACGCTAATAAAAACGCCCAATTCATCAAGGATGTCTGTACTGCAGCAGAGAACGACGTTGACTTTACTGACTACGACCAGGATGGTGACGGGTATGTTGACCTCGTATATATCATCTATGCAGGATACGGAGCAGCATGGGTAGGAGAAGGAAAAGCTGTATGGCCACAAGTAATCTACAACTCTGGCTCCTACTGCACTATCAATAATGTAAAAGTGCATAGAGCCGGTATGAGCAATGAACTGAATTTTACGCCAGAAATTCAGACAGAACTTTTTGATAACAAGCCGCAGATAGCCGGCATCGGTGTCTTTGCCCACGAATTCTGTCATGCTATGGGTATTGCAGACCTTTATGCCACAAGCAGCAAAAAATGGGCTGACTCTCTCTACGACAATCAAAGCATGGAGGAATGGTCGCTGATGGACGGCGGTGAAAACCGTCTCAACGGCTGCCTCCCTACCCCACTCACGGCATTTGAGCGTTACCTATTCGGATGGATTGATGACATACAGAAACTTACAGAAGCGCAGAAGGTGACGCTGACACCTCTGAAAGACGGAGGGCAGGCATACAAGATACCCGGCAACAACGAGAACGAATACTGGATTCTGGAAGCCATCCCTAACGACAAAAAGTGGTATTACAGATTTAAAGATTATACTGGTACAGGAATGTTGGTGACGCATGTCAATACCAGCATCGACAATTTCAGCATTGGACGTATGCCCAACGGCACACAAGGTAAGGCTGGCATAACGATAGTACCAGCTGACGGGAGGCTGATAGGCTATTTCAACTATTCCGTAGATGAAAAGACATATGCAAAGGACCTCCTCGGCGACCCATTCCCTGGCACGCAAGGAGTAACCTCGCTGACAGACTATTGGGCGAAGGACGGCACCATAGACAAGCCGATAAACAATATCGTACAAAATGCCGACTACAGCGTCAGTTTCAATTTCAGGTATCTTCGCGGTGATGCCAACGGTGACGGTGAGGTAGGTATGCCCGACGTGATGTTCATCGTCAACTATATCCTCGGCACTCCCGATGCGTCCTTCAACGAACTTGCAGCAGATGCCAACGAAGACGGCACCATTGGAATGCCCGACGTAATGTTCATCGTCAACTACATCCTCAACGGGAAATTCCCCGAATAACAGGACCTTTGGACTTTTGACAGAACAAGAGCGCAGCATGCTTGATTGCATACCGCGCTCTTATTTTTTTCACTCTTCACTCGTTTTACCACCTGCCGCCAGGACCGAAGCCCCCGCCACCGCCTGGACCACCGTTGCCACCGCTATACGAAGACAGTGATACTGAAGAACCGCCGCTGCAAGACTCATAGCCGTAGCCGTTCCAGAAGCTGGTGCCGCTGCCCGTCACCCCAGACTTCAAAGCAGGAGTGTTTGCAGTATATACAGCCATGGTAGAACCCATGCTGCTGTTGGAAGGCACCTTGAAGGCAAAGGCAAGGGTGGAGCCGTTGTAGAGTCCGTACCAACTGCCCTTGCTGTAGCTTGCCGACTTTGCTGTGCCGTTTGTTATGCTTGCGCCACTTTCAAATCCGCCTATTGCCACTACGTTGCCGCCAGAGATATACAACTTGTAGCCACTCTCGGTATTGGCATCCAGTCCCACTTCCGGCTGTGATGTTGCTACGGCAAACACATTGCCGCCAGTGATATACATATTGCCATTTGCATCTATTCCGTCGTTGCCGCTCGAATTTGCCATTACATAGCCACCGCTTATTGTCATGTTGCCGCTCGAATTGATGGCGTCATCCCTGGAATAAGCATATACATATCCGCCACTGATTTCCAAGGTGCTCTTTGACTCTATAGCCTCGTGGTAGCTGGAGCTGACGATTGTTGTTCCGCCGCTGATAGTCATAGCACCATCAGATTTGATGCCCTTTGGCGAAGTCTTCAGCTCGTCGCTGAGCCGCTCCGTCGTTGAAGACGAGGTGGTAGTTCTGATAGTGGTATTGCTGCTGCTTGAGCAGTAGGCAATCTGTCCAGTGGTGGTCACTGAGAGGTTCGCATTGTCGCTGATAGCAAGTGTACCGTCATTCTTTATGCCCTTGCCGCCAGCACCTGTGTTGGTAAGCACTATCGTTCCTCCACTGATGACCATGTTGCCGTCGGCACTCATGCAGGTGCTGCCTTTCACTTCCTGGTCGTCACTGTCCCATGTTGCAGTACCCGAACAACTGACCGTCAGTTCTCCGTCTGAAATATTTATGTCGCCATTAGCCTTCAGGCCTTTCGCAGCAGCAGCCGTCGTAGTTATCTTGATGGTGCCGCCCAATATATACATATTTCCCGAATCCTCATCCTCATGGTCGGTTGTCTCACCAGTAGAAGCAGTGCCGTCAAGGTCGCATTGTATGCCGTCATCACCGGTGCCGCTGATGTTTATCGTGCCGCTCTCCATGAGGAAGTATTCATTGCATGATATGCCGTCGCCAACGGCAGAGCTCACGTTGAGGGTGGCATTCTTCAGGCTGATGTATTCACCTGCCTTGATACCATGCTTCACGTTGCCCACAATGTTTAGCGTGCCCTTTTGGGCAAACTCTGCATGCCCCTTGATATAGAGGCACCCCTTCTGTGAACCGCCGGTAGCATCTGTCAAGGTGCTCGTAGTGCCTGTGAGGGGTTTTACCTTTATGCGCTTGCTGTTCTGAATGTGAACAGCAGCACCGCTATATATAGGTGTCACATTAGTAAGAGTCACGCCGTCCAACTCGACAGTAGCCTTGTAAGACCCCGCCATATAGAACTCACCATCCGACGATGTTCCGCTAAGGGTATATGTAATCTCCTCTGCTAGATCGCTACCCTGCTCTATTGACACATGTGCTCCATTTTGGCTGACTGTAAGATATTGTGCCACATTACCAGCAACCGTTATGGCAGCGGAAGCACCGTTGTAAGCCACACTTACAGCGTTGTCTTTCACCTCAGTGTCATCTACCTTCATGCTGCTGATGTCAGAGATATTGAAGGTCTTTCCCATGATGGTGACTGTAGTGCCGTCGTTGTATGTCATGTCGCCTATCTGCGATGCCGGAAACAGGTATGTCACATTGCCGACGTTTACGTTCAGGGTCTGTGCTGCGGCTGCTATCGTCAGCACGAGCATCGATATTATCAGGTATGTCTTTTTCATTTTATGTAAACTTTACGGATTCCTTTTTTAGACTTCAAAATATAGATGCCAGCCTGCCTCTGACCTTCAACCTTGCGTCCTTGCAGGTCGTATATTTCTGTTGCCTCGTCGGGTTCGGACGCTGTCGCTTGTTCTACTTTCTTAATGTTTGTGGTATTGTCTCCAGAGAAGTACATCTTGCTCAAATGCGCAAGGGAAATTGTCTGCGAATTGTTGCCGTTGGTTGCTACAAGTTGTCCGTTGGCAAACGTGATTGTCAGCCCGTCGGTTTCCATTGCCTGCATATTACCATCCATCGTCTGGAATACCAGGTAGGGATAGTCATACGCCATTGTCGCCTGCAGGGCTCCTGACATCAGAAATGTTGCAAATAGTTTCTTCATAGTCGTTGTACGTAAAATAGATTATACAATTTTAATTTGACTGCAAAATTCGCATAAAACTCTCTTTCAGCCAAAATTTTTCAACGAACATCCCATTTCGTTCAACGAAACGGAGACAGAAGTGACCATGAGGAGTTAGGAATGAAGAGTTAAAATGACGAATTATGAATAAATTTGTTGATATTGGAAATTTTTCGTAATTTTGCAAACGGATATGAAAAATTCTATTACCATATTGCTCCTACTTGTGAGCACATTGTTTGCTATGGCAGGCAAGAAAGACAATCCCGCTGCCAGCAGTCGTGACCAGTTATGGGCTTCGTTCCTTTGTCCTCCAGACAGCATAAAGGTGGGATGTTACTACTATTGGGTAAATGAAATCGTTGACCCTAAAGGCGTAAAGGCAGACCTGCAATGGATGAAGGACAATGGCATAACGCTTGCCTTCCTTGCTACAGACATCCGCAACCGTACCCGTTGGGAAAAGCCGTGGGAGGGAGAGACGTTTGGCAATAATAAGTTCCAGAGTCCCCTATGGTGGGAAAATCTTCATACCGCCCTCAAGACAGCCAGCAAGCTCGGTATCGAGATGGGTATCTTCAACTGCCCGGGCTGGAGCCAGTCAGGCGGTCCGTGGGTGAAGCCTGAGGAGGCTATGCGTAACTGGACGCCAGAGGGCATAGAGATTTGTAAGACAAAGCAGGGAACAGACGTCTCTTGCGGACCATGTTCAGACGAGGCAGAGGGACTGGAGGTCGATAAGTTGTCGAAGACGCATGTGAAGAAACACTTTGAGGCATTCATCGGTGAGATTCTGCGTCGTATTCCGGCAAAAGACCGCAAAACACTGACAACTGTTGTCGTTGACAGCTGGGAGCGTGGCAAACAAAACTATACCGACTCCATATACGAGAAATTCCAGCAGCGGTATGGCTATCCCCTCGATTATACTAACGATGTATGCAAGAAGGATTTAGACCGTCTCATCTCTGACCTCGTTGCCAGCGAATATATGGGGGGACTTACCGAGAAAGCCCATGAGTATGGTCTTCGCACATGGTGTGAACCCTATGCCCACAGTCCTTTCCCCGGAAGCAGTATCACGTATGGCAGTGCTGCAGACGAAGTGGCGGCTGAATTTTGGGTAAATGACAAGAAATTCCGTAAGAAGGAAGTTGATGCTGCCTTGGGCGCAGCCCGCAAGAGTGGCAAGAACCGTGTGTGGGCTGAGAGCTTTACCGATGGTGGATGGACTGGCGTCGCCAAGGATGACTGGAGTTTTGAAAAACTGAAACCTATTGCCGACCGCTATTTCCATGCCGGCATCAATGCCACTATTCTGCATGTAATGATATCTCAGCCCGGTGACGACAGCAAGCCCGCCGTAAGACCGTGGTTCGGTACCTTCTTCGACCGTCGCAGCAAGAATGCCAAAGACCTTAAGCCGCTGGTAAGCTATCTCCGCCGTTGCAACTTCATGCTCCAGCTTGGCAAGCCATATAATAACGCTACAGACTGCCGCATCATGAACGACGGCACCATAATACGCTTTACCGACGATTCAAAGTTTGAAGTGACCTTCCCTAATGGCACAGTGGAAGCATGGGACCCTGTGGTGAGGTAATCGGCTTTGCCGCTTATACCCTCAGGTGTAAGAGTTTGTTTTCCTGAAAATCGAGTCCGCGGACAAAATCCAGCGCGTCGGCGGACGCGCAAAATTTCTCCCGCCGAAGAAATCATTTTTGCCTGTTTCTCAAATCCATCGACAAAGGTACGACATCCCCATTGCGGTTTACGAATTTTTCTGAATTTTTTTTTGAGAATTTTTTACAGACAGTGGTCATGTGTGTCATGTGTCATGAGTGTCATTAAGCATTTTGGATGAAAAAATGCTCATAATATATAATATAATATTATATTATATATTATGCCCCTGAAAACACCCTTTGAGTTGGAAATCGTTAATGACCTTAATGACCATGACCTTAATGACCACGAATTTGTAGCCTCTAACCTCTCTCAGTCCCCTCCCTCGGTTTGAATCCAGTGTTTATGGGACTTGCAGCCATATAGAGTGAGGGGAGAGAAGTAAAATGTAAAAAATCTTCAGGAAAAACATTTGTGAAAATTTTGTAGTATTGGTAAATTTTTCTTTGCCATGGTGCAAAGGTAACACTTTTCTCGGACATGAGTTCCGTTGCGCTAAGATATTTGGGATAGGCGGCATGGGGCTATCCACGGACTTTTCCTACTGCGCCAATTTTTGTTAGACATTACATGTTATCACACATCCGGATACAGGCTCACATTGATGTCAAACGGTGTATCGAAATCCTTCAGGAGGGCGTGCTTCGTATCCTTCTCGCTGAGCAGAGCCTTGTCTGTCGGTATCTTCCAGTCGATGCCGAGCGAGGTGTCAAGAATACTGATGCCGCCGTCTGCCTCGGGATGATAGAATTCGTCGCACTTATACTGGAAGACAGCCGTCTCGCTAAGCACCGCAAAGCCGTGGGCGAAGCCGCGTGGTACGAAAAACTGGGTATGGTTATCTTCCGTCAGTTCCACTGCCACATGCTGACCAAACGTAGGGCTGCCCTTGCGGATATCGACAGCGACATCGAGCACGGCACCCTTCACGCAACGCACCAGCTTGCTCTGCGTAAAAGGAGGACGCTGGAAATGCAAGCCGCGCATCACGCCATAGGAAGACATGGACTCGTTGTCCTGTACGAAATTTATCTTATTGCCGAGAATGGGCACTACCTTTTCGTCGAATTCACGCTGTGAGAAACTCTCGAGGAAATATCCGCGTTTGTCGCCAAACACCTTCGGCTGAATAATCAGCACATCCTTTATGGCAGTTGTTATTACTTCCATGCTTCTATATTTTTAAGACATTGTTTCAATGAATCAATCCAGTAAGGCACCTTCACCCCAAAGGTTTCCTTGATGCTTGTCTTGTCAAGGACGGAATATGCAGGACGCTTTACGGGGGAAGGGAATTCGTCAGAGTGACAAGGCTGCACATCACATGCCGTCTGACCGGAATACTCTTGTATCATCTTTGTGAAATCATACCATGAGCATACTCCCTCGTTGCTGAAATGATATGTGCCCATGACTGGTTTTTCGAGTATTTTCACGATGGCATTGGCAAGGTCCAGGGCATACGTCGGTGTACCGCACTGGTCGAACACCACCTTCAGCTGTGGCTTTGAGGCTGTCAGGGCAAGCATCGTCTTACAGAAATTCTTGCCAAACTCAGAATACAACCATGCCGTACGGACGATGACATATTTGCAGCCGGAGGATGTTATATTCTGTTCGCCATGCAGTTTTGTCGTGCCATAGACGCCTGTCGGAGTTCCCTTCTGGTCGGGATTACATGGTACATTATATGGCTCTTTGCCGAACACATAGTCGGTAGAAACATGTATCAGCCAGCCATCCACTTCCTTCATGGCAAGGGCGAGATTTGCCGGAGCCTCAGCATTCAGCTTTTCAGCCAATGCAGCAAGCTTTGGGTCGGTTTCGCAGGCATCCACATTTGTCCAGGCAGCACAATTCACGATAGCATCAATATTATGCTCACGAACCATATTCCTGATATCATCCATATTGGTAATATCCAGATACGTGGTCTCTACCCCATCCTGCTGAGAAACATCAGTAAAAAGAAAATTATGCGACAACCCCTTTGCTACTATTCTCATCTCGTTGCCGAGCTGCCCATTAGCACCTGTGACTAATATATTCATTATAAACTATAGACTAAAAACTAATAACTAATAACTAAAAACTACCTATGCTCTCGCTTTTCCAGATACTCTGCAAGGTTTGTATGCACCTGGGCGGCAGCAGAATCAGCCTTTATCTTGGCAACATCATGCCTTACCATAAGCTCTACCAACTGCTCGAATGTAGTCCTCATAGGATTCCAGCCCAGTTCCTTCTTCGCCTTGGTAGGATCACCCCACAGATTTACCACGTCAGTAGGACGGTAGAACAGCTCCGACACGGCTACGACTGTCTTGCCTGTTGCTATGTCGATACCCTTTTCGTTGATGCCTTCACCTTCCCACTTCAGTTCTATGCCAGCATAATGGAAAGCCAACGTCGCAAATTCACGAACGGTATGCTGCACACCTGTTGCAATGACAAAATCTTCCGGTGTATCATGCTGCAATATCAGCCACATACACTCTACATAGTCCTTTGCATACCCCCAGTCGCGCAGGGAATCCAGATTGCCCAGATACAGACAATCCTGCGTACCGTTTGCTATGCGGGCAGCAGCAAGTGTTATCTTTCGCGTGACGAAAGTCTCACCGCGACGCTCTGACTCATGATTGAACAATATGCCAGAGCAGCAGAACATATTGTATGCTTCACGATACTCCTTGATAATCCAGTAGCCATAGAGCTTTGCAACAGCATACGGGCTATATGGATGGAACGGAGTATTCTCATTCTGCGGAACCTCCTCCACCTTGCCATAGAGCTCTGAAGTAGAAGCCTGATATATGCGGCAGCTGTTCTCAAGATGATTGGTACGAACAGCCTCCAAGATACGAAGCACTCCCACAGCATCAACGTCGGCAGTAAACTCTGGAGCATCAAAGCTTACCTGAACGTGACTCTGGGCAGCAAGGTTGTATATCTCGGTAGGCTTGATATTTCCCACCAACTTTACAAGCGACATGGAATCGCTCATGTCAGCATAGTGGAGGTGGAAATCGGGCTTTCCCTCCAGATGAGCTATACGTTCACGAAAATCTACCGAGCTACGACGTATGATGCCGTGAACCTCATAGCCCTTCTGTAAGAGAAATTCACTTAGGTAAGAACCATCCTGACCTGTTACTCCTGTAATGAGAGCAATGTTTTTCTTACCCATTTTATCTGTTCTTGTACATTGACTCGTAGTATTTCTCGTAGTCGCCGGAGGTGATATTATTCATCCACTCTTCGTTGTCAAGATACCACTTAACGGTCTTCTCAATACCCTCCTCAAACTGCAGAGATGGTTCCCAGCCAAGTTCACGCTGCAACTTAGAAGAATCAATGGCATAACGGGCGTCATGACCAAGGCGGTCGGTAACGTATGTGATAAGATTCATATCCTCACCCTCCTTGCGGCCAAGGAGTCTGTCAACAGTATTTATTACCACCTTGATGATATCTATATTCTTCCACTCGTTGAAGCCACCGATGTTGTAAGTCTCAGCGATAGTTCCCTTGTGGAAAATAAGGTCTATGGCACGGGCATGGTCTTCAACAAAGAGCCAGTCACGGACGTTCTCACCCTTACCATAGACAGGTAATGGCTTACGGTTGCGGATATTGTTGATGAACAGCGGAATCAGTTTCTCCGGGAACTGATAAGGACCATAGTTGTTAGAGCAGTTCGTTACAATAGTCGGCATTCCGTATGTATCGTGGAAAGCACGCACAAAGTGGTCGGAACTTGCCTTTGATGCTGAATAGGGAGAATGAGGCATGTACTTTGTGTCCTCATAGAAGAAATCCTTACCATAAGCAAGATGATGCTTACCAGAACTTGCCTTTGTCGTAAACGGAGGCTCGATGCCTTCAGGATTTGTCATTGCCAATGCTCCATACACCTCATCTGTCGAGATATGATAGAAACGCTTGCCTTCATATTTCTCTGGCAAAGATTCCCAATATAACTTTGCAGCCTGAAGCAGAGAGAGCGTGCCCATCACATTCGTCTTGGCAAAGGTAAATGGGTCCTTGATAGAGCGGTCAACATGACTCTCGGCTGCCAGATGGATGATACCGTCAATCTTCTCATCCTGCATCAGCTTATAGAAAGCATCGAAATCGCAGATATCCATCTTGACAAACTTATAGTTAGGCTTGTCCTCTATATCTTTCAGGTTGGCAAGATTTCCTGCGTATGTCAACTTGTCCAGGTTTATTATCTTATACTCTGGATATTTATTCACAAAAAGACGAACTACATGAGAGCCGATAAAGCCGGCACCTCCAGTGATAACAATATTTTTCATGTTTATTCTAAATTATCTTTACCATAACGTTTTACTTCATCAATAACCTTCAGAAGATATTGACCATACTGGTTTTTCAGCATCGGCTTTGCGAGCTCACGCATCTTCTCTTCATTAATCCAGCCTTTGCGATATGCTATACCTTCAAGACATGCAACCTTCAATCCCTGACGCTTCTCCAACACCTCAATGTATGTAGATGCCTCAGAAAGAGAATCATGAGTGCCTGTATCAAGCCAAGCAAAGCCCCTACCCAATGTCTGTACCTTCAACTCCTTATCTTTAAGGAACCACTGATTCACAGTTGTTATCTCATACTCTCCACGAGCAGATGGCTTTATCTTACTTGCAACATCAACGACCTTGTTTGGATAGAAATACAGACCTACAACGGCATAGTTGCTCTTTGGATGTTCTGGCTTTTCCTCTATAGAAAGGCAGTTTCCATCTTTGTCAAACTCTGCAACGCCATATCTCTCAGGGTCATTAACCCAATATCCGAAGACTGTAGCTTTCTTCTCCTCTTCTGCAGTACGAACAGCCTCCCTCAACATTGAAGAGAAACCATTGCCTTGGAAGATATTATCACCCAATACCAGACAAACAGAATCGTTACCTATAAAGTCTTTCCCTATAGTAAATGCTTGTGCAAGTCCGTCTGGAGACGGTTGTTCTGCATACTCAAAATGCACACCATAATCAGAGCCGTCCCCCAAAAGGCGTTTAAAGCCAGGCAAGTCAAATGGTGTAGAAATAATAAGAATTTCTCTAATACCAGCCAACATCAATACAGATATTGGATAATAAATCATAGGTTTGTCATAGATTGGCATTAACTGTTTCGAAATGCCCTTGGTGATGGGATAAAGGCGGGTACCAGATCCTCCCGCTAAAACGATTCCTTTCATAACTCTGTCAGTTTTTATAATTGTTGCATATCATATAATTTCTTATAGTAGCCATCCTTGGCAATCAACTCATCATGCTGACCACTTTCCACTATTTCTCCCTCGTAAAGCACATGAATGATGTCAGCATTCTTAATAGTGGAAAGCCGGTGGGCAATAGCAACCGTAGTACGCGTCTTCATAAGTCTGTCGAGAGCCTCCTGGACCAGATGTTCCGATTCTGTATCCAATGCAGATGTAGCTTCATCCAAAATCAGGATAGGAGGATTCTTCAATACGGCACGAGCAATAGACACACGCTGACGTTGCCCTCCTGACAAACGACCGCCACGGTCGCCTATCATTGTATTATAGCCATTCTCACTCTCCATAATAAAATCATGAGCATTGGCTATCTTTGCTGCTTCTATAACCTGCTCCATTGTGGCATTCTCAACACCGAATGTGATATTATTATAGAATGTGTCATTAAAGAGAATGGCTTCCTGATTTACATTGCCTATCAGCTGGCGCAAATCATGGATGCCGACTTCCTTGATATTCTTTCCATCTATATAAACGCCGCCATCTGAAACATCGTGATAGCGTGGGATGAGGTCAACCAACGTTGACTTACCTGAACCTGACTGTCCCACCAAAGCTACTGTCTTTCCCTTTGGAACCGTTAGATTGACATGCTTCAACACCTCACGACCTTCAATATAGTGGAACGAAACATCACGCAACTCAATCTTATCTTCAAAACTATTCAGTGGTTTTGGATTAGGTAATTCCTTGATTGGATTCTCTGCCTGAAGAATATAGTCAATACGGTCCATAGAAGCAAGACCCATTGGAATATAATATGTTGTACGTGTCAAGTCCTTAATAGGGTTGATGACACTATAAAGTATTACCATGTAGAAAATAAAAGTAGAGGCATCAATAAATCCTTTACCTTCCAGAATCAGCCATCCACCAAACAGCAATACAACAACGATTATTATAGTTCCCATTGTCTCAGAAACAGGGTGTGCTGCATTAAGGCGGCGCATCATGCTAATCATACCGCGACGGAATTCGTTATTAACGAAGACAAAACGCTTACTCATCTTATCCTCCGCTATGAAAGCCTTTACTATACGCAAACCGCCAAGCGTCTCTTCTATCTGAGCCATTATTTCACTAAGACCCGCCTGAACATCTGAAGACTGGCTCTTCAACTTCTTGCTGACGGCACCCATTACCCATGCTGCCGGTGGTGCGACACACAGTACGAACAACGTCAACTGCCAACTAACGGTAAACAGAGTGGTAAAACATACGATGATAGCTATAGGCTGACGAATCAGATTATCCATACCAGAGGTTATAGAACTCTCTACCACCTGAACATCGGTACTCATTCGAACAATTATATCACCCTTGCGTTCTGAACTGAAGAAGCTGAGCGGCAACTTCAATATCTTATTATACAGCTCTGTACGGATATCCCTTACAATACCAGTACTGAGCGGCACCATAATATTCATGGAAGCCCAATAGCCTGTACACTTTATTGCAGTCATGATTATTAGGATAATTCCCATTATACAAAGTGTAACAAACGCTCCGTGGGATGCTGTCATCTCCTGTACTAACGCATATCCGTTATTGACAATAATATCCTTATTAAGTGTACCCCAGGTCCAATCCTGATAATGATAGACGGTCTGGTCTATCTTGAACAAAATATTTAGAATAGGAATTAACACAACGAACGAGAACACATTCATCCACTGTGCAAATATGTTCAGCAATACCGCCCCTACAATATATAATTTGTAAGGGAGCATATACCTTGCCAGAACCTTAAAGAATTGCTTTAGCATTTTATAATCTTTTTATATTGGTGCCAAAATTACAAAAAAAACCTCGAATAACAAAATTATTCGAGTTTTTTTTATTCTTTCAACCATATCTCCAACTCTTTTAGCATCTGGTCATGGTATTTCCACGTATCCTTAAAGCCAAAGCCGTGACCACCAGAAGGATAAGCAAAGAATGCGGCTTTTTTCCCTGCTTTACGCAACGCCGAGTAGTATTCCAAGCCATTTGTCAAAGGAGGGACAGCCCTATCATCGCTTGCCAATATAATAATAGCCGGAGGTGTCAAGCTATCCACCGCCTCATGACTGCTCCATTCCTTTACCAAATCGCTGTCAGCACGAGAATCTCCGAGGAAGCCGACACAAGAACCCTTATGCGTCACACGTTCGTCCATACTTATTACAGGATAGAACAACACTGAGAACTTAGGACGCAATTCGGCTGGCGCATGTGTGCTTACCGCAGAAGCCAAGTGACCACCGGCAGAGAAGCCTTGTATGCCAATATCATTCGAATTAACATGCCATTTTTCCGCATTTTCCTTAAAGGTCTTTATTGCCTCATAGACATCAGACAGTGGAACATTCCTGTCACCTTTAGGCATTCTATATTTCAAAACAGCATATGCAATACCCAAATCGTTATAAAATGCAGCCCAGTTATGACCTTCATTATCCATAGACAGATGGCTATATCCCCCTCCTGGACAATCAACTACAGCACGTCCTGTTGCCTTATCAGCACTCGGAAGATATACAGTCATTTCTGCTCCAGTTGAAAGCTTTATCAATTGTCCCTCTGCAGACACCATTACCGGGGCTAATATTGCCAATAAAAGGAAAAGTGACTTCTTCATTAGTTATAACGTAGTATCTGACCAGGACGAACCTTTACATTCTTGGAAATATGGTTCATCTTACAAATTTGATCCACAGTAGTATTACGTTTTCTGGCAATGCTGCTGAGAGTCTCACCAGCTACGACCTTATGATAATGAGTAACCGTCTGTGCATTTTCGCTTCCACTTCCTGAAGTACGAGCATTCCGTGACATTGATGCAAGTTCTCTGCGGAAATTAGCTTTTCTGAACATATATGAATCGGCAACTACATCTTGATTTATGAAATCAAAGAAAGTCGTTGGATTTATAGCCATTCCACAAAGACGGGTCTCAAAATGCAGATGTGAACCTGTCGAACGACCTGTATTACCGCCTAATCCAATTGGTTGACCAGCCTTGACATTCTGATTTTCCTCAACCAACCATGCTGACATATGACCATAGATAGTCTCAAGACCGTTATTATGGCGAATTACGACATACTTACCATAACCGGCAGCCTCATATCGTACAATTCTTACCTTTCCTGAGAATGCAGCACGAATAGTGTCACCTATATACACCTTTATGTCTATGCCTTTATGCATTCTTCCCCATCTTGCACCATAATTACTGGTTACAACACGACTTTCGCATGGCATATGAAAACCTCGAAGATTAATTCTGAAAGAATCCGGCAATACTGATTCACGATGCGCATATTTATTGCTCCACTCCGGATATAGCATTGATGACGGAGCCTCAGCCTCCTCACGTTCTATTACAGACCTAAGTGCCAGCGTATCAAGTTTCTTCATATGCTTGTCAAGAGGAGCCTGCATAGCTATCAAGTCCTGAGCAAATGATGATGTCGCGACAAAAGATAATACAATAGAGATTAATACAATATACAAGTTTCTGAACTTCATGATTTTAGTTTCTCTCTCGTTATGTTTTGTGCCAATATCGGCGGGGTAGATACAAATTCGGTTGCAAAAGTACGAAAAAAAAATGGAACGGCATGAGTTTTTAAGATTTCTTAACCTTCAACATTTCATCCACCTTCTTTACTTGTGATGCAAAAACCTTATCTTTTTCTATCATCATACGTACCTTATTAATACTATGCAGTACCGTACTATGGTCTCTCCCGCCTATCAATTTACCAATTCTGGCAGCAGGAATGTTTGTGTATTTATCAGCCAAGTACATTACAATCTGACGTGGAATAACAAGTTCCTTCTTTCGTGATGCACCCTTGACCGCATTCGGAGTAACATCATAAAATCTGCAAACAGTCTCAAGAACATCATCAACTGTAAGAGGCATATTATCTATTTTGACAGCTCGTTGCACGACACGCTCAACAAGCTTCATGTCTATACTGGAGTTATAGACAACGCTATAAGCCATTAAAGAGTTTATAATGCCTTCTAATTCACGGATAGAATTATTTGCTGTCTGCGCAATAAAAACGACGACATCTTCAGGAATTTTCACTCCATCACGTGCCATTTTGTTATGCAATATATCCACGCACAACTGAACATTTGGCTGTTCCATTTCAGCCATCATGCCACTCTTGAAACGGGACAAGAGACGTTTGTTCATACCTTCCAGTTCCACAGGAGCCCTGTCACTAACAAGTATTATGCGTTTGCCATTAAGTGTCAAGTGATTAAATATATGGAAAAAGGCATTCTGCGTTTTAGTAGCTGTCATCCATTCCTGCACATCATCCACAATAAGCATATCAATGGTTTGGTAAAAGGATATAAAATCATTGAATTGCCCATTTAAGTTTGCCTGTGTAAATTGCTGCTGAAACATCTGTGCACTGACATACAACACACGTTTATCCGGATACAGTTCCTTACAACGGTTTCCTATTGCATTTACGAGATGCGTCTTACCACACCCGGAGGGTCCATAGACAAAAAGGGGATTGAACTGCGTTCCAGCCGGATGTTCCGCGATTCTCAAGCCGATTGAACGTGACAGCCTGTTGCTATCTCCTTCCACGAAAGTACGGAAGGTCTGTCCTCTATTAAGATTTGACTCTATATCAGGCTTCGGTGCAGCAGGTTCCACAAATGCCAAACTGCCCTTTTGGTCCTTCATTACAATATGCCAATTGAGGCGTATCATACCAAAGGTATATTGTATGGCTTTTCGGAAGAGCTCATACAATCGGTCATCGTTCTCTATGGTTTCAGATATATATTGACTCGGAATACGTAAAACAAGAGTATTCGAGGCTATTTCGAAAGTCTCGAATTCTACATGAGAAAACAAACGGGCATACTCCTCGTTTTCCAGATTCTCACGAAAGTATTTTTGGCACGAAGTCCAAAGGTCCCTCTTGTTTTTTGTCATTTCTTTTCTTTTCTGCCAAATATAGAGAAATGAACATATCTCATTGGGTGAGCTTTGAGGTCTATCACAAGTGAATCAACATGAGACAATGTTGAAGACAGATGGTTATATGCTGATGGGTCATGCAAGAGGCAGCCTATCGTTCCCTCCGTGCTATTTAATGCCGCAGTCATGCTCTCTACATTATATAATGTCTTGTCTATCTTCGCCATCATGCCGTCAATATCTATCTCACTTAGGTTTTTGCTAAGTTTCTCGGTATTGGCAAGAGTATTGTCTGCATGTTTAATAAGGTTTGGCGCACCTTGATGAAGTTCCTTTAACAGACCGTTTATTTCAAATGTAGCCTCCTTTAAGTTTGCAGACATTCCGTCCATATTGGTCAGCATACTGACAAGGGCAGGATTGGCGAGCAGCACGTTAAGATTTGTCATGATGCTGTCCACCTTTGGTATAATTGCCTGTACGCTTGGCATCATCTCTGCCACCTGTGACATTGCGCTTTTATCATTGACACCTTCTATGACATCACCTGGTTTCAGGCGCTGTGCCCCTTGCTTACCAAGCAACAAACTGACCTTTATGTTTCCCATCAAGTCTGTCTCTATCTTTGCCCTTGTACCATATGGGATGTATAGACGCGGGTCTATATCACATTCCACCTCAATGGGACCTTGTTTTTCAAAGTCGAATAAAATATCTGTCACAGTACCGACCTTGTACCCGTTTGCATAAATAGCAGTATTTCGCGTAAGGCCCTTTAGGTCTACAAACGTCATTTTGTACTCTACACTGCTACTAAACAAGGACATCCCCTTTAGGAAATTAAGTCCGAAGAATAACAACACGATGGCAACAACAGCAGTCAATGCTATCTTCACCTCTTTGGAAAATACCTTTTTCATTTTACTCTTTGTCCATCCCTAAACTTTACTACAAAGCATCCCGGGAAAATTTTATTTAATTCAACACGAAATCTATTAGCTTCACTCATAGTTTCAAAAGAGCCGGCAGTATATTTTACCATTCCGCCCTCTTTATAATACTCAAGGTCCTTGCGTCCTTTCAGGCGATAATCATCTTGTTTAAGGACTCTCTCTGCAACTAACACCTGAACTTTGTACACGATGGGAGATGGCTGTACAGGTTGTGGTGTCGGAATTTTATTATCTGCTACTTTTTCATTAACAGGAGCCTCTACAACCTCTCTTCTGCTCTCCTCCACCTTTCTTTCTTCCTCTTTTTGCAGTTCCTGCGGCTTCTCCATTATGATGGAAGTTCTGGAGTTACTGTTATTGTTTTTATATTGTGCAAATGCATTGTATATGCCTCTTGCCAGTTTGTCAATTCCGATAGTACTGTTGAGAAACCTCTCTTCATCAGGAGTAGAAATAAAACCCAATTCTATCAGGCAACTGGGCATAGAGGTTGCCCTGAGCACCAGGAAGCCTGCTTGTTTGACACCTTTATTTATACGGCCTGCCATTGAGCATGCACTACTTTGTACATATTTTGCCAGTTCCACGCTCTTCTGCATATTATTATCCTGCAAAAACTCGAAGATAATATAGCTTTCTGCAGAATTAGGATTAAAGCCCTGATATGTCTCTCTATAGCCTTTCTCCTGAAGGATAACCTGGTTTTCTCTTTTTGCGACCTCAAGATTTTCTGCTGCCCTATGCATTCCCAATGTATAGGTTTCCATACCTCTCGATATGCGACCGCTGGGCAGAGAGTTTGTATGGATGCTGATGAACAAGTCAGCCTTTGCCCTGTTTGCTATTTCTGCACGACCATTCAGCGTGACGAACACATCGCTTGTTCTTGTATAAATCACCCTTACATCAGGGCAGTTACGCTCTACGTATTTTCCAAATGCCAGTGCCACATTGAGGTTGATATCCTTCTCCTTCGAGAATGCCCCTATGGCTCCGGCATCATGCCCGCCATGTCCCGCATCAATAACAAGAGTGAACGACTTGGCAACCATGTTTGCCGAAACAGCCAACATGAAACAGATTAACAATATAGTATATCTCAATCTAAACATAGACACATGGAAAAACCTTGCAAAGATAAGCTATTTTTTTCACTTATCCACAGGGCAACGAATATTTTAAGGTTTATTAAGAAACAGAAAATAAAACTCTGGAAAGACTAATACTTAATATTGAAAAAAAGACTACCTTTGCGCGAAGATTTTAAATTTGAACAATTATGACAAACCAAAAAGGAAACCAACTCCAACTTGACTTAACACCCGAAACAGCACGCGGTGTATATAGCAACTTTGCAATTATCTCACATTCTCGTACAGAATTTGTCATGGACCTTGCATCCTCTCTTCCAGGAATAGACAAAGCACAGGTTGTAAGCCGTGTAATATTGGCACCAGAGCATGCGAAGCGTCTCTTATTGGCATTGCAAGATAATGTTATGCGCTACGAGAAAGACTTCGGTCCTATATCCCTTGAGACAACGAGCAAGAACAATGCTCCAGTACCACCAAGAACAGCCAATCCTTTTGGAGAAGCATAAAGAAGCATAGAATATGAGATTCGCTTTCAAGATGTTCCTCAAGCCAGGTTGTGAGGAGGAATACCAGAAACGCCATGCTGCCATCTGGCCTGAATTGGTAAAGATGATAAAGGACAGCGGTGTCAGCAATTATTCCATTTACTGGGATAAAGACACCAATATTCTCTTTGGCTACCAAGAGTGTGGGGGCGATGGCAACACCCAGGACACTTCCAACGGTATCGACCCCATTACCCAGAAATGGTGGGACATGATGGCAGACATCATGGAGGTAAATCCAAAAGACAACTCCCCTATCACTATTCCAATCAAAGAAGTTTTTCATTTGGACTAACTACTCCCCTTGGGCACCATTTATCTCGATAACCTAAGGTTTCACGCTTTTCATGGAGTACAGAAGCAGGAACGCAATGTTGGCAATGATTACATTGTCAACGTTTCTGTTCAATATCCTTTTGAGGAAGCTTGCAATTCCGACGACGTTAATGACACGTTAAACTACGCCATCCTGGCTGACATTGTAAAAAGGGAGATGCTGATTCCCAGCAACCTTCTTGAACATGTTGCCCAGCGTATCGGTAACAGCATTTTTGCACACTTTCCTCAGACAGAAAGCGCTACCATAGATATCAAGAAAGTAGCCCCACCTTTTTCAGCCGATTGTGACGGAGCGGGAATAAGAATCACAATGCAATCTCCCCTTTAACTCCCCTTTAACTCCTTTTTTAACACCCCTTTTAACTCCCAAAATAATATGCAGCAACACAAGCTAAACATCGTATTATGCGGCACTGGTACCGTCGGTGGTACCCTGCTACAACAGATAGCTAAGCAACAGCAGACTTTGTTCCGCGAAAGAGACATCCTCCTGAATGTAGTGGGAATAGTAGATATCTTTAATATCATGACCAACCCACGCGGAATAGATTTGGAAAAACTAAGTTTGAAAGAGGACGACCTGAGTGCTTTCCGCAGCATTTTCTCACAGAATCCGAAGTCAAGTCTCCAGATTATTCATGACGAAGTATTGGCTTTACGTGAACAGGTTATCCATCCTCTTGTCTTTGTTGACTGCACGGCAAGCTACGAGATAGCTGCTTTATATCAGGAATTCATCGAGCACAACATCTCCGTTGTCTGTGCCAACAAAGTTGCTGCCAGCGGTGACTTAGAGAGTTTCCGCAAGCTGAAGACGACCGCCGTCAACAATGGCGTGATGTATAAATACGAAACCAACGTCGGTGCAGGTCTTCCCCTGATAAGAACAATAGACCATCTCGTTTCCTCTGGCGATAAAATTACCAAGATTGAGGCTGTTCTTTCCGGCACCCTGAACTATATCTTCACACACCTGAGCGAAACTTGCACATTCTCCCAGGCAGTATTAAAGGCAAAAGAGGCACGTTTCTCCGAGCCCGACCCACGCATAGACCTCTCTGGAATCGATGTGATACGCAAGCTCGTCATCCTGGCTCGCGAAAGCGGATATGATGTCAGTCAGGACGATGTTGAGAAGCATCTCTTTGTCCCTAACGAATATTTTGAAGGAACTCTGGATGACTTCTGGAAGAAGCTTCCACAACTCGATGACCACTTCGAACAGCTCCGCAAAGAGGTTAAGAAAAATAATCAGCATTTGCGCTTTGTAGCAAAACTGGACAACGGCAAATGTTCTGTAAGTCTCGACAAGGTAGATTCCAAGCATCCTGCTTTCCACCTTGAAGGCTCCAACAACATCATCCTTATCCATACAGAGCGCTACAACCCCCACCCTATGATTATTCAGGGCTATGGTGCCGGAGCAGGCGTAACAGCAGCAGGCGTATTCTCTGACATATTGTACGTAGCTGGAGTGTAATCCAACCAAGCGATGACAGTTGACAGTTGACAACACCCCCTATTTATTCTGAGAAATTTAGGTCACTATTTATATATAATAATTATTATATATAAATAGTGGCTCTGCAAATTACCCTACCCTTACAAAAATAAATTACCCCACTGTAATCGGTGTAATCGTCATCGATGCCAGTTATGTGATGAGTGGTAAAAATCTGCTCCGAAGTGAAAAATTATTTTCATCGGGAAGAAAAAAAATTTCCCTCGGGAGGGAACAAAAAAAGCCCCCTTTTCCGAATCAACCCTCAGCCATCACACTTCAGCCATCAAACCCACCGATTACGATTACAGCGATTACACCCACCCTAATTTATCATATTAAAGATTAAAAATTAAATTCGGATTTGCAGTCCTCAGACCTTGAACCTTTGACGAAAATCTTGTCCGCTAAAGAAAAGCCCACTCCGAAGAGTGAGCTGGATGGGAATGATGCAATTTCAAGCAAATCTATTGATTGTTTGATTTAAGATGAGCAATAAAGAATGATGTTGCCAAGCACAATTTCATGTTTCTCCAAACATCATACATCTAATGTACCCGTCCCTATGTCTCTTGGCTATCATTATTTAGTATTTTTCCCGTCACTTCTAAAAGTCTCAACTCATAGCTATAAAGTATATCCATTGTTTTATTTCCCAGTTCCTTTTGGCATTTCGCTAACCTCTTTAAAGCATTGTATCGTTGATATGTAAAGTCAGAGTCGGTTATTTCCAGCATTCTATATAATAGCAAAGCTTTTTCCAAAAGAGGCAACGCCTTGGCGTACTCTTTTTGCTTCATGTAGCATAATGCCAGATTATCCATCGGACAAGCATAATAATCAAGTTCTATAGGAATAAAACAATCTGTTTCTCCTGTTTGGAGTTCTATAAAAGTCTTCTCGCCAAGTTCCACTAGTTTCTTATAGATATCCATCTCTTCATCGAGATTCTTGCAATTATGCAATAATTCTACGATTTCCCAGTAGCCAAGGCCCTTGAATTTATCTTCCATAATAATGAAGAAACACAAATCTCATCGTTTATTTATCGTATTGAGCTAACTATTTCAAATTTGAAAGACGCTTTTCTAACTCTTTGATTTTAAATTTTCGTTGTATCATATTTTACCAAGTTTTGTTAGATGGTCTCTAGTTTCATTTGCCATATCCTCAATCATATCATTTTGAATTTGGCTTAATTGAACGGTATGTATGACGAGTTTCTGTTTATCTTTACTATGATGAGTATAAAACCAAAAACCTGTGGGATACTTTTTCTTGTGCTCGCCTATTGGGCTCCCATCACTATTTGGCTCATTATCAAATTCAACACCAAAAGTTTGGTTAATCTGGTACCCGTTCTTTTTGTCGTTATTAATATAATTAGAACAGGCTAGAATTACCACAGGAAATGACTTAATAAAACGTGAATCTTTGAAAAATTGCAAGCGTTTATTTATACCATCCTTTATTTCTTTTGTAAGATAAGAATGCTTGCTTGGGATATTGTTCATTTCAGTTGTAAAAGCAAGCTTTTCAAAATCCCATTTGTTAGGTTCTTCTGACTTACGTTGGTATATTTCATCAATTAACTTTTGATAATAACACCAAGTCTTGTTTTGGGAATTAATGTCTCTTGGTGCATCTCGATTTACTTTATCCCTGCATAGCCTAATTTTATCACGAATAAGAGCCTCACTTGTATCCGTTGACTCTTTACCGATAATCAAAATATCAGCATTGGGATTTCCTTGACCGCAAAAGGTTAGTGGTTCTTTCTCGCATTCATTAATAAACTCTTCAAATAATTCTTCTCTATCCATAATCATTAGTATTTAGCACATTCGCTTGCAAATATAGTTAATATTTTGGATATAACAAATCATTTTTCAAAACATAAGTACCGCATCAGTAATGTAGCAGTTATCTGTATCTACAGAATTAAGCTTTTCCTCTATTGCCCGATTTCCTCTGAGAAGAAAAATACAGATGCTGGTATCAAGCAAATAGCCTTTCATAACTTGATATCTATTGTGTTGGTTGTGCGTGCATCACGTATCTCTTTGATTATCTCTTCTGCAGAACGATTGTCCTTCCATGTACCACAAAAACGGCTAGCCCATCCTTTGCGCGACTTGTGTTTTTCAGTACTCGGAGAAACCATAGAACTGCTGAGCAATGAGATGAGTTCTAATTTGACATCATTGCTCAAGCCCTTAAGTTCAGACCAATATCTTGCACTGATAGGTGAATTAGGAGTAATAATATTAGTATCCATTCCTATATTTATTTAGATTTCATGCTGCAAAGGTACGATTAAGTTATGAGAAATGAAAATAAAAAGACATTTTTTTATTTTATTTCCATAACGGAGTACCTTAGACCGACAGGTCAAAATTACAACTATTTTTCAAACCTGCAAAGAAAACTGAAATATTTTTCAAGAAAGATAACAAAATCAATCGGCTTTAATAGGTTAACAGCGAATCCAAGTATCCCAAGGGAGGAAGAAAAGTGGGGGGATTAAAATAGCATTTTTTTGTAAGGAATTTTTCATTTTTACCTACATGCCTACACCCTTATGGCGTAAGATATTGATAATAAATAAGTAATGAGATTTTTAACCTACACCAAGCATACACCCTGCCTACACCCTGCCTACACCAAGCACAGTCAAAATTTTTGATAGGAATGTAGCAAATCTTCGATTGTAGCATATCAAAACCTACATCCCAGTGGAGTTCAATAATTCTCGAGAGAATTTGTCAACTCCATAGTAGGGTAATTTTTGCTGCATAGTTATGTAGGCACAAAATTCTCGAGAGAATTTAAATGCTGCTATTCGGAAGAAATCTTGTTACTTCACTATTGCTTTTTTGTTCCCTCCCTATATAGCATAAAATAGATGCTTCTGTGTATATGTTTTCGTGCTATTTTAGTACAATTCCCACAAAAAGGTGTAGGCTTGGTGTAGGTTTGGTGTATGCTTAGTGTAGGCTCGGTGCAGGCAAATTATAGTGTAAAACACTGAAAACAAGACATTTGTACTGATTGGTGTAGGCATGTATGTAAAATTGTTATTCTATCAGAACTACTTGTTTCATAAACATTGGGAAGGAGATTTCTTTTTCTACAGCGTAATTGTACAAAAAATGCAAAATCCTGCATATTTTTGCATTTTTATTTGGTTGTTTGCATAAAAATGCCTACCTTTGCAAACCGAAACGATAAAATATCGTAAGCATCTAAAAGCAACTTTAAGATGCAAATCTCCTTGCCGGAGATTTATTCCGTTTGCGAAGTTGCTATCGCTCGACAAAGTTCAAATACATTTGACTTCTGTTCTCGCTTAACCGCAACATTGCACATTGAAACTTGCAAATTTCGATATATATGCAAAGGACATATAATAAAAACGACAGGCTGGCGGCATTAAGGCTGTTGCTGACTCAGAACGAGATGAGCTCTCAGGACGAGGTGATACAGGCTCTTGCCCGCCAAGGCATAAATGTCACCCAAAGCACGTTGTCACGCGACTTCAAGCGACTGAAAGTTGCAAAGGCGGCAAACGGCGAGGGCAACTACTATTATGCCATACCTCACGAGACTGCATACAAAAGGCAACATAATCCCCTTCGAAGCACTCAAGGTATAGTTTCTGAGGTTACGCAGAATATCCAGAACGCATATCAGGGCATCTCTTTCTCAGGCAACATGGCAGTGATACACACTCGCCCGGGATTTGCAAACGGCATAGCGAGCAACATAGATTCCGCCAACCTGAAAGACATCCTCGGGACTATAGCCGGCGACGATACTATCTTCCTTGTCATAAGAGACGGGGCAAGCCATATAGACGTAATAGACCAACTGAGCGCGGTAATTCCGGACTTATGATTTAAAAACGGAGTGAGAAGGGAGTAAGAAGGGAGTGAAAAGGGAGTGAAAATTATGCATTATGAACTAAAAATAGATATGGATAAAGAAAACAAACATAACATTCGCATATTGGTTGCTGACGCATCCCATGAGAAATATGTAGATGAGATTCTCGACACAATCCGCGAGGCTGCCAAGAAGCGTGGCACCGGCATTGCAGAACGCACCCATGAATATGTAGCCACAAAGATGAAGGAAGGGAAAGCCGTTATCGCCCTCGACGAGAACGACCGCTTCGTAGGCTTCTCATACATAGAGACATGGGGCAACAAGCAGTATGTCACGACATCAGGGCTTATAGTACATCCCGACTATCAGGGACTGGGAGTTGCGAAACACATCAAGGACTACACCTTCACACTTGCAAGAGTGCGATGGCCGGAGGCAAAGATATTCTCATTGACATCTGGCGATGCCGTCATGAAGATGAATACTGCGCTTGGATATGTTCCAGTAAGTTTTAACCAGCTAACGGACGACGACGCTTTCTGGAGAGGATGCAGAGGATGCATAAATCATGACATCCTTGTTGCAAAGAACAGGAAATTCTGCATCTGCACAGGTATGCTATATGACCCCAAGCAGCATACAGGCGAGCCAACGCCTGCCTGCGTCTTTCAGGATGTTATGAAGACACTGGCGAAGAGAGGAATTGAGTTTTAAACATTGAATAACTATTGAATAATAATATAAAAAGACATAGAAAATGAAAAAAGTAGTAGTAGCTTTCAGCGGAGGTCTTGATACCTCTTACACAGTAATGAAATTGGCACAGGACGGTTATGAGGTATATGCAGCTTGCGCCAACACTGGTGGTTTCTCAGCAGAACAACTGAAGACAAACGAAGAAAATGCCTACAAGTTAGGTGCAAAGAAATATGTTACCCTTGACGTGACACAGGAATATTATGAGAAGTCTCTGAAATATATGGTATATGGCAATGTGTTGCGTAACAACTGCTACCCTATCTCCGTCAGCTCAGAGCGTATATTCCAGGCTATCGCCATAGCTCGCTATGCCAACGAGATTGGTGCTGATGCTATCGCTCACGGTTCTACAGGAGCAGGCAACGACCAGATACGTTTCGACATGACATTCCTCGTTATGGCTCCAGGCGTAGAGATTATCACACTCACACGTGACGGCAACCTCTCACGCCAGGAAGAAATCGACTACCTTAACGCACACGGTTTCCATGCTGACTTCACAAAGCTGAAGTATTCATATAATGTAGGTATCTGGGGAACCTCTATCTGTGGCGGCGAGATTCTCGACTCTAAGCTGGGACTCCCTGAAAGTGCATACCTGAAGCACCCTACGAAAGAAGGTCCAGAAACTCTGAAGCTCGGCTTTGAAAAAGGAGAATTATGCAGCGTTAACGGCGTAAAGTATGACGACAAGATTAAAGCCATCCAGGCAGTTGAGGAAATAGGTGCAGCATACGGCATCGGTCGTGACTGCCACGTTGGCGACACCATCATCGGCATCAAGGGTCGTGTAGGTTTTGAGGCTGCTGCCCCAATGCTTATCATCGGCGCCCACAGATTCCTTGAGAAATATACCTTGAGCAAGTGGCAGCAATACTGGAAAGACCAGGTAAGCAACTGGTATGGCATGTTCCTGCATGAGAGCCAGTACTTGGAGCCTGTAATGCCAGACATCGAGGCAATGCTGACATCATCACAGCGCAACGTAACCGGCGAGGTGACACTGGAGCTGCATCCTCTGTGCTTCCAGACAGTTGGTGTAGATTCTCCTAACGACCTCGTCAAGAACAAGCTGGGAGAATACGGTGAAACAGCAAAGGCATGGTCTTCTGAAGATGCCAAAGGCTTCATAAAGGTTTCTTCTACAGCGCTGAGAGCATATTATCTGGCACACCCAAACGAGAGAAGATAAAAAGAATATGGACAAAAAGCCTCTAACGCTATCAGACAATCGCCTGTTGGGCGGTGTCTGTGCAGGAATAGCAGAGTATTTTAACCTCGACCCTACAATGGTCAGAATAGCTTATGCTATACTGACAATAATTTGTGCGGGATTTCCTGGTATTATACTCTACCCTATTCTCTATTGGATTATACCTTCTAAAAACAAACAACAATGGTAAAAGTAGGCATACTTGGTGCTGCCGGATATACCGGCAGCGAGTTGATAAGGCTATTAATTAACCATCCTGACGTACAAATTGTCTTTGCTAACAGCGAATCAAATGCTGGAAACAAAGTCTGTGATATCCACGAAGGACTAATTGGCGAAACAGAACTGGAGTTTACATCAGAGATGCCTTTCGAGGATGTTGATGTCGTATTCTTCTGCTTTGGTCACGGAAAGTCTGAAGCCTTCCTAAAGGAACACACTATCCCCGCCAATGTGAAGATTATAGACCTTGCACAGGACTTCCGCATCGTGGCACCGACACACGACTATGTCTATGGATTGCCAGAGACACATCGTGACGCTATAAGCCGTTGCCAACATCTTGCCAACCCAGGCTGCTTCGCTACATGCATACAGTTGGGATTGCTGCCTTTGGCAAAAGCAGGCTTGCTGACTCACGACATAGCAGTAAATGCCGTAACGGGTTCTACAGGAGCAGGACAAAAGCCTGCGGCAACGACCCACTTCTCTTGGCGCGACAACAACTTCTCCGTGTATAAACTGTTTACACACCAGCATCTGCACGAGATATGCCAAACCCTGAACGAGTTGAAGCCTGCCGATGCTCCACATGTCATAGACACATTGGAGGAGGGCTATGACGCAACAGGCATAACCGTTGACTTCATACCTTATCGCGGTGATTTCCCACGAGGCATTTTCTGTACCGAAATGGTAACACTGGACAAGCCTCATGATGCAGCAGAGTTGGTGGCACTATATAAAGACTTCTATGCCGATGCCACCATGACACACTATAGCGACAAGGCACTGGACATGAAGCAGGTGGTAAACACCAGCAAGGCTCTCGTACACATTGACGTCTTTGGACGCAAGGTCGTCGTAACATCCATTATCGACAATCTCCTCAAGGGAGCAGTGGGACAAGCCGTGCAGAATATGAACATCATGTTCGGACTCGACGAAACTGCAGGATTGAAGCTCAAGGCAAGCGCCTTCTAAATTGAAAATTGATAATTGATAATTGAAAATAAAAAATGAAACTATTCGATGTATATCCCCTTTTCGACGTAAATATTGTCAAGGGACAAGGCTGTAAGGTTTGGGACGATAAAGGTCAGGAATATTTAGACCTCTATGGCGGACATGCCGTTATCAGCATAGGTCATTGCCACCCTCATTATGTGGAGATGATGACCAAGCAACTCAATACTTTGGGATTTTATTCCAACTCTGTACAGAACAAGCTACAGGTACAGCTGGCAGAACGCCTCGGCAAGATTAGCGGTTATGACGACTACCAGCTTTTCCTTATCAATTCCGGTGCCGAAGCTAACGAGAATGCCCTGAAGCTGGCATCCTTCACAAATGGTCGCAAGCGTGTCCTGTCTGTCCAGAAAGCATTCCACGGACGTACTTCCCTCGCTGTCGAGGTAACTAACAATCCGAAGATTGTAGCTCCTATCAACGACAACGGACATGTTACGTTCCTGCCCATGAACGACCTTCCTGCTTGGGAGGCAGAATTGGCAAAGGGCGATGTTTGCGCCGTTATCTTGGAATGTATTCAAGGTGTCGGCGGCATACAGATGGCTACCGCTGAATTTGCCCAGGGGCTGGAAAAGGCTTGTAAGGCAAACGGCACCGTTCTCATTTGCGACGAGATACAATGCGGCTACGGAAGAAGCGGAAAATTCTTCGCACACCAGTGGCTTGGCATCCGTCCTGACATGATTACCGTTGCAAAAGGCATCGGTAACGGTTTCCCTATGAGCGGTGTGCTTATTTCTCCAGAGTTCAAGCCTGTCTATGGTATGCTCGGAACAACCTTTGGCGGTAACCATCTTGCATGTACGGCTGCTTTGGCTGTGCTGGATGTCATGGAAGAAGAAAATCTCATTGAGAACACTCACGAAGTAGGTGAATATCTCATGGCAGAACTGAAGAAGCTGCAGGCATCTCCGGAAGGTTCACATATCACAGATGTAAGAGGTCGCGGTCTCATGATTGGCGTAGAATTCGACAAGCCCCATGCAGAGGTTCGGAAGCCTTTGGTATATGACCAGCATTGCTTCACAGGTTGTGCAGGAACCAATCTGCTGCGTCTGCTGCCACCTCTCTGCCTCACAAAGGCTGATGTAGATACATTCATCTCACGCCTGAAGAAAGTAATTTAAGTATCTATTTAACAGAATTGTCAACAAATGAAAGCAAACATACATAACATTCGTGTTGCCGTAATAGGTTGTGGAAACATGGGAGGGGCCCTCATTCATGGATGGGCAAAGTCCAAGGAGGTAGCCCTCACCATTGCTGACAAGAACGAGGCACTTTTGGAGTCTTTCAAAAGCAAGTATCCATCCATCACCACTACCACTGACAATGTGGCTGCCGTAAATGATGCCAACATCGTTGTGGTTGTTGTAAAACCCTGGTTGATGCCAACAGTGCTTGATGAGATAAAGCCAGTCCTCAATATGCAGGAACAGATTATCGTTTCCGATGCCGCCAACTTTACTACCGACAAGGTAGAGGAGAAACTGGGTGCCGGTAACATCTGCTATGTCATCCCTAATATCGCTGCCGAATTCGGTGCCAGTATGTCATTTATTGCCAAAGGCAAGGACACCTCGGAGGAGGCTTTTGCAAAGGTAGAGGCTCTGTATTCTCTCTGTGGCGACACTCTCGTCGTAGCAGAAAATCTTGTCGGCCCCGGTATGATGATGGCTTCTTGCGGCATCGCTTATGTCATGCGCTATATCCGCGCCCAGATGGAGGGCGGTTGCGAAATGGGATTCTATCCTAATCAGGCTAAACAGATAGCATTGCAGACGATGCAGGGCGCAGTGTCTCTATTGAAGGAAACAGGCTGGCATCCGGAAGAGGCTATTGACAAGGTTACAACCCCTGGAGGAGTAACTATCAAGGGACTCAACGAATTAGATCATAGCGGCTTCAATTCTGCTGTCATACGCAGCCTGAAAGCCGGACTAAAATAAAAAATACTGAATTCATACAAGATGTCTCGTATAGTAGTAAAAGTGGGCTCTAATGTGCTCACTACCACAAAAGGCAAACTAAATATCACAAGGCTCTCGGCTCTCGTTGACCAGATAGCATGGCTCAAGCAAAACCATTATGAGGTGATACTTGTCAGCTCTGGTGCAGTGGCATGCGGACGGCAGGAACTGAAGGTGGACCATGAACTGGATTCTGCAGAACAGCGCCAACTGTTCTCTGCTATGGGTCAGGTGAAGCTCATAAACCTTTACTATGACCTTTTCCGTGAATACAACATCCATATCGGACAGGTGCTGACGATGAAGGAGAATTTCGAGGCAGGAGAACAGTATAAGAACCAGCGTAACTGCATGGCTCTGATGCTTGACAATGGCGTCATACCTATCGTCAACGAAAATGATACCGTCTGTCTTACAGAGCTGATGTTCACCGATAACGACGAGCTTTCCGGGCTGATAGCACAGATGATGGGAGCCGAGACGCTCATCCTTCTCAGCAATAT
Source organism: Prevotellaceae bacterium UBA7017 (assembly GCA_002449535.1). Taxonomy (GTDB): domain Bacteria; phylum Bacteroidota; class Bacteroidia; order Bacteroidales; family Bacteroidaceae; genus Prevotella. The sequence continues at coordinate 28,326 of DJWZ01000062.1, read as the reverse complement.
AGATGGCATATATACCGGCAATCCTGACAATCCCGATAGTAAGATTATCAGGCAGGTAAAGCCTGAGGACAATCTTGACCAGTATATTCTCCCCAGCAAGAGCAGTGCCGGCAGAGGCGGTATGGAGTCAAAGTACCACACTGCCCGCACAGTAGCTGCCAACGGCATTAAGGTGATGATTGCCAACGGCAACAGAGACAATATACTTCCTGCCCTGCTGACAAATCCCGAGAACACCATACATACAGAATTCATTCCAAAAACAAAATAGAAACAACGCTCAAAACCACATAACAACATGTTACCACAGTTTCAATTAGCAAAAGAGGCATCACGCAGTCTTGCTCTCTTATCAGATGAAAAACGCAACGAGATACTCCTCGCTGTGGCTGATGCAATAAAAGTCAACGAAAAGACTATTCTTGAGGCAAATGCAAAAGACTTGAGCCTCATGGATAAGGAAAATCCTCTCTATGACCGTCTGCAACTAACACCGAAGCGTCTTGAAGACATTGCTGGCGATATGCGAAATGTGGCTTCCCTACCCTCTCCATTGAACAGGGTGCTTAGCGAAAAGACTCTTCCTAACGGACTGCAGCTGAAGAAGGTTTCTGTTCCTTTCGGAGTCATCGGCATGGTATTCGAGGCTCGTCCTAATGTGGCTTTCGATGTCTTCTCTCTCTGCTTCAAGAGTGGCAATGCCTGTGTCTTGAAAGGTGGTCATGATGCTGACGAATCCAACAAGGCAATCGTTGCCCTCATCAAGGAGGTCATCACAAAATGTGGTGCCGATGCTGACTGTGTACAGCTGCTGCCTGCTACCCACGAGGCAACTGCCGAGATGTTGTCTGCCGTAGGATATATCGATGTCTGCATACCACGTGGTGGCAGAAAACTCATCGATTTCGTACGCAATAATGCCAAGGTGCCTGTCATCGAGACTGGAGCTGGCGTGGTACACGCTTACTGGGATAAGGATTCTGACTTTGACATGGCTTCCCGCATCATCATCAATGCCAAGACTCGCAGGGTCAGCGTCTGCAATGCCCTCGACTGCCTCATTGTCCATAAGGACCGTCTCAAGGACTTGCCTACTCTCGGTATGTTGCTGGTGCCTTTCAACGTAAAGATATATGCAGACCCGGGTGCTTACGGATTCCTCAACAAGAGTTATCCTGACAACCTTCTGGAACAGGCTACAGAAGTTTCTTTCGGAACAGAATTCATGGATTATGCTATGGCTGTCAAGACCGTCAACAATATTGATGAGGCAATAGAGCATATCAGTCGCTATGGTTCTGGTCACTCTGAATGTATCATAACCAACGACAGCGCTGCAGCAGAACAGTTCCAAAAGCAGATTGATGCCGCTTGCGTCTATTGGAATGCTCCTACCAGCTTTACCGACGGTGCACAGTTCGGACTGGGTGCCGAGATAGGTATCTCTACCCAAAAGCTGGGACCTCGCGGACCAATGGCTCTCGAAGAGATTACCACCTTCAAATGGCTCATCAAGGGCAACGGACAAATCAGACCATAACCCCCTCTAAATCTCCCCAAAGGGGAGACTAAACTATCACAACTACATATTACTTATGAATCAAGAATCTCTATATGACTTATTCTTACACTCCTCCTTGGGGGAGGCAGAGGGGGGGCGTATCACTACCGACAGTCGTGACTGCCCTGCCGGAAGCATCTTCTTTGCCCTCAAGGGTGAGACATTCAATGGCAATGCCTATGCAGCCTCTGCTCTCGAGAAAGGGTGTTCCTATGCTGTCATCGACGAACCGCAATATGCTGTTGATGACAGATATATCGTTGTACCAGATGTTCTCACAGCCTTGCAGCAGCTTGCCAACGAACACCGCAAGGCGCTGAAGACTCCTATCATCGGCATTACCGGTACCAACGGCAAGACTACGACGAAGGAATTGGTGGCTACAGTATTGGGCAAGAAGTATAATGTGCTTTATACCCAAGGCAACTTCAACAATCATATCGGAGTGCCAAAGACTCTTCTGCAACTTACCAAGGAGCATGACCTTGCTGTCATCGAAATGGGTGCCAACCATCCTGGTGAGATAAAGACACTGGTGAACATCGTAGAGCCCAACTGCGGTTTGATAACAAACGTCGGCAAGGCACATCTCGAAGGCTTCGGCTCTTTCGAGGGTGTTATAAAGACAAAGGGAGAACTCTATGACTACCTACGCGCCAATAATGGCAAGGTATTCATTGACAGCGAGAACGAATATCTTATGAATATCTCTTCAGGCTTAGACCTTATTCCCTATGTCAAGGGAGAGGTCATCGATTGTGCTCCCTACCTGCATTTCAAATGGCAGGGTGGCGAGATTATGACCCACCTCATCGGAGCCTACAATATCAAGAACATGATGGCAGCGGCTACCGTCGGCATGCACTTTGGCGTTTCCGAGAACGACATCAATGATGCCCTCTCTGGCTACATACCAAGCAACAACCGTTCCCAGCTTACCATCACCAGCCACAACAAGCTCATCGTTGACACCTATAATGCCAATCCTACTTCCATGATGGCGGCATTACAGAATTTCTCTATCATGCAGGTAAGCCCCAAGATGGCTATCCTCGGTGACATGCGTGAATTAGGCGAGGTCAGCGCAGCAGAGCATCAGAAGGTTGTTGATTTCTTGCTTCGCGAAGAGGCTGCTGCGAAAGATGGCGAACTGCTTATATGGCTCGTGGGCAAGGAGTTTGGCAATACCCAATGCCACTTCCGTAAATTCCCCGATGTTGCCGCTGTCAAGCAAGCCCTTCAGGATGAGGGCATTCCTTCCGGATACCATATCCTTATCAAAGGCTCTAACGGCATCCGTCTCTTCGAATTGCCGGAACTTCTGTAGTATATGCACCGACTGCTCCTGATAACCCTTTTCTCTTTCCTTTCCTGCCTGCAGATAATAGCGCAGGTCAGTTTCTCGCATTATGTAAAGCAGACAGCCGATGACGAGATAACTATCTTCTTCAGCGGCAAGATGTCTGACGGATGGCATGTCTATTCTCAAGACGAGAAGAACGGTCCGACTCCCACGACCCTTACCATCAGCAATATCAAGGGTGCAAAACTTGTGGGAAACCTCATTGCCGACAAGAAACCCACAAAGCAATATGAGGAGGTTTTTGGAGCAGAGGTAATGTACTTTGAAAAAAGTGTTCTCTTCTCCCAGAAACTGAAGCTGACAGGAGGGGAATATTCCGTTGAGGGATATCTGGAATATGGAGCTTGCAACGAGCAGAACTGCCTTCCCCCGACCAGTGTGGATTTTTCCTATCAGGGTGAGAAGTCTGCCCCTGCAAAAGCAGAAGACGAAAAGGAGGAAGAGACAGCAACTGCTCAAACCAGTGTTACCGGTGATACTATTCAAACTAATATAATTAGTAAAGATAGTCAAATTAGTGACACAAGTATTATCAGCCCTACCCTTCCCTCCGTTCCTTCCGACTCTGCAATCCCATCTCTTTGGACAATTTTCCTGTTAGGTTTGATGGGTGGTTTCATAGCCGTTCTCACCCCTTGCGTGTGGCCTATCATACCTATGACTGTAAGTTTCTTTCTGAAACGTGGCAACCGCGAACAGGGCAAGAGTGGCACAGGACGTAATATCAAGGGCATCCGCGATGCTGTCACCTATGGCATCTCCATCATCGTAATATACATGTTGTTAGGTCTATTGGTAACGTCGTTGTTTGGTGCTTCTGCGCTCAATGCCCTTTCTACCAATGCCTTCTTCAACATTTTCTTTTTCCTGTTGCTGTTGGTGTTCGGTATCTCGCTGTTGGGAGCCTTCGAAATAGTGCTTCCAGCAAGTTGGACGAACTATGTCAACAGAAAAAGTGAGGAAATTGCTGCAAAGTCCGATTCTTCACTCTTCACTTTTCACTCTTCACTCTCCATTTTCCTTATGGCATTCACCTTGGTGCTGGTAAGTTTCTCGTGCACAGCCCCTATCATCGGTTTCCTCCTTGTCGAGTTGGGAACCTCCGGCAATGTCATGGGTGCCGCTATCGGAATGTTGGGGTTTGCCGTTGCCCTGGCTTTGCCATTCATGCTCTTTGCCCTCTTTCCGGCATGGCTGAAGGCAGCGCCGAAATCCGGCAACTGGATGACAGCCGTAAAGGTGACACTGGGAGCTGTCGAGATAGCCTTCTCGCTGAAATTCCTTTCTGTTGCCGACCTTGCCTACGGCTGGAATATTCTCAATCGTGAAGTATTCCTGACACTCTGGATTATCATTTTCTTCCTACTTGGCTGCTACTACCTCCGCATAGCATTTAAATCCAAATCTGCACCTCTTACCTCCTCACTTCTCACCTCTTACCTCTTACCTCTTACCTCTTCATTATTGTCCTTCGCTTTCGTAGGATATATGGTACCAGGCTTATGGGGTGCTCCCTGCAAGGCTATATCAGCTTTCACGCCCCCTATGAGGACCACCCACACCGCCTATCGTGATTTCTACGAGGGCATCAAGGCTGCCCAGGCTGCCAAGAAGCCTGTCATGATAGACTTTACCGGCTACGGCTGTGTCAACTGCCGTAAGATGGAGGCAGCAGTATGGACAGACCCCGAGGTGCAAGACATCATCAATAACGACTATATCCTCATACAGTTGTATGTTGACGACAAGACAGCCCTGCCGCAACCTGTCAAGGTAACCGAGAACGGACAGCAGCGCACTCTTCGCACCATTGGCGACAAGTGGAGCTACTTCCAGCGTTCACGCTTCGGGCATAACACCCAGCCCTTCTATGTGCTGCTCGATTCGCGGGAGTCGTTTACCGAAGGCGAAGGCAGTTACAGACATGCCCTTCTCCAAGAGCCCCGTTCCTACGACGAAGACATTCCGGCATACATACAGTTCCTGCGTTCAGGACTTGCAGCTTTTCATAGCAGATAAAAAAATAACGGCACCCAATCAGGATGCCGTTTACTATTTCATGTTTGGCTTCGTCTTTAGAACGTGAAGTCAGCACCGATACCAATCACATGGTTGGTACGTGTAAATTTGTCTGAGCCTGCGGTTTGCACCTGTCCCAACTGCTGTGACAGGGAACCTACTGCCTGACTAATCTTGCTGCCGTCTATCTCTGCCAGAGAAACGAGTCCCTTTGCGACGTCAGAGCCCATCATGCCGTTGACATTACCAAGTATAGAACCGAGCTGCCCCTTCACGTTGCTATAGTCTGCCTGCGAACGATCGTATGTCTGATAGTTTGTCCAGAAATAAGCGACGTTCAGTTTTACCACATCGCTGACCTTTACGCTGCAACCGAAACCGATAGAGGTAGAGTTGACGCTAAATGAGATATCATCCATAAACTCATCAGACAAGCCATATACTGTACGCTGACCGCCGGCAGATACCGTAACGACCTTTGAGAGGTCCCATTCTGCACCGAGCAGATACTCATTGGTATCTCCGGAAAGTTTTCTGTTCACGTCCTGATGCAGGCGCGAATCCTTATCGAAATAATGGTGCCAGCCAGCACTTACGCGAACCTGCGGAATAACACTCCATTGAGCACCGACGGTAAGCAATGAAGGTACATCCTCAGCCTCCTTCGTACCATCAGCGAATCGCTTCAGGCTTGGGATATACTTTACCAAAGAACTGTTGTTTGACTTATTTTCAAGACGCATACGTGTCTTAAACTCAAACTTTGCAGCAAAGTTGAAGTTACCCGTCTTGTAGTCAACGCCAATGATAGGAGCGATGCCATAGCCGTCCTGGTTACAGTTCAGGGAGATACCTTCGTCCAGTAGTCCGTCAATAAGAGCCGTAGAAGTGTTCAGCAGGGCAGTTGTCTTCTGGTCCTGTATTGCCTCTACCGGGTCATTGAAGAGACCTGCTATAGTCCTCTGTACGTCAGGATTGCTTGTGTTGGCACGAACCCAGTCGCCAAGGTTCTGACCTTCCGGAGTCATAAGCTTTATATTGTTTACATAGCCATAGTACTTTGTCGTACCATACAGCAGGCGTGCACCGCCATATACCGACCAGTGGTCGTTAATCCTGTATGCCGCACCCAGGGTATATCCATAGTAGTATGACTGACCTGACATATAGCTGTTTGCAGTATATAGACAGTTGGTTGGGAAGTTTGGATTCAGACCAGCCTGGGCAGCCATGCCGTTAAGAGTCTTTCCGAAAGCATTGAATACCTGTGGCACTACAGAAACAAGACTCTCAATAGAGCCGAGCCCGCCTTTGTATTCACACTTACCGCCGCCACCCATGATGGCAAAGTTAAACTGAAAAGCCCACTTACCCCTGTTGAGAGCCACCTGTACGGAAGGGATTATCGCAGTAGCAGTTCCCTTATACTCCTTGGTAGGATTGCCCAGGTTGCCTATATTAGCTGCCAAGCCCGGGAATGTAGAAGTGCTGGTACGTGTCTGGTTAGCATTCTGTAGGTTCACAGAAACATGCCATCCCTCTGGCATGAAAGCCACACCGGCAGGATTGCTGTAAACGCCATCAATACCTATTGCAGCATCACGGGCTGGGTTACGCAAGAAGGCAACATTCTGATTAGTGTTTGTGTTAAGACCACCAGCCATTACAGAACTCGAATTAGCAATCGCTAAAAGTGCAATGGCTACCATTTTACATGTTTTTTTCATATTCATAAATTTGATTTTTATTTACCCCTTCACAGGGTTGTTTAAGAATACGGGCGCAAATTTACATATTTATTAACAAATCAACATCATTTTTAATTTAAAAAAATACAATAATATCATTATTTCTTGACATTAAATATGTTATGCACTATTTTTTTTGTACCTTTGCATCCACAAATGAACAGAATATCCGAAATATTTGGCATACAGTATCCTGTCATTGCCGGTGGCATGGCATGGTGTAGCGGCTGGCGTCTGGCTGCCGCAGTGAGTAATGCCGGTGGGCTGGGTCTCATTGGCGCAGGCACCATGACAGTCGATTTGCTGCGCGAGCACATTCAGAAGCTCAAGGCTGCCACGTCAAAGCCCTGGGGCATCAACCTGCCACTGATGTATCCGCAGATTGACTCCCTCATTGACATGATTATCAGCGAGGGCTGTAAGATAATCTTCACCTCTGCCGGCAGTCCGAAGAAATATACCCAGCGTTTCCATGATGCCGGTATGACAGTGGCACATGTTGTCAGTTCCTCAAAGTTTGCACGCAAGTGCGAAGAAGCCGGCGTCGATGTTGTCGTTGCCGAAGGATTTGAGGCTGGCGGACATAACGGCAAGGAAGAAACCACGACAATGTGCCTTATCCCGCAGGTACGCAAGGCTACTACCCTTCCCCTCATTGCCGCTGGCGGCATAGCCTCCGGACAGGCATGTCTCGCAGCCCAGGTATTGGGAGCGGAAGGTGTGCAGATAGGTACCCTCTTCGCCCTCTCCGAGGAGAGCAGCGCCAGCGATGCCTTCAAGCAGGCATGCACCAATCTTGAAGAGGGTGACACCATGCTGTGTCTCAAGAAGCTCTCCCCTTCACGCCTCGTGAAGAACGGACTATACAAGCGTCTTGAAGAAGCAGAAAACCGAGGAGCCGAAGTACCTGAGCTGCTCGAGATACTTGGCGAGAAAGCCACACGCAGGGGCATCTTCGATGGCGACATCGAGAACGGCGAGATGGAGATAGGCCAGATAACATCTGCCATCAAGAGCATCGAGCCTGTCAGCACCATCATGGAGCGTTTAATAAAGGAATATAACGATGCCAGAGCAGCAGTCAACGCTTAGGTCTGAAGGACTCATAAAAATCTACGGCAAGCGAACTGTCGTCAACAATGTCTCCTTCAACGTAAAGCAAGGTGAGATTGTAGGACTTCTGGGTCCTAACGGCGCTGGCAAGACAACCTCCTTCTATATGACCACCGGTTTGGTAGTCCCCAATGCCGGACGTGTCTTCATCGATGACAAGGAGATTACCTCCATGGCGGTTTATGAGCACGCCCGCAATGGTGTAGGCTATCTTCCACAGGAGGCAAGCGTATTCCGCAAGATGTCTGTCGAGGACAATATCCTGAGCGTCCTTGAGATGACAGGGCTGTCACGCAAAAAGCAGCTTGAGAAGCTCGAAAACCTCATCAGCGAGTTCTCGCTCCAGAAGGTGCGCCACAACCTTGGCGACCGTCTCTCAGGCGGAGAACGCCGCCGTACAGAGATAGCACGCTGTCTTGCCATAGAGCCAAAGTTCATCATGCTCGACGAACCCTTTGCCGGCGTTGACCCTATCGCCGTAGAAGAGATACAGCGGGTAGTATGGCAGCTGAAACATCGCAACATCGGCATCCTCATAACCGACCACAACGTGCACGAAACACTGAATATCACCGACAGGGCATACCTGCTCTTCGAAGGCAAGATACTCTTTCACGGCACACCAGAGGAATTGGCAGACAACTATATCGTACGCGAGAAATACCTCGGTACAAACTTCCGCCTGCAAAAGAAAAAGTTTGAGTAAGCGGGGTGTAGCGCAGTTGGTAGCGCACTACGTTCGGGACGTAGGAGTCGCCGGTTCGAGTCCGGTCACCCCGACACAACAAAAGCCCAGAAGTTCTTTCTGGGCTTTATTGTTTTCCGTCACTTGATGGTAATCCATACAGGTTTGCCTTTGTCCTTAGCCTTGGCTATTTTCTGCTTCAGTTCGTAGAGCCACTTGCGGCTGTCGAGCACCTTGCCGACAATTTGGTTCCTGCCTACGAGGATGCACCCTTGCGTGTCCTTTGCAGTATTGCCGGCATGTATGCGGATGCCGCTGAACATGGGGACACCAAGCAGTATGGGTAGCCACTCTTTAAACCTCGGCGAGTAGGAGATGACTACGGCATACCTGCCTTCCGGAATGGCACTCTTGCCCTTCACCTTACAGGCGCCGTGCTCATAGTCGCGCCAAGTGGGCTCCAGGGTGTCGCAGAGATATTTATCACTCGTGTAGGTTCTGAATTCCTCCACCTCTTCTGTTCTGATATACAACTTTCCTATTGTATAATTCATTCTTTTTGCTATTCGTTTCAATATCAGTTCCATAATTATATATATATTCGATTTTCGCAGGTTGTTCTTACTCAGTCTTTAGAGGTAAGTTGAGAGAGCCTTTTTACAAACATTCAATGGTGTGCTGTTCGGGAACGCTTCGCTATACACCTTGTCGAGAGCTTTGAGGTTCACCCTGCGGATGCTGATGCCCAGTTTTATCGACACGATGGTGCGCAGCAGTTCACGATGCTTGCGCGGATAAAGATACGGCGGCTGCAGGGTATCATTTCCGCAGACGGGGTTATCTTCGTCGAGCAGCAGCGTTATCTGCCGACATACGTTCCAGATGAAATCATCCGTTGCCTCGATGCCAAACCACGCTTTCAGCACATTGCGTATGCAGAAACGTTTACACTGACCTCCGAGGAGACACCTTGTGCGCTCCAGCCGAAGCCAGAGCTGCACAAAACTTTCTCTATTGTTTTCTATAATCATATTCTGCAAGTCTTAATGACACTTATGACCAATGACATTCATGACCACAAGTCAATAACCTTTCACTTTAACTATTAACTTTACGATACCGCCCTGCCTCATCTTGAGTGATTAGCCCTTGCTTTTTCCAATTTTTCAGCATCTGGCGCACGCTGTTGTGCGTCACTCCGGCGCCCTTGACGGCAATGCTTCGCTGTGTAGCCTGTTCGAAAGTGAACTGCATGTCCAGGCGTGCATAGATAGAATCGTTCCTACCTATTCGCCTGCGGTCATTCTTTCCTGCATAGTCGCGACTCATGAAGGCGTTCTCTATGCGGTCGCGGAAGAAATAGAGGGCATTCTCTATCAGCGAATCGGCTATAACATCGTATGCCTCCAGCATCGTGGGTGTCTGTGCCCTCAAGAGCATCTCTTTCCATAGGTTTGGGTATTGTTTCAGGCGACTTTCTGCACCGCTGAGACCATGTTTCTGGATTAGCATCTCGCACACCTTGCAGAGCATCAGGCAGCATGTCATCCTCTGTGCTGTCACGCAAACGCGGAAACGCTGGCGGGCACGTACCTTGTCGTCATTCATCATCGTCTCGATACGGATGCGCTCCACCCATTCACGCCCCTTGGCTTCGAGTTTCGGCAGCACCACCTCACCATGCATCAGTGGCAGCAAGTGGGCTATCTGCTGTATGCGCTCCGTCTGCCGGTCGGTCAGCACATAAGGCTTTTCCTCCAGCGGTGCAAACGTGTTGTCAGGCGTGCGGGCAACTGCGATACGGCTCTGGAAGCCATCGGTATAGTTGTTCACCACGCGATACAGCGCATCAGGTGTGCCACACATGCAGACGTTCCACAGCAGTTTCTCGATATGCACATTCACGGCATCTGCACTTTTGGCTTCGCGCTCATACTTGGTGCCGTCGTAGCTTTGGCGCAGCATCACCGAAAAGTCACTCATTGCCGACCTCCATTTCTGTGCCACCGTATCAGCCTCTGGCGTAAACGAAAAGGCGTGCTTGCCCTCTGTGTTAGCCAGCCGCTCTGCAAGATTGGCAACAGTATTGTTCAGCGTCAGGCAGCGCACTGGCAGTTTCGGTTCTTCGGGTTGTTCCTTCTTGTTTTTCGCAGCACGTTTCTTGGCACGCCATTCGCACTCCTGCATCTGGTACATCTTGTCAACGGCTCTCACCTCACTCATCCAGGCATCCACCACAGGGTCGATATTTCCTTTTCCGGAAGCAAAGTCACCCGCGATATAGGCAATGAGGTTAAGCCCCTTCTTATGACCATGCACATCGAGCACAACGCCCGTAGCCAGAGCTCCGATGGCAGGACAGACAGCCGTCACTACAGGCAACGCCAGTTGCGGGCCTACGGCTTCGACCGATTCGCGAATGCCCTGCGGCAACTTCTTTAATTGAGGATTGAAAATTGAAAATTGAAAATTATTTTCTTTTTCTTCTTCGTTTTGGTCTTCGTTTTGGTTGTTTGTCAGTGCACAGACAATCTGGTCCATTGTGCGCGAGCCTTTGGTGGGTTCCTTGCAAGCCGAGCGGATGATGTTCCTCACCTCCTGCTCTGAAAGACCGAAACGCGGCATTATCTCCAGCAGCCATTCCTCGGAATCGTCACAGATGGCACGCAGATTTGCCGCCAGCTTGTGCAGACACTTGTTGCGTTCTCCCTCGCTGGGCTCCCCACCCGTCTGACGCCAATACTCTGCAATAATTGCCGTGTAAGGAATACCCTTGAAAGTGGTAGGAAAAGAAACCCCATCCTCGCCCTTCGGGCACTCCTTCCCAAGGGCAGTAGGAATATTACTGTTAGAAGGTTGTAATACACCCCCTCCCCTTGGGAGGGTCGGGGTGGGGTTAAAGATCTCGTCTTCGAGATATATGAGTTCCGCTGCCGTTGTAGTAAAGAACACCCTCGTGATGTCTTTGGCACCATCGTCGTACTTCACGCCTAACAGGTTGCTTGCCCACTTGAGGTTTTCCTCTTGCGACAGCTCCTGACGACGCTTGAACACCAAGTGGTAACCCTCACCACGGGCACTCACCTCAAGCATCAGCAATCCCAGTTCCTCCTTCTTGCCGAGTATGCGTTCCCTTACCGCCGCCATTTCTTCCCTGGCAATGTGGTCAACGTCCATGCCGACGGTGGTGCTCATGCGAGTAGTGCCCCTTAGCGTGCCGTCCTCGTTGGGCAGGCATGAGTAGCTCATCTGTTCAAGGTGGCGTTTCTCCTCCGTTTTGCCCTCGCGGACCGCCTTCATGACCGCCTGTTGCTTGCGGCTGTCGCGCAGGGTCATGTACTCTTCTCGGTTGAGGACAGGGCGCATCATTTTCGCCCCATCCTTATAATATATTACGTGTACGCTCATTTTATTTTATTGAAGATTGAAGATT
>DJWZ01000062.1:0-16354 GCA_002449535.1 Prevotellaceae bacterium UBA7017 | reverse complement strand
ATTGAAGATTGAAGATTCTAAACTCTAAAAGTTCGGATAACCGAGTTTTGCATTAAGGAACCTCAGCCCGTTGAGTGTCCATGTCATGTAGGTGCGGACTTTCTTCTCGCCCTTCAGGGAGTAGCTTACATGAGTGCGGAAGCGTACAAAGTCGCGGTCTCCCAATTCCTCAGATATGTTCCAGCGTCCGCCTCGGCGATACTGTATGCCCATGTCGCGCAGCACGGCGTTGAATTCATACACCGTCATGTTAAAAGTCTTTGCCACCTGCGTTGCCGTCAGAGTGTCCTCGGCATCTTCGTTAATCATGCGCAACCCCTCACCGATTATCTCATCAGCCAAGGCAAGAATTTTCTTCGGCTCTGGCAGACATCTTACATCTGCCATCTTCCTTCTTACATCAGCCATCTCCAGTTCCTCCCATCTCAGTACCAACTTTGCACGAGCCTCATCATTGAACTTCGTGGCTATGTACAAACACTCCGTCTTGGTGAGAGAATAGCAAGGGTCACGACGGACGGCACCATTACCAATTTTCACCTCTCGGAACATCAGCTGAAATTTCAGCCCATGTACTTTCTCCCATGCTGGCTCCATGTTTCGGATAGCCTGCATCACGTTTTTGTGTTGTTTACCTGTCAGCTCTGCAATTTCGAGTGACGTCATGTGTTGTACGTTGCCGTACATGTTGTTTTCGTTTTGGTTTTGGTTTTCGTTTTTGTACAAAACTATTGTTGTTGTTTTCATTGTTGTGAGTCTTTTTTAATGAGCATCCGAAAAGCGAAGTTTTAGTTTGAGCTCAATTATATCCGGATACTTTTCTTCGCTCATCATCAGACTCGGTTAATAACTAATTGATAATTGAAAATTGATTTGACTACTTTTTTTGAAACAAAAACCTCTGCTTACATATAACGGTTAACGGTTAAAGTTTAACGGTTAAAGAGTTTTCGTTTTGGTTTTCGTTTTCGTACGGAGTAACTGTTTTTACGGTTTTTGTTAAAATTATCTTTAAACTTTAACCGTTAACCTTTATCAGGTCAGTCGCCAGAATTTCCTGAAATGTCTGTCCCTGATATTCGTGAGTAGAGAACCGTAGGGTGGCTGCAACCACATCACCCTCGTAGAATTTACAACCTGCCAGATTGCCCAGCATAGTGCAAGCATATTCATTTTCATACTTGCCGCCACCCAGCTCGCGAAGTACGATGTTGCACTTCTGAATCTGACCTGACTCTTGTTTAGAACTCTGTACGCTAAAGGCCTCGCCCTGACGTACAACTTTTAAAATCATTGTTTGCATAAAAAAAATGTTTTTAAATTAATAATGTATAATTCGCGCGGCCTTCCGCGCTTGTGTGTAACAATAAGAAAAGAACCCTTGTGAATTATTTTTCACGCTGCAATGTTGCGGTTTATTTTACTTTCTACTTTCTACTTTACACTTACTACTGACTTTAAACTTTAAACTTTAAACTCTAAACTTTATCTATCGTTTTCCATCGGCAAAGGTACGGACATTTTCAGGCAGGACCTTGGATTTGAAATGGTGCGTCCCTTAATATCCCCTGATATCCCTTAATATCCCCTGGATATCCCCAAATAGCCCAAAAGACTATCCAAATTTCATTCAAAAAACACAAAAAAAAGAGCATTAGAAGCAAATTTGCTCTAATGCTCACTATTTAGATATAAAATTATAGTTTATTTATTAAGGTGATTCTTAAAGTATTTCTCACTATATCCTTCTCCTTGGGGCATACCTATACGTACCAATTCTTTATATATGACTGAAGGATTAGGTGGGAGTAAAAGCTTTCCATCAATTTCCATTCTTATTAGATGCTGGCATATCATTTGAATTCCCTGACGTTTAACCAGTCGTTTCACCTCATTGTGAATCTTTCTTTCTTGCTCTTCATCCATAGCAGGATGAATAAAACGAAACAACTCATTATCTTCTTCGTTTATGTTTTGTGTTTCGTTTTGGTTTTCGTTTCTCATAATCTCCCTCAAAGTAAGCAGAGTTAGGAACCTATAATATATCTTTTGTGGTAAGGCAGCATAATATAGTTGTTTTGCAAAACGATACCTATTCACCTTATATCTTTGAAACAAACTATAAGGTGCCTCTTTTAGCAAATTTTCCACTCTCTCCAAGGTATATCCACTTTCTTTATAAAATTCAAGTGTTTCATCATCACAAGAATTTTTCATAAATTCAGGCAACCATTCGTTAACCCACCATTCCATTTGTCTTTTAGACCCTTTGCTAACCAATGTCTTCAAAAACCATTCTCCTTGTTCCCTGACCCTTTCATCCGATGAACTTATCAACTGATGATAGATATCCATACAGTTGTCATAACATTGCCTTGACAAGTTTGTTCGCAGATAGTAAAGCATGTTGTCTATTCTAAGTTTCAGGGTATCAGACCAATCATTCGATTTAGCCAACTCTTCATTCAACAAATCAAGTCCAAGTTCCTGAGACTCTTCTTTGAGGCTTGTCATTTCATCTGGCACATCTGCAGCCCATGTCATATCAATCCCTTCAGAACGATTTGTTTTGCCCAATACTATGGGGAATGTGGGAGTTGACAATACCAGTTCAGTCTGTGTATTTACTCTATTTATCTTAACCTCAACAAAAGGCTTGTTATTATCTTCCAGCCATTTGCGTATTGACAAAGACTGCCAAGCCCAAACATATCCTATCAGTGTCTTGTCAGCATTATACACCCCCACAGCATACATATCATATTTATTACTCTTTGGTTTCAGATATACTATCTCACTGCCAAAAAGTTTTGCTATATCTTTCTTCTTTATAGGCACCTTCATGTCATACAAAGGACTGACAACATCAGCCAGTTGTTCATATCTGGTGCCTACTATGACGATTTCCTCAGAAAAGTTCTCTTGTTCTATTGCATCCATCACTTTAGATTTTATTTAGTTAGTACATACTTTTTCAAAATTGGCATGCAAAAGTACAAAAAAATCCTCACTTAATCATAATAAGTGAGGAAATATTTTTAGTTAATGAAATTGAGCAAGTCTCACATCTTCAACGCATCGGGTATGGTGTACAGGATGCCATTTTCTGCATCGTAACACTTCAGTGTTACCGTTTCTCCTGCTGTACGGCCGTAGATGACGAGCGGTGTATTGCCTGATGTAGAGAGCTTTGCCAGGCCACGACATTCATTGCCTACGAAAGCACCGACGATATTGCCGTTGGCAAACGGAATGCCGACCTTTGTCAGATGACTCTCTGCTCCTACAGTCTTCACAATAGGATACTTTGGTGAGCCGAGAGTGAACAGTGGTATGTAGTCTTCGTCTATGCCTGTACTCTCGTCTGAGTTAAGGTTGATGTTTTCTGACAGGTTAAAGATTTGGTTCAACCTCTGGCTGAAATATTGCAGCGAGACGTTCACGGTTTCTGTGCCCGTTTCGTTGCCATATACCTTCATCAGGAACGTCGCATTGCCGTTCTTGACTGTTCCCTCGGCAGGAGTTGCCAGTCCACGTATTTCTCCGTTTACGAAGATTGCCATCATGTCATCGTCAGAGGCAAAGGGACGCAGTGTCTCCTCTAATTGCACCATCATGATAGTCCAGTTGCCATAACTGCCTGCGTCAGGCTTTGTCCATGCCGGGCGTTCCTGATTGAATTGCCAGTCTATCCCCCACACGGGAGCCTCACTGACTGCGGTCTCTGTGTATTTGACATTATTACTGTTATTGCCGCCGTCATCGTCGCTGCCGCAAGCCCCGAAAACGAGGCCTGCAAGCAGTACGAATGCTAATTTTATCTTATTCATGATTTTCATTTATTGAACACTTAATGTTATGGTTACGTTATCACTTAATCACGACCTTCTTACCACCGAAGATATAGACGCCCTTCTGTGTAGGCTTGTGCTGCAGTCGGAGTCCGTCGATGGTGTACCACTTGCCCTCCTCGTAGGTTTGAGTGTCGGAGAAGTTGATAACAGCCGGTTCTTCAGGACTGCCGATGACGGCATTAGTCTGGAATGTCATGATGTCACGTGTATAAGCTACTGTCTCGCCGTCACGTTCGATAGTGAATCTGATAGGCTGCTTAGCCTCACCGGAAATGCTCATGAAGAACACCGGCTGGTCTGTTGCAGTCGCTGCTGTTATGAGCTCTTCACATCCTACCACCTCGCCGTCGGAGTATGCTACCAGACGGTCGCCATCCTCCATCTCGAAGTTTTCTACAGTTGCCGAGAGGGTCATCGTGCTGCGTGTCTTCAGGACTGCGCTGCGTGCCTCATTAGAAGAGGTGAGCCTTGCGGCTTTAGCACCATTCTCGCTGGAGCTGGTGCCCATCTCGTAATACGGATAGGTGAACGAAACAGGATCATCACCCTTGCGGAGCAGCATGTAGCCTTCGCCTGGCTTCATGTACTGCAGGCTACCGCGCCAGCGTCCTACGTTGCCGGACTTGCTGAAGTATGCAAACTCGGTGTGACTCTTAATCACATCACCTTCCTGGGCATTGTCGTAGTAGTCGCTCAGGGCGGTCTCTACGCTCAGGTTCGTCGTCGGTGTGTAGCCGATAGCGTTCCAGCCCTTCTTCACTTCGATGGTACGAGCACTCTCTTCCTTGATGACAGTGCCGCCGATTGGGAAGAGGCAGTCTTCCTGAACCTTGATAGCATACGACTTCTTAGGTGAAATGGTCATATTCTGCGTGCTTCCTGATGTCAGCCACTGCTTATTCTTATATACAAGCAGTGTATCGCTGCCCATGTCAGTCAGCACGTCGCCTTCCTTCCAAGGTATGTTGTTGAGCAATGGGTTAACATCAGCCAGCTGCGAACTGTTCACGTTGAACGATACCCAGTTCCAGCCCTTCTTCAGGCTGAAGTTCTGTACGAAGCTCTCACCTCCGTCGAAGCGTACCGGTGTACCGCTGCCCACTACAGCCGAATTCTCGAATGTAATGTTCTGCTTCGGCGTCAGTACCAGTTCGCGTCCAGTGCTGTATTGCCACAGGCGGAAGTTCAGTTCGCGACCGCTCACCTGATTGTCATAGACTGTCAGGTAGAGGGCGTTATCACCAGACTGCTCATCGTGAGTGATGTTAGCAAAACCGTGACATACATTCTCCTTGTCGAAGACGCCGACGATGTCGCGTGAATCACTGTCAATCTGATCATACAGATAAACCTGTCCGATAACATTCATCGAGTACCTGAGGAGGTCGCTGTCCACCTTCTTCGACCATTCAGGCTGCTCGCCTTCTACGGTCAGGTTGAGGTATAATGGTTCTGCTATACCCTCATCGTCGGTCAGATAGATAATCTCATTATACGTTCCGACGTTCAGGTCATTGCTGATTGTTGCTGTGACATAGTCTGCATTCTGCGGTGCCATCGCATCGGTGTACTTGTTGAGTGTGAGCCATCTTGGGCAGTTCTCTATCTTGTAGGTATGGTTCTTCGCACTCCAGTTATAGAACGGCAGGTCTATTGCCTGTCCATCGCCATACTTGATGGTGGTATCCATTCTGTTCACCAGCCACTCCAGACTGCTGTTGGTAACAAGATAACTTGCCGTCTTCGGCGAAGCCATCATGTTGCCGTTCCTGTCCTCTACGTCGCGCACCGTCACATATATGTTGCAGTGGTTCAGTTTGGCAGCCGGCTCGTCGAGTTCAACCATGATCTGGTTGCCCTTGCCGATGAAGCTGAAGTTCAGGTTCGTCACGTTCTCGTTAGGCACCACGGGAGCAGCCACTTCGGCGTCGATGCGGGTCATGACCGTCTCCGGGCTATCCTTGAACAGGTAGTCGCGGACCGGTGTGCCTGTAGGCTTGCCCGTCACGGGGTCTTGCTGGTATCTCACCTGGCCTTTGTCGTCCAGATGCAGCTTCTTGCTGTAGACATAGGGCGTCATGACGATTTCGTTATTCGCATTGCGCTCCTGGTGGTCGAAGCTCAGATAGGTCAGCAGACCGGCCTCGTCGCCGTTCGGACCCTTCGTCGAGTAGGTCTTGATGAGCGTCTGCGGCAGAGCCTGTCCGAAGACAATCAGCTCGTCCACATTACCCTTCAGCGGCGTGTTGCCGTCGACGGTAGCGCCGATGCAGGGCTTTCCGCCGCTGATGCCGCCCAGGCTGTCGGCAGCGAAGGTCGTGCTCAGCTCCGTGTCCATGTAGATGTTGGCCACGTTGTGGGCGCGGTTCACCGTCATGGCATAGTGGTGCCACTGGTTGTCGCTCCAGTTGCCAGCCAGCTTAGTGGCAAAGCCGTTCGAGCGGAACGTCAGCGAGTCGGCTTCGAATCCGATGTTAAAGCGGTTGCGGTCGTCGCTGATTTCCTTCAGGCCCTTGCCGTTGCTCAGCAGCGTACCGCGGCCCTCGGCGTCGGTCTTGAACCAGAACATCAGCGTGTAGTCCTGCTCGGCCGAGCGGTTGATGGCTTTGTCCGTCAGCTGCAGGCCGTTGTCCTTCTTGTCCAGGTGCAGCGACATTCCACGCGGTATTGCCCAGCTGGTGCCTATCAACTTGGCATTGGCACCCTGAGTGTGGTCAACGGCATAGTCGCCAGAGCCTTCATTCATCGGGTAGTAGTCCACCAAGTCCTTCTCGTAGCCCGTCAGGCGATGCAGGCTGTATGTGCCTGCTACTCCTGCGCTCATAGCACGATACCACAGGCGAACCTCCATCATGCGGCCCTCGTAGTACTGGCTTGTTGAGCGTTCGAGCTCGTTGGTGCGTCCGAAGATAAGCGGACCTGTACCAGTATATGGGGCTTCTATCTTGTAGTCCTTGCCTATTATCACGCCGTCACAGTAGAACATCAGTGTGCTGTTCTTCTGGTCTATGCTTATAGCTATAGGGCTGAAGCCGCTCTCCTTGATTGGCAACTGCGATTCGAAAGTCTGCTTGTTTATTATCGCACGCAACCTTCTGTCCTTGGTCAGCCAGAGTTGCAGCTTCTGTCCGTTGCCTCCGTGTGAGAAGATCGGCATATCGCGACCCGTAGCGGCGGGGTTCACCATCAGGTCGATGGTCAGATCCTTACCTGTAAAGTTACGCTTAGCCTCCGTCTCCATGCTGGCCTTGCCGGAGAACTGCAGACTCACATTCTCAGAGATGTCATTGTTGTTCACCTCGCCCCTTACCTCGAAGTTGTTGATGGCGCTCAGGTTGTTGTATTCTATGTCTTCAGAGAAGTTGAACACTATATTGTCGTTCAGGTTCAGCAGTCCGTTCTTCGGTTCTGGTGTTCCGAAGAGCTGCGGACGGCGTGTGTCCTTGATACCGCTGATAACATTCGACGGCATAGTCAGGAACGCGCCACCGTTGCGGCAGAAGAGTACTGCCCTCAGGTCGTAGCTGCGCTCTATCTCCCAGCCTTCGCCATAGAATTGCGTTACGATGTTGTCGTTTGGCTTCATCATCTCACATACGCCGTTTGCCTTAGCCATCAGTGTTGAGTCGGCATAGTACGAACAGAGGTTCGTCCACGTGTCGTCGCCACGCTGCGTCTCCTTATATTGGAATTCTATATGGTCGAAGTTATGCTGATGGCGGTCAAATCCGTTTATGGTCACAGGTATGTACCAACCGCGGTCAGGGTCCTTCTGTGCGCTGGTATTCAGCACCCACTTGTTGGCAGGTACCGATATGTTCACCGCACCTGCCTCACGCAGGAAGTGTACATCGAACGATGCGGTTGTCGTAGTATGGTCGGCATCGCCAGGCGACATCAAGCCGAGGGTCAATCCCTCATAGTCGAAACCGTTACCTGCACGCACCTCCATTTCCAGCTCCGTGGTCATGCCCGGCACTACCGTTACGTTCATGCCGCCAGAGGTCAGCGTCTGTCCGTTTACGCTCAGCTTTGCTCCGTTAGGATTAGCCTTATCTACCGAGAACAGCGTGAATACGCTCAAGCCGCCAGTAGCCTCTGGCTTCTCGCTCTCGTTAGACAGATAAACCTTGAAGCGCGCAGCATCGTTTACAGACACACCGCTCACACTGTGCTTGTCAAGGCTGAGGGTCGGGTTGTCCACCTTCAGCGTGCGCTCGTCGAGGATGGAGCCGGCCTGGTAGAAGCGCGTCTTACGGGCGTCCTCCCATGGATTAGAGGTATAGCCGCCACGTGTGCGGAACACGAAGCTGCATGGCGAAGCGTGCTGAGGCACGTTAGCCTCCCTGCTCAGATAATCCATTGTCTCTTTGGTGATGTTCTGGAAGTTGTAGTTGCTATACACATCCTCCGGATTCCACTTGCCCGTGACGGTCGTGGGATCAGCCATCGGCACACGATATACGTCCACGCTCAGGCGGCTCGTCGGAGCTGCAGCAAGGGTGAACGATGCCGTGCGATTATATTCGTTCGACAGGCTGTTGGTATCAATTGTCTGCGAAGTCAGCACTGGGGTCAGTGACCAACGGAAGTACACGCCGTTAAACTTGATGGACGTTGATGATTCCTTGCCTTTGCTTCCCTTACCATCAGAAGCCGTCGGGTCGAGCTTCTTAAACGACTCGATATAGCCGAAGAACGCAGCGCCAAGGTAGTTGGTAATGGTCGAGGCTATCGACGAGATGGTGCCGGTGCCCTTGCCGCCGAAGTAGTCAGGCTGCACACCATAAGGGAAGTACATCGACGTAGAGTTAGAATAGCTGCTGCTGAACGTCTCGCTGTAGTTCACTCCCTGTGCACCACCAATGTCGAAGCTGTTCACCAGGTCGGTAGCATTCAGCTTCTCGCGCTCGTTCTGGGTAATCATCTTTGTCCAAGCATAGATAATCTCACCCTTCTCAGCTATTTCGTCGGGATATTTGCTACTGTCCGCGCCAGTAGGCAATACTATGATGTAGTGCGTAGTGTCGTTTGGCGTCTCGACGGTCGTGTTATACTTCTTGTTAGGCAGAGCAAATTTTGGGTCGTCTGGCTTGCGCAGCGAGCGATAAACAGGCTTGTGCGTTGAGTTTGCCACTGCCTGTGCGTCCTCCTTACTGCCAATGAACATCAGGTTGAGTATCTCGCCCACCTTGTCAGGTATTATCTGCTCCAGAATCTGCTTCTGCGAATAGATGAAGTTCGACTTCAGCTTCGGGCCGTAGCCGAGCGACACGTCACGCACCAGGTGGAACTTCTTGCCGTTGGCATCCACACCGTCGGCAATGTTGACCAGCGTGCCGTACTTGGCATACTGTGCCACGTCGCCCTTCGTGTTCGCCTGGCCGATGCCCGTCTGTGCCAGCCGTGACTGATACACCGAGTCGGTGATGACACTGATGCTCGACAGCGGTGTCACCTGCACGTTCTGCACCTGTCCGATGTAGAGGTCGGCGTCGGCACCCACCATGCTGGGGTCGCCGCTGGTGCTGACAGCGTCGGAGAGCACCATCGTGTGCGACCAGGCCTTGCTGCCGTTATAGTTGAACACCAGTTCTGAGTACTCCACGTCTACCTTCTCCGAGCCGTGCTCGACACCGTCAAAGGAACCGGCATATTCATAAAGGATATCACTATATATACCATCAAAGTCGCCTTCCATCCAGTCCGTCTTGTCAGCCACCGAGAAGCTGAAATTCAAGCCGCCAGCCATTGACAGATTCATAGCATACGAATTATTGAGCGTAGCGCCCTTGGCGAGCGTTGACGAACTGTAGGCACCCGGTGGGTCACGCAGTATGTCGAACAGCAGCGGCTGGCCGTCAGTCAGCAGTTCCTTAGCACTGCCTATAGGGAACAGGTTGAGCACATAGGCGTGCAGGGGTTCTGCCTCAAAGTGGGTTCCGTCCTGCTCGGCACTGAAGGTCACTGTTCTCAGGGCGTTATCCACGCCTACAGGCTGCGCCACGCGGTCAGCGCTCACCATGAATGTTGCCTGTCCCATGTCGTCCAGGCGCAGCGTATCTACCGCTACGCCGTTCTTCATGCCGTTATGCATGGTAGCCATACCGCCTCCTATGCGTACATAGTCAACCTTCTCTGCCGTATAGTCATTGTTATATACATAGCGCTCAGCCACCTGCACCTGTATGTAGTACTTACGCTCCAGGCTGAACACTGGGTGATCGAAGGTGTAGAGAGCCTTAGTCTTATCCTTAGGATTCATATATGCCAGCGGCACCTGCACCTTTTCACCCTTGAGGTTGGTGGCGTTATAGTTCTTGTCGCCTAAGTAGTCAAACTCGTCATAGTTCAGCTGCTTGTAGGTCAGTTCCACAGGGCTGCGATATATTCTGTTATATATGGCGTTATATGATGCCTTTGGCTCATGTATGGTTCTGTTGTCCACATCCCTGTAGCTGCCCACGTAGGTAGTATCCTTCTGGGTTAGGCAGTCAGTCAGGTCTATTACGTCATTAGCCTGTCCGTTCTGATACAGCGTAGGATAACCCTTACAATACACCTGCTGCACCTTCCAGCGCACTGGCGGCAGCATCAGCACATACTCGCCTGTCACTGGGTCGGGCGTCACGTCGATACGCTTGCGCGTTGTCTTCGCCTTTGTCTGGTGAGCGCCACCTGTATGCAGATATACGGTGTCGCGCTCAATGAGCTCTGGATGCTGTACATCCTTCACCAACCATGACTTAGTGTCGCCCTCGAGTGCGAACACCATCTGCAGGTCGTCGCCAAGGTTATTCTTCGACAGGTTGTTGCCTAATGGCAGATCACCCTGATCCTTGCCGCCTACCACGCGGCCTATGAGCTTCACCTTCGTAGCGTCGCGGAAGGTGTAGGCTGCCACGTCGCCTATGAAATTATGCTTATAAATGCCTTTGTCCACAAATGTGTGGCCGTCCTTCACCGCCTGAATGGTGTTATCGCCACGCTTCACGCGGAATGAGAAGTTACCCTCCTCGTCAGTTTCCACCGGCTTGCCCGCTGCGTTGTGCAGCATCTTGCCGTTTGACAGGAATTTGACACCCTTCACTGGTATGCTGGTGCCGTCATAAAGCACGGTGCCAGAGAAGCGCTTGCCATTAGTAACGACAAACTCGCTCACCGTCACGTCGTTTACCTCGCCATTGAAGGTTACTGAATATGAAGACACATCAGCCTCCACACCTCCTACAACAGTCACGTCATACGTGATGCTCGGCTGGCCCTGGTAGGGCAGTTCGTCGGCAACGTAGTGTCCGCTCTCGTCAGTGCGTGCTTCTATTTGCTCTTTGCCACTTGATATGTTCACTACCACGTCAGCTACACCAGTGCCGTCATTGAAGCGCACGTAGCCCTCCAGTCGGCCGGTGTGCTTGCAGGCGCCGTCCGCAGACAGGGTCTCGCTGTTCTGATTACCCTCGCAGTCGGTCATCGCGCGTACCTTATATTGATAGTTCTTCAGCGGCGAGACGGTCTTGTCCTCGTAGGTCATCTGGTCCAGGTTGGTGGCTATCTCCACCCACTTGTCGTCGCCCTGGCCGGCCTCGCGGCGGTACACGATGAAGTAGTCGACGGGGTTGCCGTCGGTGTTCCACGTCAGCACCACGCTGCTCTGGCGTGTCTCTGCTAACAGCTCCTTATCAATCTTGCCAGTGCCAGAGTGATAGAACAGGTCTTTCAGGTTCGGGTCGTTGATAGTGCTGTAGCTCACGTCGGCAGTCTGTGTCGTCGTGGGCACCACGGTGTCGCCAACCTTCGTCCAGGTGGCAAGGTTATCCAGTGCGGCATCGCCCTCGCCATCGGTCGTCTCGGTCAGCGTCTTCGACTTGGGCACCGCCTTGCCGTCGACAACCGTCCAGTTGTCCTTGCCTAAGGTCTCCACCAGCTGGACTGCGGTCAGATTTTTCTCTGTAGTCTGCATAACTGGTACGGCCTTGTTGTTGACAAGTTGCCACGTACCTGCTTCCTTGCCGTTCATCAGGCTGACCACTTCGCTCTGGTTGGTTTTGTCGTTTTGATTCATTCCCTGCCAGTTATCTCGGGTGACGGTAAAGCTGCCACTATTGCTACTCCAGCCAACCCAGTTTCCTCTACCGGGACTAAAATCTATACAAAATCTTACCCATTCGGCTGATCCGGAGCCGTTGTCATAGACACGCTTTAAGGACCATCCTCCGCCATTGCACCAGCCGATGATTTTACCTACAACACCACCGCTCGAACTTGCGGTAACCTTGCCGTCGAAGAGGACGTCGTTCATAGACACAACGGCATAATCAGAATGACCTATGATACCGCCAGCATGAGTGCTTGTCGTAGTTGTCTCTACTGATACCCATACATGATTAAGTGTGATGGTGGGCTGGTTACTACTTCCTCCTGTAGCACCGCCAATAAGACCAGCAGAATGTTCACCGCCATTGACCTTTCCCGTTACGTGCAGGTCGGTGATAGTGACACTCCAAACTTGGGGAAAGAGGGCTGCATAACTGTTATTGCCACTCTGGATATCGATATTGATGGTGTGGCCGTTACCATGCAAGGTACCGCGCCAGGGCGCATCGTTGAAGCCAACTGACTTGTTGACGCTAATGTCGGCTTGCAGGATGGCATCCACCCAGTAGCTGTTCTTTGCGTCTTTCACCAGCTGAACGAACTTGTCCCAGTCGCTGGAACTGCGGATGATGATTTTCGATGGTGAATAGTGGGTGATAGCTTCACTGTTTGTTACCGTTACCTTAGCCGATTCATTGTCTAACTTGCGTGCCCACGTTTCGCAGCCTTCGAGTTTGGTGCTGAGGTGGTCGGGCTCGAAGACGCAGTTCTCAATGGTCAGACTGCTGTTGCCGTTAACCCAGCCAACGAAGCCGCCGTTGTTACTGCAGTTGGCTCCCTCGAAGCTGCCGTCGAACTTGCAATTTCGGATGGTGACAGTGCCATTCATACCTCCCACAAAGCCACCGTTGGAGCCATCGCCACTCACACTGCTGTTAATCGTCACCGACGAACGGCAGTTCTCGATGTTGACGGTGCTGCCTGACAGAACTTCTGAGATAAGACCGGCAGCAACCCTTTTGCTCGTAGAAATGGTACCTGCCGTGTGCAGGTTGCTGATGGTGGTAGTGCCTCCTACATAGCGGAAGGGGGCAATATGTTCCTCCGAGAAGCCCGACTTGTTGAAGGTGATGGTATGTCCGTTGCCGTCGAAGGTACCGCGATAGTAAGCTGTCTCGGCGTCTCCCACATAGTCGCTGACGGTGATGTCGGCAGCAAGGATAGCGTTCACGTCGTATGCGTTCTTGGCATCTTTCACCATCTGGATGAACTTATTCCAGTCACTTGCACTACGGATGTTGAGCATCGACGAATACTCCATCGTGGCGAAGCTGTTGCGAACGTACACGGTGGCGTCGGATGCGGTGCGTGCCCACGTCTCGCAGCTCACGCCACCGGTGTTGATATGGTCGGGGGCAAAGAGACAGTTGTCGATGACGGCCGAGCTCTTCGGCTGGCAATAGCCGATGAAGCCGCCATTGTGGTGGCTGTTGCCGCCCTCGAAGTTGCCGTCGAACTTACAGTTGCGCAGCACGGCCTTGACGTTTTCGCCAATGGTGGAAATGAAGCCGCCGTTTTCGGTTTCGCCATTATAGGTGCTGTTGATGGTCACCGTCGAGTGGCAGTTCTCCACGGTAACCGTAGAACCAGCCAAGACAGAACCGATGAGACTGGATAAGTTCCGCTCGCTGGTCTTAATGGAACCTGCGACGTGCAGATTTTTGATAGTAGCATTGCCCACATAGCGGAAGGGAGCCATGACACGCTCGTTAGCGGCTGTCCTGACGGTCAGCGTGTGACCGTTACCGTCGAAGACGCCATTGTAGGCGACACTTGTTCCCCAAGCTATGTACACATTGGTCTCTGCGATGTCGGTATAGAGGCGGGCGTTCACCGCGCGCTTGCCCTCAGCCGCATCTACCATGTCGCGGAAGGTCGCCCAGTCCTGAGCATTGCGGATGGGGAAGTAGTAGTCCTTCATCTTCTCCGCATCGTAGAGGTTGAGGGGCGACGTGCCGCGGTCGACATACATTTCTATATCGTACTTGACACAGGTGCGCGAGAGGTCTAACACCTTGTAGCACTGCTCGCGCTCCGCCTTGTTCAGCTCGTACTCCTTCACATCTATGGTGTCGCCGGCGGCGTTCTTCAGGGTGACGCGCAGCATCATCTTGGCGCGGTCGTCCCACACGCCGTTGTGCTCGTCGGCATACTGCCAGGTCACGCGGACGTTGTACTGGTCGTCAAGCTGCGTGGCCGTGTAGTTGGCTATGCGCAGCAGATGGAGGTTGTCAATGACACTGCGGGCCGTGCTGGCGCAGGGGTTATTGGCGCTCCAGCCCCAAGCCTGCGTCATGGCGCGGCGCACACGATAGGTCAGGTTTTCGAGCGAGTAGCCGTCAGTAAGCATCGACGCATCGAGGTCGTTGACATAGGTGCTGTCAACAAAGGTATATATGGTCTTTGCCTCGCTGCCGACGCGTGCGAAGGGCACTTTGCCGATAGAGACGAAATCTTGTTCCCTGCCGGTCAGCGAGCGCTCAATTTCAAAGAAGTCTATCTCGGCAAGGTCGGCATTTTTGATGTGGCCGATGTTCCACTTCACCTCGACCTTTGAATTGGCACCGCCCAAGGGGCGTACAGTCAAGCCATTTGGTCCATGTAACATTTTCAAGTCTATCGCTTCAGAAGCTGCATCCTTGATGAGATACTCGCCGATGGTCTGCGGCTCATAGTAGTCGGCTATGAGGCGGAACTTGCGGTGAGGCTCGGTGGCGTTGAGCGCGATGATGCCGCTGTTCGTCGTGGTCTTCACCTCCTTGCTGACGGTGCGGTTGTTGCCGTCAAGATACTCGTAGCGCAGCTTGTTAATCTTCTCAGGCACCATAGTCCAAGGCACAAGAATCTTGCCCACGCTGTCATTGCTGATGTTGGCCGCGGTGACAATAGGCGGCGCCACGGGGCTGGCTTCGGCTATCGTGATGGGGTCGGGTCCCTTGAGGCCGCCCTTCTCGTCGAGATAGACCTTATCACGGCTGTTGCCGTTGCGCTGCACATGCCAGCGGAGCGTTATCTTCTTGCCCCGCATCTCCTTGGGCACCACCCAGACGGCAGTTGCGCCGAACGTGCACTTGTCGTCGTTGCGGATGACATTTAGCTTGGTCCAGTTATGAGGGTTCAACCGTGTCACATTCTTGGTGTTGCCTAATGTCAGGTTCATGTAGCCGGGAGCCTGAGTGTAGAACATGACAGGACAGGTGCTCCTGGAGTTGTCAATGTTTTCATCAGCGGCCCAGTGGAAGAGAGTCAGC
Organism: Prevotellaceae bacterium UBA7017; assembly: GCA_002449535.1. Lineage (GTDB taxonomy): Bacteria > Bacteroidota > Bacteroidia > Bacteroidales > Bacteroidaceae > Prevotella. The sequence goes on along the minus strand of DJWZ01000062.1, from coordinate 1,095 downwards.
TCTGACTGACCCTCCCAGGAGGCATAAAGGTTACCGTCCATAATCCAGGCATCGGCACCCTCCATGTCGTAGCACGGCACGGTGATGGTGACGGTGTTGGAACCGCTGACGAAGACGTTGTAGAGAATCGACTGGTCAACAAACGTCTCGTAGGCGTCGTCAGCCGATGCCTGTTGCGGCACCAGCCAAACAAAGAGCACAAGCAGCATAAGCCACATTCGCCCTCGCAAAATGTTAGATTCTTGTTTCATTTTAACTATAATTTTTGGTTTTGATTAAAAATCGTAATAAAAGTAGTCCGTCTGGGTGCAAAAATAATAAATAATCTCCAAATACTAAAATAAAAACAAGTGTCAACGTAAAATTTTGCAGATTTTGTAACAAAATTTGCAGATTTTGAAACAGGCAAATGACTCATCTCCCCCATTGGAAAATCAAAAATTCCTTGAAATATCATCGATGGAATCGGTAAAAATCATTCAATTTTTTCTAGGGTAGTACAGTTGCGTAATCCACCCCATACCCGTTCACTTTCCGGGGGCCTGACGCTGCCCCTTTTGACGTTCTGTCAAGGCATATAATAGTTGGTCAGGAAGTAGCTGCGCTCCCAGTCTACAATCTTCACTTCAGACTCCTTGGCCGGATGGATGTCATGCTCGTCGAGCACCATCACCTGCTTGTTCTCCAGATCGTAGAGCGGCCACTCCTTCGCCTTGCCGTCGGGCGATTGCTCAGCCGTGAGCGAGGGATTGCCGGTCTTGGCGAACTGCACCCACATGCGGCGCATGGTCTTGCAGAAAGTCTCGTCGTAGGCTCTTCCTGTGAAGTCGTTGAGCTCCGGATGGTTGAATACGACCGACAGTTCTGATGCGTGCCCGCTTTTAATCATGGGCAGGGCGGACTCCACTGAGTAATAGTAGGTGTACGACTTGCCGCCGGCCTTGGTCTGCTCCTCCGACAGTCGGATCTGCGGTGCGATGAACATGATCTGACTGAACAGGCGGACGGTGGCCTCATAGCGCGGGCCCTCGATGTCACGGCAGTAGCTCTCCACCAGTTCCTTTTCCTTGTCGGTCAGCTGGGTGAGCTTCTCGG
>DJWZ01000127.1 GCA_002449535.1 Prevotellaceae bacterium UBA7017 | reverse complement strand
GGCTCTAACGAGCAAAGGAAAGGAGATTGATTTCTCGGAGTTTAAAGGAAAAGTATTGTTGATTGTCAATACGGCAAGTAAGTGTGGTTTTACGCCTCAGTTTGCTGGTTTGGAGGAGCTGAACCAGAAGTATAAGGAGCGGGGGCTCGTTGTAATAGGTTTCCCTTGCAATCAGTTTAAGGAGCAGGACCCTGGTAGTGATGCGCAGATAGAGGAGTTCTGCCAACTTAATTATGGTGTGACTTTCCAGATAATGAAAAAGATAGATGTTAATGGCGCTGCGGCAGACCCTATCTTTGAATACCTGAAGTCCCAAGCTCCAACCGAAGAGTACAATGGCTTGAAGGCGAAAGCAGCGAAGGCCCTTTTTAAGACTATCAGCAACAGTGTTGAGAAGGATAGTGACATCAAATGGAATTTTACCAAGTTCCTGATTTCCAAGGATGGTGAGACAATCAAGCGTTATGCTCCTACTACGGAGCCTAAGGACTTTGAGAAAGACATCGAGGCAATGCTTTAGTTTTCATTATAATTATAATATGTGTGGATAATGCACAACGAGTTGCTACTTGATAACCAACTATGTTTTCGCCTCTATACGGCTTCGAGGTTAATTACCCAAGCTTATACGCCGATGCTGACGCAGCTGGGTATTACCTATCCTCAGTATTTGGTATTGATGGTGTTGTGGGAGAAGGATATGCAGCCTGTTAATGATATTGCCCACAGGTTGTTTTTAGAGACAAATACTGTCACTCCCCTCTTGCAGCGTATGGAGAAGCAGGGCTTGGTAGTTCGTCAGAAGGGTAAAGAGGATAAGCGCCAGCAGATTGTCAGTTTAACAGAAGAGGGTAGGGCAATGGAGGAACAAGCATTTGCGCTTATCCCTTCCGGTATGGCTGAGAGGTTTTCTGCATGTCCTTTAAAGACGGACGACTATGTTGGTCTTGCTCAGCAGTTGGACGCAATGATCGAATCGCTAAAAAAGTAAGTGATGATACACAATAAGAGCACGAGTATCGGATTTTCCCTATCTCGTGCTCTTGTATGAATTGTAGTTTCTGTAAAAGGAGGACTGCGTATTATAACCGGACATCGTTGCGATGTCCGATTTTGTTAGTGACGGGTTGTTCTTCATGAGTTTTTCTGCGTAAGCTATGCGAAGGCGGTTAATGTATTCTTTGAAAGTCATGTCCATGCCCTCTTTCAGTGCCTGCAGCAGGTAGGTGCGGTTAGTGCCAAGTTCCCGTGTTACTTGTTCAAGGCGTAAATCGTGTTCAAGGAATAATTTTTTCTCTTTCATTAGCTGGTCGAGCTGTGTGCAGAGAACATTCTTGTCTATGGATGTGAATATATTGGCAGCTATCGCTTCTTCCGGATGTTGCTCTATGACATCACTCATGGTGAAGTGCTGGTGCATGCCATACCATCCAATGAGAAACAGCAGTATTGTGAATGATAGTGACGGAATGCTGAGCCACAGGCTGTTTATGAAACAGTAGCGTCCGATGATGTTGAATATAATAGAGCATACGGATGTTGCCACGAAGAGTATAAGTAACATAGGTATTCCCCTTACTTCCTTGTTTTCTGTGTCAGCATAAAGTTGGTTAATGGTATCATGATATTTCTTTATCTTTCGTGTACCTATGACCGCTACTATTATTACCTGAAGGCAGAATATCATTCGGCAAACCTGGTGTGTCATTGCCAGTATATTCGCTTTCCCCTTTAGGTAGGCGTAGTTGTTGTGATATAGATAATGAATGATGAAATCGGTATTTTCTTGCGGATTCATCGAGAAATATAGTATTCCGCACGCTATGCCTCCCAATATGGATGGTCCTAAGAGCCATGCTAATATGAGAGGGCGGGTTGAATAGGGCTTTCCTTCGGTAAGTTCGCTAATGTAGATAAGGTATAGGGGATATACGCACAGGTTCATAGCCACATAGACGGTGTCGCTGACTGGGATCCATTCTGTTTGTCTTTGGAAATAAATAAGGTGCCCCATATATAATAAGGTGGCAGCAATAGCCCATGCCGTAAGCCATCTCATTGGCAGATTTTGACGATTTAGTCGTTTCTGTTCAAGGAAAAGATTGACAGTTGTGAATAGACAAGCCATCAATGGCACTGTTGTAAGTAACATTTGTATCATAGTAGTCACAAAATTACATCTTTTTAGTTAATTATACAAGTATTCAGATTGTTTCTTGTCGGTTATATCGCTATTTTGCAATTTTGCAACAATGGTTTTGCAGAGATGCAACTAAATATAGTTAATAAGTTCATACTTTTGTGCCAACAATCAATCTGTTTGTGATACTATTATTATTGTCTAACCCTTTAATCTAAGCAGTTATGAAAAGATTTAATTTGTGGCTTCTTTTAAGCCTTTTCGTTTCAGCTTGTATGTTTACAGCATGCAGCAGTAGTGATGATGCTACCTCAGGTGGTGGCGAACAAGGTGGTGGTGACGTTCCTGTGCCTGAAGTAATTACAAAGGCGGCAGTTTCCGGCGTTGTTAGTCACTGGGGCTCCCCATTGAGTGGAGTTAAGGTATCGGCAGGAACTGTTTCTGTAACTACCGGTTTCAACGGTACATTTACATTAGACCAGGTAAGTGGTGATATTGTAAAGTTTGAGAAAGAAGGCTATGCAACAGTTGTCCGTAAGATTACAGAGGAGAACCAACGTTTTGATATAGCGTTGGCAGATGTTCAGACAACAACATTCCCTGCAACTACAGCTAAGACATTAGATGTTGATTATACGGGTATGAAAGTTGATTTGCCTGCATCCTTCAAGGACGAGAGCGGTAATGCATATACCGGCACGGTTACTGCCAAGTCTGCATACCTTACTCCTGCTGATGCAGATTTTGCCGACAAGATGCCTGGCGACCTGACGGCAATCCGTACCGACCAAAGCGAGGCAGCTCTTATAAGTTATGGCATGATTTCGGTAGAGTTGACTGGTGATGCAGGTCAGAAACTTCAGCCCGGCAGTCCTGCAACCCTGACATTCCCGGTTACCAATGGTGTTGACCCTGTGGCAACTCCAACCATCCCGCTTTGGAACTTCAATGAGGACACAGGTCTTTGGGAAGAGGAAGGCATTGCAACTTATGATGCTACCTTGAATGCCTACGTGGGTCAGGTAGCTCATTTCTCCTGGCACAACCTTGATCAACCAGAACTCCGTGCTGCGCTGAAGGTAAAGGTGCTGGACAACGTAGGAAATCCTGTTGTCGGCATTTCTGTAAACATTGATAAACAGCGCACTGCTTATACAGGTGCTGACGGTATAGCATCATGCGTAGTGCCAAGCAATACTGATATGGTAATCCGTGTAGAGTCTAATGCATACGGTAATTATGCCGATGTAGTCGATGAATCTGGATGGCCTCAAACAGACGAGGCAAAGATTGTGAAGCAGAACGTAACACTGGCTCCGCAAGAGACAAGGACCATAACAATGCAGATGCCTAACAAGATTCCTGTAATCAGCGGTGTGGTAACAAATGAAGGCACTGGCTCAAAGGTATGTCTGCTATGGATTAAATATGGTATGCAGGAGACTTCACGTGTCATAAGCAACCTCGATGGCAGCTATTCTATGATGGCACCTGCTAACTATACCGGTGATGCTACGCTCATAGCTCAGTTTGGCGACGGCTTCAAGGTAGAGCAGGCAATTACGATTACCGATGCCGACCAGGTGATTAACCTGACGGCAAACAATAACGCACAGGCTGGTGCCGGTATCATACAGGTTGCAGGTCCTGGTTTGAATACAAGATATGTTATGCCGGAACCTTCTTCTCCATTCTGGAATAATGCTGTAAGTATTACGGAGGGCAGGGGACTGTCAGTCAATGTTCAAATAGTCAATCAGGGCAAGATGGACGGCTGGGGACATATTATTCTGAATATTCCTGGCTATACAGAGGGACAGACAACCTACACAAGTAGTTCTAACTCTTTTGAATATATGATGGATGGTCCTGGTGTCTGGACTCGTTTAATGAGCGGTGATAAGGAAATTACCATAGTAGTGACGAAGAATGGTGATGCCTATACCTTCAAGATTGTAAATGCGGAGGGTGAATTGACAGACCGCAGTCTGGGCTTAGATTCTGAAAACGCAATGACCGTTAAATACAGTACAGAGTTCACAGCAAAAGGTGGAGTTTTTTCACCTGAATAAGAAGAATAGACTTTTTTACATCGAACTTTATTTAAATTAGTTTTTTCGGTGTCGTCTTTCGGGGCGGCACCGATTTTTTTTGTTGCTTGTGCCGTCGTTATTTTGAGGCGTATGGATGAAAAGTTTGTTTGATACGCATAATTATTTCATTTGGTGCGCACAAAAAATCGCATCAGCGCGCACAATCCATACAATTTACGTCGTAAATTAATTAAATTACGACGTAAAATAAATAAACTACGACGTAAATTATTTATTTTACAACGTTATTTATTCGAGTTGTGCGCACCAATTGGATAAATTGTGCGTACCAATCACAAGAATCGTCCGCACAGGCAGCAAGTTTTGTCCTGATGGTAGCATTGTTTGGTGCTTTCAAAATAAAAACAAGTTTTTTTATTTGTATTTCTCATAACTTAATTGTACCTTTGCATTCGCGAACAGCGATGAAAAGCCTAACGGGCAAACCGTAAGGAACAGTAAAAGCCTTACGGGGAAACCGTGGGAACAGAAAATATATAACGACGATGAAGATAGTAGAGATAGACGGCTATGCTGCCAATCCTGGGGACATCAGCTGGGAGCCGTGGAAGAATATAGTGCTTCCGGACGGCGGCAAGTGTGAGTTTGTAATGTATGAGCGCACCAGTCCTGATATGGTGTTAGAGAGAGCCAAGGATGCCGAGATTGTGCTGACGAACAAGGTGCTTTTCTCAAGAGATGTTATAAACAGCCTGCCGAAACTCCGTTATATCGGTGTGCTCGCCACGGGGTATAACGTGGTAGATACTGCGGCGGCGCGGGAAAAGGGGATTGTCGTGACCAATATTCCTGCCTACAGCACAATGTCGGTGGCACAGTTGGCGATAGCCCATCTGCTGCATATCGCGAACAATGTTGCAGGGCACGATGAGGTAGTGCACAGGGGCGCATGGTCGATGAATCCGGACTTTTCTTTCCAGATTACGCCCCAAATGGAGTTGGCAGGAAAGACGTTTGGTGTGGTAGGATTGGGAAATACCGGCACGGCAACAGCCCGCATCGCGGCAGCGTTAGGCATGAAGATACTTGCTTTCAGTTCAAAGAGTGAGAAGGAAATGCAGAATCTCGGCATAGAAGGCATCAGGAAGGCAGAAAGCATGGAGGGGCTTTTCAGGGAGTCTGATGTCCTGAGCCTCCATTGCCCGTTGACAGAGAAGACGAAGCATATAGTCAACCGGGAGACGTTGTCATTGATGAAGCCGTCAGCCATCCTGCTGAATACAGGCAGAGGTCCGCTCATAGACGAGCAAGCCCTTGCCGACGCCCTGAACGAGGGCAGGATATACGCTGCCGGCATAGACGTCCTGACGGAAGAGCCTCCACGAAGCGGCAGCCCCTTGTTAGAAACGGCAAATTGCCACATCACTCCCCACATGGCATGGGCAACGCTTGCCGCCCGCCAACGACTGATGCACATAGCCTTGGAAAACGTGAAGGCATTCCTGCGCGGAGAGCCGCAAAATATGGTGCAATAAAAAAAGGGAAAAGACGTTATTTTAACGTATGGCAGAATTAAGTGATTGCAAGATAATAGACCTAAGGAAAATCAGTGACCCGACAAGGGGAAACCTCACTGTCGTCGAGCAACTGGCAGATGTTCCCTTTGACATAAAGAGAGTTTATTGGATATATGATGTCCCCGCCGGAGAGAGCAGGGGAGGGCATGCCCATAAGGCACTGATGCAGATGTTGGTGCCAATGAGTGGGTCGTTCAAGGTGGTGCTCAACAATGGCAAGGAAGAAAAGGAAGTCCTGCTCAACCATCCTTGGCAATGTCTGATGATTGTTCCCGGTATATGGCGTACCATAGAAGACTTCTCGTCTGGCGCTGTATGTATGTGTCTTGCTTCCGACCATTATGACGAGCTTGATTATATAAGAGACTATGATCAGTTTAAGGCGTTATACGGCAAGTGATTCTTCTGATTGGGATGCTTTCGTGAAGTGTTCCAAGAACGGAACGTTTCTCTTCAATCGTGGCTATATGGACTACCATGCCGACAGGTTTCAGGACCATTCCCTGATGTACTATGACGAGAAAGGGAAGCTGACAGCCCTGTTGCCTGCCAACGAGCGGGACGGGATATATCACAGTCATCAGGGACTCACCTACGGAGGCTTTATCCTGTCTGCTGAAACACGTGCCGCTGATGTCTTGGAACTTTTCAAGGTTACGGCAGACTACCTTCGCCACAATTCCTTTACCGAATGGCGGTATAAGCAAATGCCGACCTGCTACCACCGTTGCCCCTCGGAAGAAGACGAATATGCCCTGTGGCGAAGCGGAGCAGAAATTTCTTCCTGCCTGATATCCACAACCATACCGCTAAACACCATGTCCCTTTACCCCGATGTAGAGCGCAGACGCAGGCGCGGCATGAAAAAAGCATTGCTGGCAGAATATGAAATCGTTGAGAGCGTTGACTATGGGGCTTTCTGGAAAATAATGGAGGCAAACCTGATGGAACGTTATGGCGTCACCCCCGTGCACACTTTGCAGGAAATCCAACTGCTACATTCGCGTTTCCCCAAGCAAATACGCCTTTGCCTTGCCGTTAAAGACAATACTCCCCAAGCCGGCTGCGTGGCATATATGGCAAACGATGCTTGTGTTCACATACAATACGGACATGCTACCCCACAGGGAAAAAATGACGGGGCACTTGATTTGCTCTATCTGACGTTGATAGATGAATTCCGAAAGAGTGGATTCCGCTATATGGACTTCGGCAACAGCAACGAGCAAGGAGGCAGATACCTCAACGAAAACCTTATAGCCCAAAAAGAAGGCTTTGGCGGAAGAGGCATCACGTATAAACAATGGAGGATAAAGCTATAATATAGTGAAGACAGCATACAAAAACATATTCAAGGCAACCACTTTGTTTGGAGGCGTGCAACTGTTTAATATCATAATAAATCTTGTACGCACCAAGCTCGTTGCAATGATTCTGGGTCCGGAAGGCGTCGGCATCCATTCCATATATAATGAAACAAAGGAGCTTGTCCACGAAAGCACCAACATAGGAATGGACCAAAGCGGCGTTCGCGGAATCTCCTTAGCGTATGAAAAACTGAAGGATGCTTCGTCGGAACAAGAGACCGCCATTTGCAGGGAGAACCTCAGACAGCAAATCACCTATGTACGCTCTTGGGAAATAATCCTTTCCCTGTTCGGAGCATTGGTGATGATACTCTTTGCCCACCCGCTATCCTTGATGACGTTTCAAGATACCGAACACACCTGGGCATATATCATGCTTGCGCCGGCAGTAACCTTCAGTACCATTACCTGTGGAGAATTGGTTGTGCTAAAGGCTATACGCAAGATAAAGTCAGTGGCAATGCTGTCTTCTGTCAATGTGGTGTTGGCTCTTGTCGTAACAATCCCGATATACTATGTAAGCGGACTCTCGGGTATTGTGCCGGCAATCATAGCATTGAGCCTGTGCAGTGCTGTTATAACGGTGTTCGTATCATACAGATATAATAAGCTTTACATCTATTGGCATTGGCGAGAACTGCGTGAAGCCCTGCCAATGCTGAAGTTGGGGCTCTGTTTTGTCATTACGGGAGCAATGGCACATGGCATGGAGCTTCTGATAATGTCATATATCAATGGAGAATCCGATGAAGCAACAGTCGGACTCTATCGTGCCGGATATACAATAACCGGAACATACGCGGCGTTGCTTTTCAATGCTGTCAGCGCAGACTTCTTTCCACGGCTGTCAGGAGTGGTGAACGATGTAAAGCAGCGTACCACTACCGTCTGTCAGCAAATGGAAGTCCTCCTGATGCTGGTAGGTCCGATGTCGGTAGCTTTGTTGGTGGCAATGCCGGTTTTGGTTCCCCTGTTGTACGACTATACCTTTGTAGATATGATTCCGATGACGAGAATAGCAGTCTTCGGAGTCCTGTTCAGTGCTGCTTATATTCCTGCAGCATATCTGCCATTGGCAGCGGGAGACTCAAAGATGTTCCTTTTTGTGGAAACAATAAGCACCATTACCATGCTGCTTATAATTGTGGGCTTTTCCATGGAGGGACTTGTTGGCGCCGGCGTCGGTAAGGTGGTAAGTACTGTTATCGATACCGTCTCGATATTTGCCGTAGCAATATGGTATTACAAGGTGCGCCTGTCATATTCTTATATATTCCTCCTCGGATGCCATGTATTATTGCTTGTCGCATCTTTTGCGGTTACATCCATCCTTACCGGAGTATGGTATTGGGTTGCAGGAGTGGGGATATTACTGCTGAGTATCCTGACATCGTGGGAATTCTATAAACGCAAGGCGGTATCCCAATGAGTATAAAGCTGAGAATATTAAAAATCCTGCGTCAGTTCCATTGGTTCAGATGGTATGAGTATAACCTTCTGAACAAACATAAGAGAAAAGAATTGATGACCCACTATCACTCTACAGACAATGGGACACACTCCTTTTGCAAAGAAATAGTATGCCTCTTCGGAAAACACTTCGAAACCGGAGGACTTGCAGACAGACTGCGAGGCATCGTGTCGGTTTACCAAATATGTAAGGCAAATGAAATCCCATTCAAGATATGTTGGACACAACCTTTTCCATTAGAGCGTTTCCTTGAGCCAAATAAGGTCTTATGGAAGATGGATGGTAAGGACATTTGTTGGGATGTTCCTCCAACGGAAGTGATAAGTGCAGAAATTACGGAGGAGTCAGCGTGGCAAGAAAGAAAGATACGACGGGAAATAGAGGAGTGCATCAGGGCAAGACATTGCCAGCAATTGCATATATATACCAATATGCGGTTGGCATACGAAGACGGAACCTTCCCGACACTGTTCCGCGAATTGTTTAAACCTTCTATAGAATTAGAGGATGCTCTGTCATCTGAGTTGCAGAATATAGGAGGCGGTGAATATATAGCAGTACAATGTAGGTTTGTCGGGATTCTTGGAGATTTCAAAGACATTACATCCGACTTGTTGTCAGAGGGCGAAAAGACGGAATTGATGGGCAGACTGATATCTGCCATTGAGGAAATACACAATGATTATCCTGTACCGGTAAAAATCTTGCTATGCACCGACAGCCCGACATTCCGCTCAAAAGCATGTGACACCTTATCATATATATATGCCGTAAGAGGGGATATCGAGCATATAGATTACTCTGCAAATCCTGAAAGCAATGCTTACATGAAACTATTCCTTGACCTCTTCTTAATGTCAAAGGCAAAAAAGATATACAGAGTTGCTTCAGAACGTATGCGTTTCAGCGGATTGCCATATATGGCATCATTGCTGGAGGGAAAACAACTGATTGATATAAAGATATAAATGGAGAAAGACCTCGTTTCTGTCATCATAGCTGCTTACAATGCGGAGCCATATCTGTCTCGTTGTTTGGATTCGGTATTAAATCAGACATACCGGAATATAGAAGTCATTGTCATTGACGATGCCTCAACAGACAATACGTTGTCAATACTCAAGGCGTATGCAACCAAGGATTCTCGGATTACCGTTCTCAAAATGGAGAAAAATAGCGGCGCACCTGCTGCACGAAACAAGGGAAAGGCTGTGGCAAAAGGGGCATTCGTTACTACAATTGATGCAGACGATGCCATTGCGGAAGATGCGATAGAAAGTTCCGTAAAGGAGATGAAAAACAATCCGGAGTTAGATGTCGTAATATATTCCGTCATCAGGATTGAGCAAGAAACAGGAAAAAGGACTCCATTCCCCATCAACAAGAATGTTCCCAATAGACCAATGACTGGTGAGGAAGCCTGCTATTGGAGTTTACAATGGGACATCCCAGGATTCTCCTTGACACGTTCTCCGTTGGAGTTGGATATGCAGGAAGAGACGACATACGGACAGTATGGAGATGAGACAACGACACATCTTCTTTTCTTGAAAGCCCGCAAGGTGATGATAGGTAAAGGGGTATATTATTACTATCAAAATCCTGCCTCCTATACCAAAAAGGTTAGTTACAAGAGATTTGAAATCTTGGAGTGTCGCCTGTCAATGAAACGCCATCTGGTAAATCTTGGTGCAGACAGTAAGCTGATAAAGCGTTATGAAGTAAAAAGATGGAGGGACCTGATAGGCTCTTGCTTCTTGTATTGGAAAAACAAGAAAGC
>DJWZ01000020.1:9374-28227 GCA_002449535.1 Prevotellaceae bacterium UBA7017 | reverse complement strand
GACATCATGATGCCCCGCATGGACGGCAACACGCTGCTCGCAAAGGTGCGCAGCAACGTCAATACCAACCATATCCCTATTATATTGCTGACGGCAAAGGTGCGTGACGAGGAGAAACTGGAGAGCCTGGAGCTCGGAGCCGACCTCTACATCACGAAGCCGTTCAACATGGACATCCTCAAGCGCAATGTCGCAAACCTCTTGAAGACCCGCAAGATGCTCAGAAACAAGTATGCCGGCAAGGAGACCCCTCAGGCTAAGATAGACAACATAGTGCTTGAAAGCCCTGACGAGCGACTTATCAACCGCATCATGGAGGTGGTTAACAAGAACCTGAACAACTCCGACCTCAACATCGACATGATATGCAGCGAGGTCGGCATCAGCCGTGTCCACCTGCATCGCAAGATGAAGGAAATGACCAACCAGACACCTCACGACTTCATACGCAACCTACGCCTCAAGCAAGCGGCGCGACTGCTTGCCATGAAGGGGCAGAACATAACGGAGGTAGTCTATCACTGCGGCTTCAACAGCGCCACATCGTTCTCTACCATGTTTAAGAAGATGTATGGCATGTCACCGCGAGAATATCAGCGGCAACATGCCGACTAAATCGGCGCGTTTGGGAGTGAAGAATAACCCCACCCCGACCCTCCCAAGGGAGGGAGAAAGGTCTATTTTCAATAAAAAAAAATGAATTTTTATTTGTATTTCTCATAACTTAATCGTATCTTTGCACTCGGAACGTTTTAAACATACCAACCATCATGCCCAATAGTCTCTATACAAATACAGTCGATTCTTTCGATGCCCGTGAAGTCCGCGCGGCGGTGGGAGGTGTTGGTCTTGATGGCACTTGCGGCACTGTGACCATCGGCGGAGTAGTAGGTGCTATCAGCGACAGCCCATACACCTACGAGCCAGGCAAGAATTAAACGACCCTACGCCCCAGCCCCAGCCCTCCCCAGTTGGGGAGGGGGGAAGGCTCATAAGGCATATAGGGCTTATAGGCCCCATAGGACCAATACCCCCCAATACTACCAAGAGCGCAGCATGCAATCAAGCATCCTGCGCTCTTCACTTTCCCCTCCCCTTGGGGAGGTCGGGAGGGGGTCTTGGGGTGGGGTCTTGACCCTGTCTATCTCTCAAACGGCACTACCGGCAGGTTGTTCCTACCCATAAGCCTGGCATTTATAGGATTGCTCTTCCATGCGTAGCGCACCTTTTCGCCTACTTCGGGGATGATGATTTCCCTGTCGTGCGCCTTTCCCGCTACGTTGCGCCATGAGCCGTTGGCAAAAATCTCCAAGTCACCGACGCTGTCACAGTCCTGAAGGGGCTGGTCCATAACGACTATCGTACTGCCGTCACGATGCTCCGTGCTGACGGGCTGCGGGCTCTCTGTTCCGTTCAGCAAGGCAGCGGCACAACGCTCTGCCACTTCACGCTTCCGCAGGGGGTGTATGTCTGACGCCTCGCCAAGGTCGTGGGCTGCCGTAATGGTGGTATATGGTACCTCTGCGGCTACTATGCGCTGTTGCTCACGCAGCTGGCTCCACGTGCTGTTCTGGGGCTTTGCCGAATAGTCCATGTAACCTGCCAGCTGCACTATGTTAAACGGCAATGTCGGGTTGCCGAATATAGTGCGCCAGTTGCCTATCATCTTCTTGAGCATACCGCCATATTCCAACGGCTTGCCCGTATTCGACTCTCCCTGATACCACACAACACCTTTCAGGGCAAACGGGGCAAGGGGGTATATCATGCCGTTATACAGGACGGAGGCTTGGTTGTTGGTGTTTATCTTACCTCCCAAGGGACCTTCTGGCATCAGTGAACCGGTCTTCGTCTTCCAGTCCAGGGACAATGGCACCGTGCTGCCGTCTTCAAACGCTATCTCGTGCGGCTTGTCCTTAAAGAAATTGGCAGTGCCGCTCTTTACTATTATACGCACCGCTATGACATTGTCGCCCTCATGAAGGAGTCCTGCCGGAATGGTATATCGCCGTGGCGGATACTGGTAATAGGTTACGCCGACCTGCTTTCCGTTTACGAAGGTATAATCCATGTCGTGCAGCGTGCCAAGCAGTAATTTCGCGGTTTTACCGGCGTGTGCCTTGTCGATGTTGACGTGCTGTCTCAACCATACGGAGCCTATGATGGGGCGTCCGTTATGCTTTGCCCATGTAGCGTTGTCGTATTGGTTACATACCTTCCACGCGGCGTCGTTATAGCCTGGCAGCGTATATCCCTCGGTCTGCCCGGGGTCTGTGGCGTTCATTGTGTTAAACCATACGTCGTTGGCGCGGTTGTTTGCCTTTGTCTGGTCGGAAATGTACGCTGAGTCGGTATATAGGAGGTATGTGCTGTAGTAATCGGTATTTTTCAGCGAATCAATCGACAGCCACGCCTGTATCGGCGACCCTCCGAGGGATGACTGTATCACGCCCTGCGGCACTCCTGTCTCATTGTATATCTTCTGGGCAAGGAAATATCCCAATGCCGAAAACTTCCATGCATTCTGCTTGGATGCCGTCTTCCATTGACCTAACGCTTGACCTCCCTCCCTCGGAAGGGCTGGGGAGGGGTTTGTCTTTACCTGAAACAGGCGTATCTTGTCATTGGTGTACGCATCAATGTCTGCTGCATACTGCGGATAGACACGCTCTATATTGATGTCAACATTCGACTGTCCGGAGCATAGCCATACGTCGCCTACCATGACGTCAGAGAGGGTCTTGTCGTTTATCGTCATGGTATAGGGGCCGCCTGCCTTCTGTCTGGGAATGGTTACCTGCCATCTGCCGTCAGAACCTGCCGTTGCGGAATATTTCTTACCCCGAAACCCTACCGTGACCGTCTCGCCTGCTCCAGCCCACCCCCATACCGGGATGTCCTGACCACGTTGCAGCACCATGTGCGACTGAAACAGTGCCGGCAATGTGACACTGCCTGCCGTTGCCGTCAGACTAATGCAGAATAGCGCCAGCAGCGTTATACTTCTTGCCGTTCCTGATAATGATAATCTTGCCATCTTCTATATATTTGCCGTTTGAATATTGACCATTGACCATTGACCATTGACCATTGACCTCTTCACTCTTAACTCCTATCTCCCTAATACCTGTCACCTCGTCGCTGAACCGCCAGCTGTCAACCTTCACATTGCCGCTCGTGCATACGAAGTAGATGTTGTTGACTATATTGCCCAACTCTTCTGTCAGCACGCTGGTGACTTCCTTTATATTGTCTTCAGAGACTTCTATCGTGGCAATAGGTTCGCCGTCAATGGCTTTCCTGACTTCTATGGTTCCGGAACCGGAGGCACTGATGCTGACGCTCTTTGCCCTCTCCTCGGTTGGAGAGAAGTTCAGACCATATACCGACATCCATGCACCGCTTGGCATATTGACAACGGTATTGCCGCAGACGTCGGTCGGCTCTATCTTTATGCCGGCACCGTTGTTCATCATCTCTGCCTGCTGCTCCTCGTAAGGATTTACACGGACTCCCGTCAGCTGTGACACGCCCTTGATGCCAGCCGACTCAGAGGTCAGGGCATTGATGTAAGGGGTCTTTCCAACGAGCCTAACGCCCAGGCTGCTCAGCTGGAGGTTGCGGTAACCTCCGTCATAGCCCATCTTGTGTTCAAGCCACTGGGTATGGTATAGCATATAGTAATTCTTGCCTAATGTCTGTATGTGGCTGTGGTTGTTTCCGAAGGGGTAGCCTATGCGACCCGGATTTGGCAGTATCTCGCCCTTGTACGTCCAATTGTTGTCAAGCGGGGTCTTTGACGACATCCAGACTATAGAACATGGCGTCGGTGCCGTGATGCTGCTGTAGCTTGACCAGTCGCCGGATATTGTCCAACGGGTGCAATAGCTATATACCCACGCATTGCCTATGAAGTTGAGCTCGTTTGCCTCAAAATGGCATGGGGCGTTGATGACTGCTATGTCTGATGTGTTAAACGAAATGAGGTTGTCTGCCAACTTCACTATCCTGGCATTTCCGGGGAACAGTTCTGACCCCGACTGCTGCACGTCGCCGCCGCCAAACGCCAGATATGCCTCTCCGGTGCTCGGATTGATGGCTGCTCCCGGGTCTATGATGCTGCTCATAGTGCCTATGCCAGGCGTGCTGCCGTCAATAAGTGCCTTGCCGAGGGGGTCTTTCCACGGTCCGACAGGAGACGTGGAGGTGAGAACGCCTATACCGCCGCCGCCATTGGTGAAGTACATGTAGAAATGTGTCTGACCGTCGCTCTCCTCGCGACTGATGACAGAGGGTGCCCAGGCGCAGTTAATCCAAGGAGCTGCCGCCTTGACGTCTATCGTACCATGATTTACCCAGTTTACCATGTCGCTGGTTGACATGCAGACAAGGGTGGTTATCTTACCGTAATTGTTGGATACGAGTCCCTTGGTGTAGTCAAACTGCTGCTGGTCATAGGTGCCATAGACATAGAGACGCCCGTTGTATTCTACACCCGTCGGGTCGGCAATATATTGATATGGATTTACAGGATTGCCATAGCCTGCCGTCTTGGGTGAGGTGGCAATTTCAAATTCGGGCGTTACTGCTTCCTTCTCAAAGACGAAGGTATAGAACATTCCTGGCTGCAACGTGGTGACAAGTCGCTTCTTCGATTGGTCGTAATCGTCCGTGACGTCAATCTTCTTGGCATTTACGCTCTCGCCTGTCACTACGGCTGTTACCTGACTTGCGACAAATGGGTTGAACATAACAGTCAGCGTCACTGCCGACGTCGTAGGATTGAGCACAAAGACTGACACCGTATTGCCGTCGTCGCTGATGTATGCCGAACCGCCAATGAGCTTCTCGAATTTCTTCGTCTGGTTGTTTGGCTGCGGAACTGACTCGAAGCCTGCCAGCGTGGGCTTGATGCGACGCTTGCCGGTAGCATATTTTGCATAGTGGCTAAACACCCATGCACGCTTCCAAAGCTGTGTCTCGCTGCCACCGTGGTTACTGGCAAAGAAATCACTGAGCATATTGTAATATACGTATCCCGTATAGTAATTCTGCATGGCGATTTCTATGTTTTCTATCATCCTGTACTCAAACTTAAACTCGCCGCCATACGAACCATAGCCGTAGCCGTCGTAGTCTTTGCCGTAATCTATGAGATACTCCGTCATCCAATGGGGCTTTCCCTTGTCGTATATGCTTTTGGCAAAGGAGATGTCGTTGGAACCGTAGAAATGGTTGCCATAGATGTCAATGTTATCCGTGGCATCGGCAAGCCCCAGGAGGGTGGTATTGTAATTTTTCTGCCCCCATCCGAATGTCTCGGGACCCATTATCTTACACTTCGGGTCAACGGCAGCACGCGCAGCCTTTAACATGGCAGCCATCTGCTGAGGGGTATAGATACAACTTTCATATGTTGCACTGTTTCCGCCCTCTGTCGGGGTGTAGTCACATTCGTTCTGTATGGAAATAATGTCTATCGGGGCACCGGCTTTCTCCATGGCGGCACGGTAACGCTCTAAGAAGGCGGCATATTCTGACATCTTCTCGTCGAGGATTGTCGAGCCGGAAGAGCTGTTCCCGCCCCATGGTGACAGCACGAGGGGATAGACCCATGTACCGAAAGAATTTTGGTATCTCTCGGTGAAACCGCTCTTTTTATATTCTGCCGGCGGCGTCCAAGGGGTTGCAAACACCTGAAGATTCGGATTTATCTTCCTTGCCCACTTGACAGGATTGCTGTACTCTGGAGCGGTTCTGTTCCATAATGACTCGGTAGGATTGATGCGCAGGCGCATGATGTTGAGTCCTACCTGTCCCTCTCCCTGTCCCCAAAGCAGGTTTACCTTCTCCTGGGTATATACATCACCCCACTGACCGTTCATGCCGATTCCACCGAAACCATCAATTCTCTGCAATCTCGTAGGGTTAGTACCTATATACACAGTTCCCGTAGTTACATTGGCTGCCTCTGTATGCATGGGATTTGCAAAAGCAAGCAAGCCAAGAACAATACATAATTTATAATTTATAATCTTCAATTTTCAATCCTCAATTTTCAATGGTCAATAGTCCTCAGCAACTGCAACATTCTTTCAGCATAACGCTTGCCGAGTATTCTATAGCCCTCAGCAGTAAAATGCAACTTGTCTGGTTTCCCCGGACAACCCAAAGAAGATATAGGGTATGCTGTCGGGATATATTCGTGAATATTATCTATGATAGCATTATGCTGATAGCAACAGCCGCCATCCACCTTGGTAAGTAGTTCACCAACCAACAAAGGTACATCTTCTGCCTTCAGATTCAGTTCCTTCAACATACGGCTATACACAAGATTTACCCGTGCCGGCCATGTCTTTTGTGTGTTGTCAGTACATCCCTGATGTAAGAGGATGCCTTTTATCACTCCCACCTGCTGTGCCTTCTTTGCCAACTGCATAAGCCTGCGGAAGGGTTGGTTGTCATAATCTTTACAGAAACCTTTGAACCAGTCAGCGCTTTTTGCTATCACACTGTCCGTCTTGTCCTCGTCAAAGAGGTCGATACTTGCACCGCCCACAGCAACATTTATAACTCCTACCACGATGGAATCGGGCAAATTAGCTACCATGGTGCGACCGAAATAGTCTGCCGGCGTAAGACCTGTCCATGCACGACACAATGGCGGCACGGCGACATACCATAAGCCCTGCTTACGCCCGGTATTGGGCATATCAACTCCTGCCATCATCAGAAAGCGTGGGGAAATACCCATGAAATCCTGCTCCTCTACTTTCGCATTTCCCTCCATGTTCGATTGACCGAAACAGAGGTAAATGTGAAAGTTTGGATTAAACCCAGATGGTTGTGCTATCTCACCGGCAACATTCCTTCCGTCATTAAAATTCAGTGCCGTGTTCTTCTCATAGAAAGAGCCTACATCCTGTGCACTTACCTTAATCGCCAAGAAGAGCACCAGCAGCGTTATACTTCTTACCATTCTTTATTATGACTATTCTGTTGTTTTCTATATACTTACCGTCAAGACCTTTGAACTCTGACCTTTGTCCTTCTACTTCCTTGATGCCTGTAGATTGCGGAACAAGTTTTAGTTTGCATGATGTCAGCAGCAGTCCTTCCCATCCGCTGTTTACACCGGCAAACTTAATGATGTAATTACCTGCAGTCTTTACCTCAAACTCAAGAACTCTTACCGTAGCACTGCTAAGGTCTGTTCCTGTTGAATTTACAGCATTAGGAGCCGAAGCGTATGTCGAGCCAGTGGCAATTACATTACTGCCACTTAGAATCTGTGCCTTGTAGTTAGAAGTTCCATTCCATGCTGCCATGGTATATATCAGTCTGTACTTGCCAGCCTTCAGTGTCAAAGGATAGCCTGCCTGAGTACCATACTGACAGTCATTAAATCTCCAATATAAGGCTTTTGGATATAACCCTGGGAATCCCGCCATTACACGAGAGCCACTGGAATAAGAATTTGGATATGAATGGATAGCATCATTCTCCTGAGTTACTATCCAGCCTGGAGGCAATGTGCCGGCAAGCACATTCGTAAAGTCAAGGTTATAGACAATCGTTGTATCTTTAAACAAAGGCTCTATGGTAACATTATCGTCTGGCATAGTGAATGTAGCCTCTTTGGATATGGTTATATCACCATGTATTATCTTCCATCCTGAAAGGGCATAACCGTCATTTGGATGTATAGACAGGGTTACCTCCTCACCTTCTGCTGCCTCATTAACGTCGGGCTCCACATAGCCGCCTGCTGCCTCACGTATGGTGACAGCATACTGCTTTGCTTCCTCACCTGCATGGGTGATTATCACCTGGTCAAGATATGCGTTGACACCACCGATATTTGTGATGGTTATCGTATTATTTCCAGCCTTTAAAGGAAGTGTCACTGTTGACTTCTTCCATTCGTTTACGGCAGTATTCTCTATTACAGGATATTTCGAGGTAGTTCCCCTTTTAATCCTCATGCCGCCACCTTTGCTGCCATTGGTGGTATATCGCAGTGTTATGTCATAGTCGCCATCCGCAGAAGCATTGTATCTTGCAGTCAGAGCCCCCGCAGTATTTGTGCCCATTATCATGAAGCCATTGCCGGAATGACCTCTCACACTTGGATGAGAAGCATAAGGGAATGTGACACACTGGCTGATACTCTTGTAATTAAGGTCTTCTGCCTCTAATATAACTTCACCATCGTATGCCTCTGGCTGCTTTGGTGTCTCTAATGCAACAGAAGGAGCCACGTCGGTACGGCGGTCTGTTCCGGCACCGGCACAGTTTATGGTCAGGTCAACAGGACCGTTATGGGCAACCTCTATCGTCCATACATTTGTTTCAGCATTCCATGTAGCAGAAGCAGATGCTGTTGCGGCTGCACGCTTTGTCATGGTGTAAGTCGGTTCTGCCGTCGCGCCGTTGACCGTAATCCTGTCAACGACATTCACCGTCGTATCGTTGCGATAGTTGTTGAGATAGAAGTCTATATGGTCTTCATATTCACGTATTATGCCGCTGCTCAACTTACCATATACCAAGTCAAGACTGCTGCAGGTGTTATACTTCAGTGGAATGTTTGCCCTTGCAGTTTTCTTGACATTCATATATGTATAAGGTGTATATGTCACCAGCTGATTTTTAAAACGTGATACGAAAAGGTCACCGGTGCTTACTTGCTCATAGGCAAGGTTAAACTTGGCTGTCTTTTGTGCTATAGAAGGAAATGCCGTTGACCTTTGAGTTTTCTTTACCTGATTAGGTATGTTCTTTGCCACATCGTCATACAGTCCCGGCACGATAGGTATTGCCTTGTAACGTCCTGTGCTCTTGAAGTAGCAATAGTTATTCATCCATTGTCCTCCGTTAGGGTTGAATGGGTCTGTCTGCTTATAGAGTCCGTCGTAAAGGTCACCCCATGCAGCATATTTGTCTTCGTCATTACCGGATGTGACATCGTTGATAATGACATATTTTGTCTCTCCAACTACCTCTTCACGGGTCGGAATATACATTGTACCGTCGATAATCTTGCGGAACATGTCTATCCAAGCATTGTCGAAACCGGGGAACCTGCCCCAGTTACGTTGTGTATATCCTGCAGCGTCTGTGCTATTATTAAGATTTTGGAAATCTTCTGTCCATATCAATTCCGGACCATCCCATACAGCACCACCATTCTGACATGTCTGCTCCATTACAGTACCAATACCAGCTGCAACAGGATATTTACATCCGCTGTTCTTTCCTGCAATATCATCCAGTGCCCCATTCCATCCGCAGTTGTCATAGCGCACGCCATAGTTCTTTGCTAAACCTGCAATGAAAGGACCGAAACTTACACTTTCATTGTTATAAAAGCACGATGAAGTCGTATATTTATACAACCAAAGTATAGCCTCCGGATATTTGCGGCATGCCTCTAACAGGTCGCTGTTACGTTTCATCATTCCCACAGGATTCAAAGGATGTGACCAGACATTACCACAGAAACTGATAGTCAGAAGACCACCATACTTGTGTGACATCGGCACCAGTTTTGCGAAAAGGGCTATACGGCTCGTTTGCGAACTGCTGCTCTTGTCTCCTGCCTCGTCGAAACCCCAGAATTGCTCAGCATAGTTCCATCCCAGGAAATTAGGATATTGTTTGAAGAAGTATTCAAAAGTCTCCAAGTCATCGTCCTGTATGTGAGTATGTCCTCCTGATGCTGGCTGACACATAAACCACATACCATTCTTCTGACACACAGATGCCCATGACTTATATGTCTTTATGGCACTCTGAGGCCTTTGATATACACCTCTTTCCACATCATATGAACAAGACATGGAAAGATTCATACACACGTATGGCTTGATATCATCTGGCACAAGGTCTATGATTTTCTGCGGGTCGGCAGCATTCCATACATCAATATGTACTATCCACAGTGGGTGCTGTGAATCTATCGGACGACGCTCTTGAGCTCTCACCGCACCAAATGCGGTGAGAGTCAATAATGCGAGGATGAGAAAACTCTTAATACTTCTCATTTCTTTTAATATTCAATGGTATAAGGTCAACCTACTAACCTAATAACACCTATTTAACTAATAAACTATCAAACTATTTTGTATAAAGAGCAACTATTGTCTCATAAAGCTCTTGCTTACCAGAAGTCTGCTTTGGCTCACCAACTTTCTTGCCGTATTCGTAAACCTGCTCAAGGGTCAACTTGCCGTCTTCGAAGTCTTTACCAATACCGCTGTCAAAAGAAGCATAACGCTCTTTAAGCATTGATGGAATCGGTGATTTCTCCATAATTTCTACAGCATTAAGCAATGCACGGGCACATGCGTCCATACCACTGATGTGAGCAATGAAGATATCATCCAAATCGGTAGAGTTACGGCGTGTCTTAGCATCAAAGTTTGTACCGCCTGTGCCGAGACCACCATTGCGGACAATCTGCATCCATGCCTGAGTCAACTCATAGTTGTCAATTGGGAACTGGTCTGTATCCCATCCGTTCTGGGCATCTCCACGGTTTGCATCAATAGAACCCAACATACCAGCATCAACAGCACAAGCCAGTTCGTGCTCAAATGTATGACCAGCGAGAGTAGCATGGTTCACCTCAATGTTCACCTTGAAGTCCTTATCAAGTCCATGAGCCTTCAAGAAACCGATAACAGTCTCTGTATCTACATCATACTGATGCTTTGATGGCTCCATTGGCTTTGGCTCAATCAGGAATGTACCCTTGAAACCCTTGCTACGAGCATAGTCGCGTGCCATGCCCAGCATTGTTGCCATATGTTCCTTTTCACGCTTCTGATCTGTATTCAAGAGTGACATATAACCCTCACGGCCACCCCAGAATACATAATTCTCAGCACCAAGCTTAATGCCGGCGTCAATAGCATTCTTAATCTGCACAATAGCACGTGCAACAACATCAAAGTCTGGATTTGTAGAAGCACCATTCATATATCGTGCATTGCCGAATACATTTGCTGTTGACCACAACAGTTTGATGCCTGTTTCCTTCATCTTCTCCTGCAGATAGTCGGTGATTGCCTTCAAATTTGCCTCATACTCCTCTATTGAAGAACCTTCGCTTACAAGGTCGATGTCATGGAAACAGTAATAGGGAATTCCAAGCTTCTGCATTATCTCAAATCCAGCATCAGCCTTTTGCTTTGCTATCTCAACAGCATCAGAACCTTGGTTCCAAGGGAATGTCTTTGTACCACCACCAAACTGATCAGCGCCTTCTGCACATAGTGTGTGCCACCATGCCATTGCGAAACGCATCCAGTCTTTCATTTTCTTACCTGCTACTACGCGCTCAGCGTCATAATAGTGGAATGCCATTGGATTCTTTGATTCTGGACCCTCGTATGGAATCTTACCAATCTGAGGAAAATACTCTTTTGCCATTTTTTTCTTTGTTTTTTTAGGTTAAACTTTTTTACGTTTTTAATTTTTTATTGTTGTTCTTACAATTTTTCCATTACTTCTTTCCAACGCTCGTATGCCTCTTTATAAGGTTTCGTGTCGGAAACAGGATTCTCTGTCTCTATCAAGCGTAAAGTAGCAAAAGCCTCATTACTGTCTTTATATATGCCACTTCCTATACCAGCACCTTTCGCTGCACCCACACTGCCGTCTGTTTCATACAGTTCTATCGTTGCTCCTGTAACAGCTGCTAAGGTGCGCCTGAACAATGGTGACAGGAACAAGTTTGCATGCCCTGCCTTGATGGTTTTAATGTTCATTCCCATCTGCTGCATTATTTCCATTCCGTATGCAAAAGAGAAGGCTATACCCTCCTGAGCGGCACGCACAACATGCGCCTTTGTATGAATATTGAAGTTTATCCCGTGCAATGAAGCACCAGGGTTTCTGTTCTCCAAGACTCTTTCTGCACCATTTCCGAACGGAATAACCGACAGACCTTCGGCTCCTACTGGCACACTCTCGGCAAGGTCATTCATCTCTGCGTACGAAATACCTTCTGGTGCGACAGTACGTTTCATCCATGCATTCAGGATACCTGTGCCATTTATGCATAATAGTACCCCAAGACGCGTCTTGTCTTCTGTATAGTTTACGTGAGCAAAGGTATTCACCCTGCTCTTTGGGTCATAGTTCACATCTCCTAACACACCATATACGACACCTGACGTGCCACCTGTAGCAGCTATTTCTCCAGGCTCCAAGACATTCAATGAGAGAGCATTGTTAGGTTGGTCACCACCTCTGTAGCTGACAGGGGTTCCTTCTGGAATGCCTAATTCTTTTGCAGCTTCTGCACTAACATTACCCTGTACGGCAAACGTTGGTACTATATCCGCAATGATGTCATGACGGAATCCATAGTAGTCAAAGAGAAACTCTGCAGGCTTCTTCTCCTTGAAATCCCACATCATACCTTCTGACAGACCGCTGACTGTTGTTGTAATCTTACCTGTTAACTTGAGAGCAAGATAATCACCAGGCAACATTACCTTATATATATTATTATATACCTCTGGCTCATTTTCTTTCACCCACGCCAACTTTGCAGCAGTAAAGTTACCTGGAGAGTTCAGCAGATGTGAAAGGCATTTCTCTTCTCCAAGGCTTTTGAAAGCTTCCTCGCCATAGGGAACAGCACGAGAGTCACACCAAATGATGGCATCTCTTAATGGTTTGCCATTCTTATCTACACAAACAAGTCCGTGCATCTGATATGAAATACCTATCGCCTTTACTTCAGACAAAGGCTTGCTGCTCTGTTCTGCCACTTTGCATAATGCCTGCTTGGCATACTGCCACCAACTTTCTGGGTCTTGTTCTGCCCATCCAGCCTTCTTTGCCTTGATGGGAGCCTCCTTATCAGGGCAAAATGCAGATGCTACTGTCTTTCCTGTCTTAACATCTACAAGCGATACTTTGACGCTTGATGAACCTACATCAAATCCTAATAACATTTCTTTATTTATTTTACTTTAAATTCTAAACTATATACTTTACTTTCTCAGGCTTTCCTTTCCAAAGAGATATTGTTTCTTATATCCTCCGAAGTCCACCACTATCTTCTCAAGCACGATACCAGGGTCGTTAGGAATAAATGTCAGAGAATGCATTGAGTCAGATGTTTCAGACACAGGAACCTCTACCACCTTTTCTATAACACGACGGGCAATCGTTGGATAATACTTGTCATATATATTTTCAGGAGCTTCATTCATATCACTATTAAAGTTTACGGATACAAGATTTCCTTCATCCATTTTAATAGAATAGGTCAAACCACCTTTATTGAGGTAATCCAGCGTTGACTTGGTAACGATATGCACCTTTGCCTTCTTTGCTTTTCCTTTATAAATGAACTTATATGTCAGTGATGCATTCCTTACGTCACCTGTCTGTGGCATTAACGTTACTGCACTCAAAGTGCGACCCATATCAGGTATCACAGTCCATTGTGCTCCCTGTCCGTCTGTCTTGCTATTATAATGCTCAGCTTCCATTGCCACATAGCCCTTAGAATTTTCGTCAAAGACATTTGTGACATTTTCCGCACGATATACTTTTGGTTGTATGTCCGCTTTGAAACTATCGTTCCATGAAGTATATCCTATATGCTTCTGTATCATCATGCCATCCCATTTTCCTCCGGCAATATCCTGATTATATTGCCTCATGAGCTCCGCATCGCGCTTAAAGGCTTTTTCGCATCTCTCTGCCCAATAATCCATTGCAGCATCACCATCTTTATACAACTTATTGTTCATTGCCTGAGCATAATACATGTCATACAGATTACACATGAATTGTACAGGGAACAATATCAGCTGGAAATATGCGTCACGAGCTTTAGGGCAAACCCTTGCATATTGTCTCAATGCTTGCAACTCAAGGGTTTTCCATTCATCTACCACTTGAGCCCACTCACCAGAGGAAAGGTTATATGTATTTGCATCCAGCATCTCTGGAGTCACACGTCCAGCCAATTTGCAATATCTATTCAAGATGGCAGCTGCCTCTTTTGCCTCCGTTTCGCCTATAATACTTGCACAGAATGGGACTGTATGATTTGAAACAAGTGTAGTAGGAGTATATTTCCCAGTTCCTTGCCAAGCAAGGTCCATAAATAACTGTATAGGATACTCCATAGGTTTGAGGTCACCGACATTTAAAATCCATAGTTTATCTATACCATTCTCGTAAGCCAATGACAACTGCTCCCACATATTTTGTATTGGTGTGCAGTTAAGCACCTTACTATTACGTGGTGCTCCAACATAATCCACATGATAATAGAGTCCCCATCCACCTGGATGCTTGCGCTCCTTTGCATTAGGCACACGACGCACGTTACCCCAGTTATCGTCGCACAATAGCATAATGACATCATCAGGAACCCTCATGCCATCATCATAGTAATCCTGCACCTCTTTATAAAGAGCCCATAGTTGTGGCACATCCTTGGCAGGCTTGCCATGAACCTGACTTATTATCTTGCGCTGATTCTTCACAACACTCTCAAGGAGTTTTGTGTTTCTATCTTCACTCATCGCCATATCACCATCACCACGCATTCCGATAGTAATAATATCTTCTGTATGCTTATTGCGTTCTACTCCACCACGCCAAAATTTGTCAAGTCCTTCTTTGTTGGTTTCATAGTTCCACTGATGTGTGTCGTTCTGACGGCTCTTCAGATCCTGTGCGTCAGCATTAGGATCGTCAGAATGTCCATGCCATTCTTTCTGCGAACGTGCCATTGGCTCATGATGCGAAGTTCCTATCATCACACCCATATCATCCGCTGTCTTCATATTTAGCGGATCATCTGCATAAAAGGCCCAAGACCACATAGCAGGCCAAATATAATTGCCCTTTAGACGAAGGACCAATTCAAATACCTTTGCATAGAATTCATGTCCTCCAAAATTTGTCTTAAAAGTATTCTTAACCCATGTAGTAAGACATGGAGCCTCATCGTTGAGGAAGATACCACGATAACGGACAGTGGGTTCCCCATCGGTGAAAACGCCTCTGTTTATATATATAGTATTCTGTTTTTTAACAGGAACATCCATCCAGTAATACCAAGGCGAAACTCCTATCTGGCGTGACACCTCATATATGCCATATACAGTTCCACGTCTGTCAGAACCTGCTATCACAAGATTTCCGTCACATAAGGTGATAATATATTTCTCTATCTTTCCCCTGAGTTCCTTACCATCAATTTTACCTTCCTTCACAAGGGCATCAATAACACTGCTCTTTCCTACAGTTCCGATGACTATTCTTACTGATTCTGCTGATTTCTCTGATATTATCTCAGCATTTGCATCTATAACCGCCTTCAGGTCATTTGCAAGATTCTTTGCTGCTATTTTTACTGCAATATTATCTTTATTGCTGACCACTATGCCGAATGTCTCGCCTTTTTTGCAAAGCATTTTGTCTCCCTTGTCAAAAGACACAAATTTCTCTGCCGCTGAAACACTCAACGAAGTCAACGCCAATGTTATTGCAACTGCAACAACCCTTCGTATAAATCTCGCTTTGCCCATAGATATTTTTCTTTCGAAATATTGATTTAAGTTTAACAATTTATTGTTTTATGGTGCAAAGGTACTAATTTTTATCACTTTCTCCCATTATTTAATATAACATTAACTTTTTCTCATGTACCATATTGAAAGATATGTAACATGAAACATAAAAACCATATCTTTTTACATCTTTTCTTTGACATCATTTTTAACAACAATATCAAAGTTATCTACATCCACATAACCACCTGTTTTCTTGGTAGCATAGTTGAAAATAGCAAATCTTGTTCCCATAAAGAACCGCCTATAGTCAAAACGCATTCTAAAGTCTTGTCCTATTTTTCGGAAAATTTTTCCATCTTCACTAAATGAGAAGGATGCACATTCTTTATGGTTTGTAAAATCTGCCTCTATTTGTAACCACAAAGTCGTTTTATTTAGGGTTATACGCTCTATCTCTTCACTGTCAACACTTGTCACAGCTTTATCACTATCCCGAAGATTTACTGTCTGATTAGTCATTGTCAGAATATAGTCTTTCCCGTTTCGCTCTACTGTCATTACTCCAGAATGTCCATTAAAGGCAGCAAAACCTGCACAATCACCATCCTTCATCTTACTGAAGTCAATCTTTACTGTTGCTATACTTTTAGGTCCTATCATACGCTGTGAAATAGTATTTGGAGCCACATATAGGTTTTCCACTTGGCGCGATGTCTTCAGCCTTAACCATCCTTTACGTTCTTTGAGTGACCAGGCTTTGTCTATCGGATTATGGTTCCATTGCCACTCTAATTTCAATATATTACTGTTGAAATCGTCTGAAGCAACTATAGACTTTGACTCTTGCCCACTAATAGGTCTATCCATTACCTTTGCTATATGTCCCTGTTCATCTCCCAGCATTGGCCACCCATTTATCCAACGGCAGGGCATCAGAATAGGTACTCGCCCTACTCCACCTCTATCTTGAAATATGATGCCCCACCAACGTCCGTCAGGACCGTCAACAATTGTTCCCTGTCCTACTCCTCCATAGGTGTCGAAATTATCCTCCAAAATAACTTTCTTTTCCCACGGACCTGTTATCTTGTCTGCTCGATAACACACCTGACGACGCAAGCCTCCTCGAGGCCAGCTAATCATAAGCAGATAATAGCGTCCATTATGCATTATGGCACGACTTCCCTCAAGCAGACCATTCTCCGTCTCATCTCGCTCGAAAATCTTTGTATCTATACCTCCAGGCTCCACATCGCTGAGATCATTCTTCAGCTGTCTCACCTGCCCTGTACCATAAAAGACATATACTTTGTCATTCACCTCATCGAAGAGCAGCGAATTATCGTGAAAATGTTTAGGTCTTGACACTATTCGCCAAGGGCCTTCTGCTGAATCTGCTTCATAGATATATGACTTCCAGGGTTTATCATTAGGTGAAAAAAGAACATAGAAACGACCCTTGTGATAACGCAATGAAGTTGCCCATTGTCCCCTACCATAAGCTGTACAGCCTTGCATGTCGTAATTAGGAGTATCTGTAAGTTTGTCAAAGACATAGCTAACGATTTCCCAATTCACAAGATCTCGAGACTTCATAATGGGAGCCCCAGGCATCAGATGCATCGTTGTGCTTACCATGTAAAAGTCGTCCCCCACACGAATAACATCAGGATCTGGAACATCTGCATAGAGTACAGGGTTTACAAACTTCTCAGCTGAAATGCTACTGATTTCTAAAAAAGCAGAGATAAATATAAATAGAAATGTTTTCATTATATATAAGGTATATTACAAAAAGGCGAAAAAAAGAGGTCACCATTTCACAACGCTGACCCCACCGATAAAAATAAACTACTATTAACTAACTATTACAATATAATTTTTACAAACCTTACCATCTTTGGTTTTCTGGATGCAAAATTACAAAGCTTATTTTATATAGCCTTTCTTATTTGTACCATTTATATCACCCTATGTGTCAAAGTAACATTTTTACTAATATTCTTAAATAAAATCACGATTTTTCCGTCCTATTTTATCTGTTTTCTTGCAAAAGTTCCTTGGAAAACTATATTTCCAGTAGCAAAAATAGCCAATACATATGGATAATATAAATAAGGCATAATATCGACGGAAGAAATATTTGCAAGAGCAGCACCCATCAACATCTGTGCTCCATAAGGTATTATACCCTGCATGATACATGAGAAGGTATCAAGAATGCTGGCTACCCGCCTATTGTCGAGGTGATATCTAACAGAAATATCCTTCGATATTCCTGCGACGGAAATAATGGCAACAGTATTGTTTGCTGTTAGCATATCAACAATGCTCACCATAAAGGCTATTGACAATTCTGCTGTACGTTGTGAATGAACATGACGCAATACTTTGTCCATAATGAATTTTATTCCTCCATTGGCACGAATAACCTCAAGAAGTCCACCCGCCAGCATAGTGATGATGATGAGTTCCCCCATTCCCATTATACCATCTCCCATTGCATTTGACCAAGAAAGTATGGTATAGTCGCCATTTATTATGCCGACAAGACCTGTAAGCAATATTCCAGATACGAGAACAATAAGGACATTGACGCCAGCAATAGCTGCGATGAGCACAACGAGATATGGTAATACTTTCCAGAAATTAATTTCACCAACAATAGCCTCTGAGGCTATTTCACTTCCCAAAAAGATATATGCTATGAAGACAACGATGGCAGCAGGTAATGCTATGCGGATATTCGTGCGGAACTTATCGTTCATCTTACAACCTTGTGACTGAGTGGCACAAATAGTGGTATCAGAAATAAATGACAGATTATCTCCAAAGAAGGCGCCACCAATGACAATAGCAGCTACAAAGGGAACATACTCGTGTAGTTGATTGGCAATACCAACAGCAATAGGCATCATTGCCACTATTGTTCCCACACTGGTTCCTATGGTCAAAGATATAACAGCTGCTCCGAGAAATAACCCTGCAAGGATAGCA
Organism: Prevotellaceae bacterium UBA7017; assembly: GCA_002449535.1. Taxonomy (GTDB): domain Bacteria; phylum Bacteroidota; class Bacteroidia; order Bacteroidales; family Bacteroidaceae; genus Prevotella. The sequence goes on along the minus strand of DJWZ01000020.1, from coordinate 9,670 downwards.
GAAGATGGTACTATGGCAAGTGTAAGATTTACCATATCATTTATGCTGCCCATCTGTTTTGCGCTATTTGCGAAAGCACCTGCCAGTATGAATATCCATATCATCAAGAGTAGGTTCTCACGTCCTGCTCCTTTTGCAAAAACACTCAAACGATGCTTGAAGTAGCCTTTTGAGAATACTATTGCCAGTATGGATAAAAATAGAAATATTGTTGTCATGACTAAAAAATCCCCCGCAAGGGAATACCTTGCGGGGAAGATTTACTTTTTATGTAATTTAGATTCAACTTTTTAGAG
>DJWZ01000020.1:8877-9266 GCA_002449535.1 Prevotellaceae bacterium UBA7017 | reverse complement strand
TTCTTGAAGTTCTTGATGAAACGTGCAGCCAAATCCTCAGCCTTCTTATTCCACTCTGCTGCATCAGCATAAGTGTCACGAGGATCGAGGATATTGGTATCTACTCCTTCAAGTTCTGTTGGAACCTCGAAGTCGAAGTAAGGAATCTTCTTTGTAGGAGCCTTGAGGATAGCACCACCGAGGATTGCATCGATGATACCACGAGTATCTTTGATAGAGATACGCTTGCCAGTGCCATTCCAACCTGTGTTAACGAGGTAAGCTTTAGCACCACTCTTCTCCATCTTCTTAACGAGTTCCTCAGCATACTTTGTTGGGTGCAACTCAAGGAAAGCCTGTCCGAAGCAAGCAGAGAAAGTAGGAGTTGGCTCTGTGATACCACGCTCTGT
>DJWZ01000020.1:8284-8805 GCA_002449535.1 Prevotellaceae bacterium UBA7017 | reverse complement strand
AGGAAGTAGTACTTTGTCTGCTCTGGTGTCAGGATAGATACTGGAGGCAATACTCCGAATGCATCAGCAGAGAGGAAGATAACATTCTTAGCATCTGGACCTGCACTCTTGCCATTTACCTTCTGAGCAATCTTCTCAATGTGATCGATAGGATAAGATACACGAGTATTCTCTGTTACGCTCTTATCAGCGAAGTCTATCTTGCCATTAGCGTCAACAGTAACGTTCTCAAGCAGAGCGTCACGACGGATAGCATTGTAGATGTCTGGCTCGCTCTCCTTGTCGAGGTTGATAACCTTAGCATAGCATCCACCTTCGAGGTTGAATACGCCTTCATCATCCCATCCGTGCTCGTCATCACCAATGAGGAGACGCTTTGGATCGGTAGAAAGGGTTGTCTTACCAGTACCAGAGAGTCCGAAGAAGATAGCAGTATTCTTACCTTCCATATCTGTGTTAGCAGAGCAGTGCATAGAAGCGATACCCTGAAGTGGGAGGTAATAGTTCTGCATAGAGAACAT
>DJWZ01000020.1:0-8208 GCA_002449535.1 Prevotellaceae bacterium UBA7017 | reverse complement strand
CCACCATACCATGTGTTGATGATAACCTGCTCACGGCTTGTGGTATTAAATGCAACACAAGTCTCAGAGTTAAGACCGAGTTCCTTGTAGTTTTCAACCTTTGCCTTAGAAGCGTTGTAGATTACGAAGTTAGGTTCAAACTTCTCCAGCTCTTCCTTTGTTGGCTGAATGAACATATTTGTAACGAAATGAGCCTGCCAAGCAACCTCAACGATGAAACGGACAGCAAGGCGAGTAGCTTCGTTAGCGCCACAGAAAGCGTCAACAACATAAAGGTTCTTGTTGCAGAGCTCCTTGATAGCGATATCTTTTACACTTGCCCAAACCTCTTCAGACATTGGGTGGTTGTCATTCTTATATTCTTCTGTTGTCCACCATACCTTATCGTGGCTCTGAGCATCGTCAACGATATACTTGTCCTTAGGAGAACGACCTGTGTAGATACCTGTCATTACGTTAACAGCGTTCAGTTCAGTGTTCTGACCCTTGTCATAGCCAGTCAAGCCAGCCTTTGTCTCCTCTGCAAACAGAGTCTCATACGAAGGATTGTGTGCTATCACTGTTGAGCCAGTGATGCCATACTTTGTTAAATCAAGTGTTGCCATAATTATACTTTTTTCTTATTAAAAAATGCGAATTTGGCGCAAAGGTACAAAAAAGTCCTCGAAAATAAGAACATTCCGAGGACTTTTTATGACACAAAGCAAGGATTTTGCTTTATTTTACGACATTTTGCAAAGTGAATTTTGCATTTATTTTCACTCTTCTCTTCTTTCTTCCCAATCAAAAGAAGAATCTCCCATGTGTCCTATGTAATCTATTACGAGCCATAGATCTTTGTACGGCTTGCCATTCTCGTCTTCACCATATAACACTTTAGAAATATTTATGAGCATCTCGTTAGGACGTTCTTCCTCTGATTTTATTTGCATTTCATAATCACAGTAACTGTTCATGTACTGGAATGACAGCCTGCCCCAAGTGTCGCTCATCTTTCCAGTAGTTGACGAAGCAATGGAACGAATTTTCTGGATAGCAGCTTCTGCAATTGTCTTTGATGCCATCTTGGAAAGAAGATTCTCCGATACATACTTTATAGCCGTAGAAATATTACTCTTGTGTGAATATGCTACATCTCCAAGGGTATAAGAGCTATAGAAGGAATTCTGCTCGATATCATAAGTAACAATGGCAGCACCCTGTTGAATCAATGGAACTCTTGAAGTTGTAAAAGGTGCTATTGTCATTGTATCTTTTATGCTGATGAGAATTTCTTCCAATTTACTCTTCTCCTCATCTGTTACATTGGCATCTTCAATTACTGCATTGTATAACCGGGTAACCGGACTTTCCATATATATTCCCATAGGAACTTTATGGGTATGTCCTTCTTTTTCTTGCAAGAAAGAAGTTGTCAAACGTATCTCACGTCCAGGTACAAATTTTACAACCGAATATCCCTCACTGGAAGCATCAATAGTAATATTTCCTGGTACAGTATCTATATCAATGTTAAACAACTCCTCCTCAGAGCTCAACATGTCTGTAGAATGCATGTACATATAGAATGTACCTGAATAACTCAGGGTCTCTGTCTCAATCTTTAACTTATCTGCCTCCTTGTCACAACTTGTCATAAGCATCAATGACAACGCAAAGCAAGATGCATATTTCAATATTTCCGAAATCTTTTTCATAATCTTAACTTTTTTAGAACAGCACCGTCATTGAGGCACCAAGGGTGTAGGAATTTATACGTTGTTTGAAACTGAATTTTGATGATGTAGATGCCATTTTTTGAGAATCCATGTTGTAAGGATTGTATTCAACATCAAACTCTGGCTTTGATATATCATAGTCAAAGAATGCGCTGACAGCAACACCATTCTTCAGAGAATATGTATAGTGGACACCAACGGTAAAATCGTCACTATTTGTCTTGTCTATATACATAGCATCACCATATATGGTAACATCTCTTGATTCTCCTGTCTGCTTATTGACAAATCGTGTATCATAGGCAGCCATCAAATCCAAAGACCCAAAGAAGCGACGTCCATAAAGGGCTTTGAAGTTCAGGTTATGCCTTGGGCTGATAGGCCATGCAGCATATACACCAAGATTTACATCAACAAGAGACCATACATCAGATACAGAAGAAGAGTTATAGCGACGGTTCATATTGTCGTCATAAGAATACAAGCCTTCTGCTGTAACAGGAGCTGTCGTAATACGGGCACGAAGTCCTGCACCTATATACTTATTAATAAAGTATGCACCCTCTGCACCTACCGTGGTACCAGTTCCAACCTTAATCTTTGGTGAAACTCCTTCGTTATATGCAGGACCAGCATCGCCATAATTTTTGTAAGTACGCTCCTTAGCATTGTAACTGTCAGGAATACGGAAAGGATTACCATTGCGTTTTACTTCGAAATAATCGCCCGCCAAGGATTCTTTTCCACTATTTAAATCATACAGATTAGTGTATGTGGAGAAAGATGTGTTTGTCGGCAAATTCAGATTATTTGTAAACTGCATACCGAGTTCCAATCTGAAGAAACTTGGGTTCTGCCACATGTCGCCAGCACCCTGACGAGGCTCACGCAGGATACCCTTCTTCTTAAAAATGAAGTCACCCAACATATAGCCCAAGTCAGTAGAAATGACACCAATACCGGCACCTACCAAGATATCGCTTATCCAGTGGCGGTTATTGAGGGTACGCATGATACCTGTCGTTGTAGCACATCCATAAGCAAGAACTGACCACCAAGGAGAACGTGTCAAACCATACTCCTTATGCATAATGGTTGCAGCAACGAAGGCTGTAGCTGTATGTCCTGAAGGGAAAGAGTTGGCTGTAGAACCATCTGGGCGCATCTCCTTTGCAGAATATTTTATGGCATTTGTGAACAATGCCATGAATCCGTAAGACATAGCACCACTTGCCAGATAGCGCCAATGGTCGCTACGGCCTTCATAGCCTGCAAAGTTCATGGCTGTAGTAGCAATGAGTGGCACATGCTGCAACCAGTCATCCATACGATTCTTGTAGGAAGGGATGAAGTTGTTACGGGCAGCACGGAAGTTCTTCTTATCTGCCTTGGCGATAAAACCAAATGCAAGAAGTGGTACAGATGTTATTTCCCACTCCTTAAGTGGGGTATAAACACCATACTTACTTTCTGCAGCTTTCCTGCTTGCTTCGCTACCTAATGCTGTAGCAAGGTTTGGGTCAAGGACTACTTTCTGAGAAGGAATCTCAAACATGTTGGAAGAATGGTATTCCAAAGGGCTTTCGCTGTTTGCCAAAGCTTCCTCAACAGTTGGGGCAGCTTCCTCTGGAATAAGATTCTCCTCTGCACTCGCTCCTACACAGAATAGTAGTGCCGAGAATAACAAAAGGGTTTTCATAAGTACTTTTTGATTTTTTGTGTTACATTTATACAATTCTGTTTGCAAAATTACAAAAAAATATTAAAAAAACAACAATAATCGCAAAAAAATATTACTTTTGTCAACACTTCTTAATCAAATATACATAAAATCTTATGAAAAAGACCTATTCTTCCCTATTCCTTTTATTATTTGCACTTTGTGTCGTAGCACAAAATGCCAGAGAAGAGATTAAAATCAATCCTTACCTTGGAGGCGACAATTATACAGCCTACCAAGAACCTACCAAACCGCTATCCCCTACCCCAGAGGGATACGAAGTGTGCTATTTCTCCCATTACGGTCGTCACGGCTCCAGATATCTTATAGGAAAATCAGCTTATGACACTCCTGTAAAGGTACTTCAGGCAGCTCATGATGCCGGTCAGCTGACAGAAAAGGGAGAGGATGTTCTTAAGAAATGTATTGCTATCAGGAAAGATGCCCAAGGGCGCATAGAAGAACTGACCCCACTGGGAGCCCAGCAGCATAGGGGGATTGCCAGAAGACTCAGCGAACGCTTTCCAGAAATATTCGGAAAGGACAATGTCATTGATGCCAAGAGCAGCACCATTATTCGCTGCATCCTTTCTATGGCAAACGAAATGGCAGAACTGCAGGGCAGAAACCCAAATCTTAATATAAAGATGGATGCTTCTGCTCATGATATGTATTACATTATTCAGGACGACAAGGAACTCCAGAAACAAAGGGCTCCACGCGGCTCTGAAGCAGAGAAGGCTCTGAATACCTTCAGAAAAAGCAAGTTTGATGCTACTCGCGTTCTGAATACTCTTTTCAAGACTGAAGACTATTGGAAAGAAAACGTTGAGAAACCACATGATTTCATCGAAACAATACTGTGGAAAGTGGCTCAAGACCAGCAGAGCCTTGAACTGAGAAAGAATTTCTCCCTGCTTGACATCTTTACCAATGATGAACTTTACAATATATGGCTTGGCAGAAATGCCGACTGGTACGTAAAATACGGACCTTCAATGCTGAATGGCGGAACACAGATATATGTTCAGCGCAATCTTATAAAGAATATTATAGAAGAGACGGATGCCTCTCTTCCAAAACTCCTCAAGGACAGCAATGCCCGCCTTTCTGTTCCTTCTGCTCACATGCGCTTTGGTCACGAGGTGGTAGTTATGCCCACTGCATGCTTTATGAACCTCAATGGCGCTGGCACTATATACGATAGCCTCGATGACTTGGAGAAAAACAAGTGGTACAGCTACAAAATCTTCCCAATGGCAAGTAACATACAGATGGTTTTCTATCGCCCCACTACTCCTGATGCCAGTGTTGACGATGTCCTCGTGAAATTTCTCCTCAACGAAGAGGAAGCAGATGTTCCTGACCTCAAGGCTGTTAAAGGTCCTTATTACAAATGGTCAGATGTAAAAAAATATTGGGAAGACAAACTCTCGAAATATAAAGAGTAAATCCTCAAAAACAAAAACCTATCCTGCCTCGTTAGCATTTCACTAACGGGGCTTTTGTTTTTCACTGCCTATTCCTTTTCCGTTTCAGGGCTTGGAATATAAGTTTCAAGGCTTGGAATATAAATTTCAGGGCTTGAAACAGAATTTATACAAGGCGCAAAAAAAATTGTTCCCCTACTGGAAAACAATCATTCCCACATTTGGGAACAAAAAACCAGCCTCGTTAGCTTTTACACTAACGAGGCTGTAATATTATTATCTATGTATCCTAAGTATTATGTCTTAGAGAGCGAACTTGTAACCAACTGTGAACTGGAATACGCTGTTCTTTGTCTTCTTTACATCATCACCCTTTGCTGTCTTTGTCAGACCGATATTGTAACGAGCATCGAAAACAATATTAGAAATCTCATAAGACAAACCTACAGGAATAGCGAAGTCAAACTTCTTGCAATCATCACTGAAGCTCTTACCATCGTGCTTTGCACCTACAAGGAAACCTGGCTGGATACCTGCCTTAACAGCAAGACCCTTAACAACGTAATAGTTAGCAAGGATTGGAATGTTAAGGTAGTGCATATTGTATGCTTTATCTTCGCCTTCATATTTTGTACCCTGAAGAGAATACAAGAGACCAAGAGATACTCCAAACTTATCAGCTGCCTGATACATTCCTTCAACACCTGCAGCAAAACCTGCCTTTGCCTTTGTTCCATCACCAGTGATTTTTGAAACGTTCAAACCAACTTTTGGCTGGAGAGAGAAAGTACCTGCTTCCTGCTGTGCGTTTGCAGTGAGGGCTGCTACAGCCATTACTGCCATCATAAAAATCTTTTTCATAACTTTTACAATTTTAAATTAATAAACAATTTTTATAGTTACAAACTATTTCTGAGCGCAAAGATAGAAACTTTATTACCTTTTTGCAAACTTTTGTAAAGGAAAAACTCTATTTTTAACATTTATTTACTAAATCCTGCGCATAGTCGTATAAAAAAGTGCAAAAAAAGGCGAATTTAGCAGCAAGAACAATTCCCATCACAGTTCTTACAGCACGATTTCTTTCCGCCAGAGCGAAAAACATATCTTGCAGACAGTAGAAATGCAATGCATACAGCTGCAAGAAGAAGGATAGAAATCATATTCATAGAAGTGCGATATTATAACCTATGAAAGAAACAATGTAAGCTATAAGACATTGGAAGAAGACTATTGCCAAAGCATCCTTATTACCAAGTTCGCGACGAATAGAGGCTATAGCAGCGACACAAGGAGTATATAGCAGACAGAATATTAGCAACGATATCACTTGTGGTATTGACAGGATGCTTGCTATTGGTGTACTCTCACCGAACAATACTGTCAATGTTGATACTACACTTTCCTTTGCCATAAAGCCACTAACAAGAGAAGTGGCAATGCGCCAGTCATCAAGCCCTATTGGTGACAAGAGGGGAGATATTATTGATGCTGTAACACCAAGAATACTTTCTGAAGCATCTTCCACAACATGCAACTGGAATGAGAAGCTTTGCAGGAACCATATGATAATGGTAGCACAGAAGATTACAGTAAAGGCTCTTTGCAGGAAGTCGCGAGCCTTTTCCCACAAAAGCATCATTGTAGTCTTTACAGAAGGCAGACGATAATTCGGAAGTTCCATAACGAAAGGAACAGCCTCTCCTCTAAAAACTCCATGCTTCATTATTATTGCCGCAACAATGCCCACCAAAATACCAAGGAGGTATAATCCACACATTACCAATGCAGCATTATCTGGGAAGAAGACAGCACAGAAGAATGCATATATAGGTAACTTTGCAGTACAAGACATGAAAGGTATCAATGTAACAGAAAGTCGTCTGTCTCGCTCGGAAGGCAGTGTCCTTGAAGACATTACAGCAGGAACAGAACACCCGAATCCCATAAGCAATGGGACAATACTTCTGCCAGAAAGCCCTATCTTTCTCAATGGCTTGTCCATCACAAAGGCTATTCGTGCCATGTATCCTGTATCCTCAAGCATTGAGAGGAAGAAGAACAGCACAACAATAATAGGAACAAAAGATGCCACAGTTCCCACACCAGCATAAACACCATCAATAATAAGAGAACGAACCCAGTCTTCTACCTTCCAGGAAACAAGTGTCTCATCACTTATTTGTGTAAACCAATCTACGAATTCCTCAAGCCACCCCTGCATAGTTCCTCCCAATACATCGAAAGTAATCCAGAAGATTACAGCCATTATGACGAGGAATGTTGGCAAAGCAGTCCATCTACCTGTAAGAATCTTATCGACAGCTGCAGAACGAATGGCTTCCTTGCTTTTCTTGGGATGCACAACAGTATCGGCACAAAGTTTCTCTATGAAAGAATAGCGCATATCAGCCATTGCTGCAGCTCTGTCCATACCTCGCTCTTCTTCCATCTGCTTCATGATATGCTCTATTGTCTCGCTCTCATTCTGCGATAAATTCAGGACCTTCTTTATAGAAGCATCACCCTCTACCAACTTTGCAGCAGCAAAGCGAATAGGGATGTGAACTTTTTCTGCATGATCTTCTATCAAGTGCATTATGGCATGCAGACACCTATGTACTGCACCACCATTCTCCTGAGGGGAACAGAAGTCCTGACGAGCCGGTGCTTCCTGATATTGTGCTACATGAATAGCATGGTCAATAAGTTCACCTACACCTTGATTCTTTTTCGCGGAGATGGGAATTACAGGCAACCCCAACGTCCTCTCCATCGCATTAACAAGGATTGTTCCGCCATTTCCTTCCATTTCATCCATAAAGTTGAGGGCAAGAACCATCGGTATGTTCAGTTCCATCAACTGCATGGTAAGATATAGGTTTCGCTCGATGTTTGTGGCATCAACAATATTGATGATGCAAGAAACAGGATTATAGGAAGCATCAGGCTTGGTAGGACCTATGATAAACTCCCTGCTTATTATTTCCTCTTGTGTATAGGGCGAAAGGGAATATATTCCAGGCAAATCTGTTATCTCTGTATTCTTATAACCACGAATGACACCCATTTTCCTGTCAACGGTAACACCAGGGAAATTGCCAACGTGTTGATTGGCTCCTGTAAGCTGATTGAAGAGTGTTGTCTTGCCACAGTTCTGATTTCCTACCAAAGCAAACCTTAGCAAAGTATTTTCCGGCAGCGGATTTTCATGTGTAGCATCATGGAAACGCCCACCCTCGCCAAGACCTGGGTGCTCTATTATAGTATGCGCCGCTTCTACCTTTTCTGGAGTCTTGACATCAGTAACAACAGAAATCTTAGCGGCATCCGCCTTTCG
>DJWZ01000077.1 GCA_002449535.1 Prevotellaceae bacterium UBA7017 | reverse complement strand
GTGGCACTGCGAACACCTGTTACGGTGACATTCTCAAGGGACACGCTATCTGCCGGTTCTGATGCGAATGCACCATAGCCGCATGCCGCAAAAGCAACAAACAATAATTTCTTTTTCATTTCGTGTAGTGTTGTATTATAATCCAAAAATCATTTGCGCTGCAAAGGTATAAAAAAATATTGAAACACAATTACTTTTAATAAAAAATCTCCCCCCAGACATCACGTCGGAGGGAGACAACAACACAAACACAAATAATCCGTGCTCTGATGCTGTTGAGACACGGATCGTATCTCTGAACTAAAGTTCTATAATCTTTATTATATTCATTTTTATTCTATTCCAAATATCGGCTTCAGTCCGCCGTCAACGCCACTGAATCCCATAAATGCGAGTGCCAGAATACCGGCGGTCACAAGTGTTATCGCCATTCCGCGCATTCCCTTTGGGATGTCAGCCATAGCGAGGTGTTCGCGCAAACCGGCAAATATTACCAATGCCAAGCCAAAGCCGATAGCAGAGGCAAGAGCATACACAAGACTTTCCAACAGTGTATATTCACGCTGCACGACGAGAATTGCCACACCAAGTATGGCACAGTTTGTAGTAATCAGCGGAAGGAACACTCCCAAAGACTGATACAGGGCAGGAGACACCTTCTTCAATATTATCTCCACCAACTGCACCAAAGAGGCTATGACAAGTATGAACGACAGTGTCTGCAGATAGCCCAGGTCCATTGGATTCAAGACATATATCTGCAACAAATATGTTACGACAGTTGCCAGTGTCATGACGAAGGCAACGGCAGCACTCATGCCAAGAGCCGTGTTCACCCTCTGTGACACTCCCAAGAACGGACAGATGCCAAGGAACTGACTCAGCACGATATTATTTACGAATATCGCTGTGATGCATATAAGTATATATTCCATTTTTCTTTGAGTTTTTGAGGGTTAATCTTTGCTGAAACGATTCTTTATTGCAATCAGGAAACCTAACGTCATAAACGCTCCAGGAGGGAGTATGAACATAAGCATGCCATATTCCTCTGGTATCAAACGTACATCAAACACAGTGCCGTTGCCCAGCAATTCCCTGCATATTCCAAGGAGGGTGAGAGCTAACGTGAAGCCGAGTCCAATGCCGACTCCGTCACACATTGACGATACCGCATCGTTTTTTGATGCAAACGCCTCAGCCCTGCCTAATATAATACAGTTTACGACAATAAGGGGAATAAACAAGCCCAAGGATTTGTTCACGTCAGGCAGATAAGCCGCCAGACACATCTGGACTATTGTCACCAAAGTTGCTATTACAACTATATATACCGGGATGTGCACCATGTCTGGCACATAGTTCCTGATACTTGATATGACAAGGTTGGAGAAAATCAACACTACCATTGTGGCAAGTCCCATCATCATACCGTTCATAGCACTCGTGGTCGTTGCCAACGTAGGACACATGCCCAACAACAGGACGAATGTCGGATTCTCTTTTATTATACCGTTAAGGATTATTTTAGCATTACTCATTTTTGCCTCCTTTCTCTACTTGTTGTGTTGCACCGGTCTTTGCATCATCCTTGTCGCCGCGATATGCAGACCATGCCTGTGTTACGGCTCTAAGGAATGAACGTGAGGTGATGGTAGAAGCTGTAATCGCATTAACTTCGCCGCCATCTTGCTTTACCGTAAGATTATTCTTCCATGCGCTTAAACCTACGATACTACCGGGAGCACCCTCCACGAACCACTCTGATGCTTTGGCACCAAGTCCTGGCGTTTCTGCACTTTCCAATATAGTATATCCCAGAATTTTGCCTTCTTCGTTGAATCCCACCAACACTTTCAGGTTTCCGCCAAAAGCATTTGGGTCAGTGCTCTCTATGGCAACTCCCTTGTTGGTATTATGCACCACGAAAGAAAGCATTTTTCCATTAAACTCTTTTTCAACCACGGTATCACTCTCTACCACAACACTATCGCTCTTCATGACATGTTTTATACCATTCTGAAGAGCCTTGGCTGCCTGTTCTGCCACGGGACCAGCTGTTATTTTATTGAAGACAGACAACAAAAGAGCACATGCGAAGGCAACACCTACAAGGACGCCAACCATATTCTGAAGATTTGATTTCAACCTTTCCATGCTAACTGTCCTCCATTATTTTGCAACCTTTGGCATCTCACCAAAGCGCTTTGGTTTTACATAGTAATTTATCAACGGTGTGAATGCATTCATAATAAGTATTGCAAATGACATTCCTTCAGGATATGCACCCCAGTTACGAATGATAACTGTCAGCAAGCCGATGCAAACACCATATATCAACTGTCCTCTTGCACACATAGGAGATGTTACATAGTCTGTTGCCATAAAAATAGCACCCAACATCAAACCACCTGACAGGATAACCTGCAAAGGGTTTGCATATACCGGATTAGACAGGTGTAGCAAGCCAGAGAAGCAGAATACCGTAGCAATAATGCTGACAGGTATATGCCATGTTATGATTTTCTTCCATAACATATATACCAAGCCCAACAGAAGTGCCACAGCACATATTTCGCCTATTGTGCCGGCTCCCATATTGTTGGTTTGAGTTACACCCAAGAACATATCAAGGGATGATGGCAGTTGCTCCAACACTTTCGGGTCACCATTCTTAATTGCCGTCTGCATCACATACAATGGCGTTGCTCCCGTTGTTGCATCCGTATATGCCAACAGCTGGTTCCCTACAGGCCACGACGTCATTGCCACGGGGAAGCTGACAAGCAGGAAACAACGTCCTACAAGAGCTGGATTAAAAGGATTTTGTCCCAATCCTCCAAAGGTCATCTTACCGACACCGATTGCGACCAGTGCTCCGATGACAATCATCCATATAGGGAAGTTACTTGGTAAGTTCATACCGAGCAGAAGTCCCGTCACTATGGCAGAGCCATCAGAAATCGTCGGAGTACGCTGCAGCATGAATTTGCTTATCAACCACTCAAAAAGCACACATGCTATAACGCTGGCAGCACAAACAATCAACGATCCTAAGCCGAAGAAATAGAACGATGCCAATAGTGCAGGAAGCAGCGCTATGATGACACCATACATATTCTTTTCAACAGAATCTGTGCCATGAGCATGTGGAGATAATGAAACTATTATTTGAGACATTCGTCAATGAATATTTATCGTTATTTCTATTTTTTTACTTGTCTGCCGCGTATGATTCCCATAACGGTTTGTTTACCCATCCTTATATTATCAAGAAGCGGACGATGAGCAGGACATGTAAACTGACACGAGCCGCATTCTATGCAACTGGTTATCATCTCAGCCTCCATGCGTTCCCACATCTTCATTGCGCTACCCTTTGCAAGCAGGTATGGCTCAAGTCCCATAGGACATGCCCCTACACATTTTGCACATCTGATGCAAGGTTGTGGTTCCTTTCTGTGGGCATCCTGGTCTGAAAGCACAGTGATAGAATTTTGTCCTTTACCGACAGGAGTGTTTAGGCTGTTAACTGCCTTACCCATCATCGGACCACCGGCAAGAATCTTGTTGTCTCCATCAGGCAATCCGCCACACAGGTCTATAAGCTGTCCGAATGGTGTTCCCATACGTACCAGGAAATTACCCGGCTTTGCCAACTGCTTTCCAGTGACTGTCGTATAACGCTCAAAGAGAGGTTTGTTTTTCATCACCGCCTCATAGATAGCGACAGCAGTAGCCACATTCTGAACTATAGCTCCTACGTTGATAGGAATAGCAGGAGGTGCAGGAACTTGTCTGCGGATTACAGCATCAATAAGTTGCTTCTCACCACCCTGCGGATATTTCTTTGCCAATGGCACCACCTCTATATCAAGGTTGGTCATCAACTTCTGAATCATGAGATCTATTGCATGAGGTTTGTTTTCCTCAATGCCAATGTATGCCTTATTTACACCGACAGCCTTCATGATGAGCTTCACGCCTTCGATAACCTCGTCTGGTTTCTCCATCATCAGACGGTAGTCAGAGGTTATATACGGCTCACACTCCACGCCATTTATAATGACACACTCAGCTTTCTCTGTTGGTGGAGGACATAGCTTCACATGTGTCGGGAAGCAAGCACCACCCATACCAACGATGCCGGCATACTTTACTTTCTCTATAATTGTCTCTGCCGTCAGCTCGGGATGATGTTCCAGACGTTCTATCTTGTCCGAGCGGTCTATGGACTCTTCCCACTCGTCTCCTTCTACATTTATTATTATACAGGGCTTCTGATAGCCCGTCGCATCCACTGCAGTGTCAACCTTAAACACTGTACCCGACACAGAAGAGAATATATTAGCACTGACAAAACTGCTCGCCTCAGCAATCATTGTGCCGACCTTCACCTTATCACCCTTTTGGACGATAGGCTTTGCAGGAGCGCCAATGTGCTGACTCAGGGGAAATATCGCCTGCTGAGGTAGCGGAGCAACTTGTGTTGGCACTTCATGTGTCAACTTGTTCTCCTCTGGATGAACACCGCCTATTCTAAAAGTTTTCGTATCCAATTTCCTTAGTGTGTTTAGTTAGTTTAGTTTGTTTCCTCAGCCTCTGGCTCTTTTGGTTTCAGCGCGGGCAGTTCCCATGTTGCATGAATAGCATTCTTTGGACATTCATGCACACAAAGTCCACAAGCCTTACACTTATCCATATCTATATAGGCAACATTGTTCTCTATCGAGATAGCCTCAAACTTACATACCTTCTGGCATTTTCCGCATGCTATACAACTGACCTTACATACTTTGTTTGCGACAGGTCCCTTGTCCTTATTTACACATGACACATACACACGATGTGGCTGTTCCTTTATAACACGTCCCTTGTAACGCAATTCAATAATATTGCGTGGGCATGCCTTGACGCAGGCACCACAAGAAGTACAAAGGTCTTCATTTACAACTGGGAGTCCAAGCTCAGGATCTATGGTTATCGCGCCAAAGTTACAAGCCGACACACAATCTCCGCAGCCCAGACATCCGTAGCCGCATGCCGTCTCACCACTGCCGACACTATTTACTGCGGCACAAGAGCGCAAGCCATCATACTCTGCTATACGAGGACGGTGCTCTAAACATCCATTACATCTGACAACGGCTACTTTCGGAGCGCTGTCTTCCACTTCCATGCCGAGCAAGCCTGCTATTTTGGACATCACCTCCTGACCCCCGACAGGGCACGAAAGTCCTTCAATAGAACCGTCATCAGCACCTTTTACAAGGGCTGCTGCAAGACCCGAGCAGCCAGGAAAGCCACAACCGCCGCAGTTAGCCTGTGGCAATGCTTCTGCCACAACAGATAAGCGAGGATCCTCCTGTACAGCAAAGCGCTTAGAGCATACATAGAGCACTACTGACGCTACCAATGCGATTGCTACTAAAGCAATTACTGCAGATAAGATAAAATTCATTATTATAGTAGTTTTTTAAAGGCTTTAGAACATAAGATTTATAAGATATGACACTCCGACCATCAATGTTACTGCTATGAGCAGAGCACAAGGAAGAAGAAGTTTTCCCCATGCAGACGTCTCATTGTCCTGAGTCTCGCAAGCGGAACCACATTGCCCGTAAAGCTGGCAACCGACACAAGACTCTGAATTTTTGTTATTCATGGACATATTTTTCTGCATTATCGGGTGCAAATGTATCAAATTTATCCATACTAACCAAATTATTTCTTAAAAATATGACTATTTTCTCTAAAAGTTTCTTAAATTTACGGGCAACGAACAGGCTTTCTAAAGAAAATTTCCTACTTTTGTGCGCTAACATGGTAGGCCTTGAAACAAAGGATTATTAAGACTGACTGCATGTACAACCCAAAATTAAAAGAATACAAGACATATAATGTAACCAAGGAGATTCCCCTGCTGGAGTTTCTTTTGGAGACTTTGTCTGCTTCAAGGAACAAGGTTAAGGACACCTTGAAGGGACGCGGCATCAAGGTCGATGGCAAGACGGTGACACAATTCGACTTTCCTCTTTCTGCCGGCATGAAGGTACAGGTTTCTAATTCCAAGAAGAACGATGTCTTCAAGAGCAGGTATGTCAGCATAGTGTATGAAGACCAATATCTCATCGTTATAGAGAAGAAATCCGGTATTCTGTCCATGGCAGCAGGTCATTCGTCTTTAAACGTGAAGAGTGTCCTTGACGACTATTTTCATAAGACACGCCAAAAGTGCAGAGCTCATGTAGTACATCGTCTGGACAGAGACACCTCGGGACTTATGGTTTATGCAAAGGATATTGACACAGAGCAGATTCTGGAGCACGAATGGCACGACATCGTGTTCGACCGCCGATATGTTGCCGTCCTGAGCGGTGAGGTGGTAGAAGATGACGGAACCATCGAGAGCTGGCTGAAGGACAACAAAGCATACATTACATATTCCTCCCCTGTCGATAATGGAGGAAAGCATGCCATAACACATTTCCATGTTCTCAAGCGCACAGCGACACACACACTAATGGAGTTCAAGCTCGAGACAGGCAGGAAGAACCAGATTCGTGTTCATGCAGCAGAGATGGGACATCCCGTTTGCGGTGATGTGAAATACGGCAATGGTGACGACCCTCTACATCGTCTGTGCCTGCATGCTTACATGCTGTGTTTCTACCATCCTATAACACACAAGCCATTGGAATTTACAACAACAATACCATTTAAGATATGACACAATTAATCATCGGAATCATTGCAATCATCATTGCATTGTTCATCATCAAGAAAGTAGTAGGCTGCGTGGCTCGCATCGTGGTAATTATCATCCTTTGCGCCCTGTTGTCAATCCTGTATGCTACCCATGCTAATGCACAACTCTTCAAGCCAAAGAAAAAAGCTCAGGAATCATACACCATTACACAGGACGGCAAGATAAAGAAGCGTGCCCTGTTTGAGAAGAAGCCAAAGGCAGAAAGAGTCATAGACCCTAAATATCTGGCTGGTGCTTGCCCGGAAGTCAATGGTAAGATTCAGTGGCAGAAGGCTATCGAAGTACCAGGCAAGTCAGCAGGGGATATATATACTACCATGCTTGCTTTCTCTAAGGGATATTGCTCAGAGCGTGGTGGCAATGGCGTAAATCCTAAGACTGATGTCAGCAAGATAACCATAACCAATGAAGAGAACCACCAGATTGTAGCTCGAGTACAGGAGATTCTTACATTTGAGAACAAATTTCTGTCTCTCGACCAAACAAAGTTCAACTATCAGTTGGTTTTCGACTGCTATGACGGAAGATGTTTGGTTACTATGTGCAACCTCAACTACATCTACGACGAAGAGCGCGGTGGCGGACAGTTCCCTGCAGAAGACATGATATCTGATGCTCAGGCAATCAACAAGAAGGGTGACGGTTTCCAGAAGGGCGGTTCAGAAAAGTTCCGTACCAAGACCATTGATGCAAAAGATGCATTGTTCAATCGCATCGAAGAAACCCTGAAAAAATAACACTCCTTTTTATCAGATGCATCAACAACCACAAGGTCCTACGACGATATTTAAAATCCGCCAGATTCTCAATCTGCTGTTCATCATCACAGGTATCATCGGCGCTGCCGTAAATGCCTACGGTCAGTGGTATCTACATGATGAAAGGACGAAGATGATGGGAATTGTCATTGTTATTATAGCGATGGCAATGAAGATGGCAGAATGTGTCTTAAGATATATGAAATAAATATGAGACGGATATACAACATCATACTTATTTCTGTATTTTTGTTTGCCATCAGTTTACCGTCAATGGCTCAAGGCAACAATACCACATTCTATGACGATGGTTTTACCGTTACGGACAACACCTTCAATCCCAATCGTGCTCTCGACTCTCTGAGCCACAAGCACAAGGAGGTGCCGAAAGGTATGCACCTATGGACCATTGATGACCATTTCGGTGACAGGACAGCCGTAGCTCCCGATACTGCCCAGCATCTGTTCATGAATTCTATCTTCACGACAGGACGCTATGGTGAATACAACACGACTGGCAACCTCGGAGCTCCGCGCATAGCCCGCATCGCGACCGACCGCGACTACACCTCTTTCGGCTTTACCGACGGGTTGTCATATTTCCTTACCCCTCCTACAGAACTGAAGTTCAGCAACACACTCTCGCCTATCACCAACCTGTCGTTCAATTCGTGCGGTGACAGGACGAACGGCGAGGATCACTTCAAGGCTCTTTTTGCTAATAATATAAATAAGGAGGCTGGATTTGGTTTCAAGTTCGACTATATCTACGGTCGTGGATACTACCAAAACCAATCCACTGCACTTTTCGACTACACCATGTGGGGTTCGTATATCGGTCAGCGATATAATGCCCACCTCATATTCTCCTTCGACCACCTGAAGCTGACAGAGAATGGCGGCATTACGAATGATGAATACATAACGCATCCGGAAGCCACCTCCGAAACGTATTCCGAGAATGAGATTCCCGTCTTGTTGAGCAGCAACTGGAATCGCACCAATGCCTTTCATGCCACCCTTTCGCACAGGTACAATATTGGATTCTATCGCAAAGTGCCAATGACTGAGCAGGAGATTGAGGCACGTCGCTTTGCCATCAAGGCAAAAAGGGAGCAAGAACAAGCAGAGGCAGCAGCAGAGGCAGAGAAGTTGCTGTCCGATGATTCAAGTACCCCCAAGCCTTCAAAACGCGCCTTAGGCAGACCTGATGATGCACAGATTGTCGGCGACCTCGCCAACGACTCTGTCAGGTTGGCTTTCAAGAAGGCAGCAGAAGAGAAGCGTAAACTGCTGATGGATTCTCTCATGGCGCGTAAAGACTCAGCAGCTATCGATACGTCTTGGACAAAAGAGGAATACGTGCCGGTAACCAGTTTCATTCATAATCTGCAGTTTGATGACAACTGGCACACATACATCGCATACAGAACTCCTAAGAACCTTTATAATAATAGGTATAGTGTTCCTGTTGACAGGGCATTGGGTGATTCTATCTACGACAAGACCGACTATTTCAATCTCCGCAACACTTTTGCGGTTGGTCTTCTTGAAGGATTCAACAAGTATGTTCCGATGGGTGCCAAGGCTTTCATTGCCCACAATATTGCCAGCTACCGTCTGGCAGAGGACAGCCTCACCCGCTATAGCAACTATACAGAGAATAATGTCTCCGTCGGCGGACAACTCATAAAGACTCTCGGCAAGACCTTGCATTATAAGGTTCTGGGCGAAGTATGGATTGCCGGCAAGCAGGTGGGCGACCTGAAATTTGACGGTATCGGTGACATTAGGGTGCCTATATTAAAGGATTCTGTGAAGATAAACCTCAAGGCATTCTATCATCTCACCACTCCTGCATTCTTCATGCGCCACTATCACTCCAAGCACTTCTGGTGGGACCATGACGGGCTGAACAAGCAGATGCAAACCCACTTCGAGGGCAGCTTCACATACAGCAAGACGCGCACATCGCTCCGTGTGGCTTATGACAACTTCCAGAATCTTGCATACCTCGGAGTGAGATACAACAGGTCTGCCAGCAACGTCATCACTGGCTACGAGGCAGACATTCAACAGTCGTCGAAGAATATCAGCCTCCTGACGCTTGCCCTTGAGCAGAATTTCACCCTCGGCGTCCTGAACTGGGAAAACCGCATTACCTTCCAGAAGAGCAGTGCCGAAGACATTCTCCCTGTACCGGCAGTGAATATATGGACTAATCTCTACCTGAAGTTCAAGATTGCCCGCGTGCTGTCCGTTCACTTCGGCGGCGACATGCGTTTCTTTACGTCCTATTATGCCCCTGAATATGTTCCGCAGCTGTCGCAGTTCGCTGTGCAGCAGAACGATGCGGTGAAGACAAAGGTGGGTAACTATCCTCTCGTCAATGTCTATGCCAATTTCATGCTGAAGCGTTGCCGTTTCTTTGTCATGATGTCGCATGTCAATGCGGGTTCCGGAAATTACTTCTATACACCTCACCATCCTCTCAACAGCCGCATCTTCCGCCTGGGCATCAGTTGGACGGTGTTCAACTAATGCATTATGAATTATGAAAGACAGTATCATTATATTAAGCGGTGGTATGGATTCCACCACCCTGCTCTACGAATACAAGGAGCGTATAGCCCTTGCTGTTTCCTACGATTACGGCTCACGTCATAATGCCAAGGAGCTGGCTTTTGCAAAATGGCATTGTGAGCATCTTGGTATTCCGCAGATAGTCATTCCCCTCGACTTCATGCAGAAGTATTTCACATCTTCCCTGCTTATTGGCGGAGAGGAGATACCCGAAGGTCATTATGCCGACGAAAACATGAAGAGCACCGTGGTGCCTTTCCGCAACGGCATCATGCTTGCCATTGCTGCCGGCATGGCTGAGAGCCGTGGGCTGAAATATGTTATGATGGCAAATCATGGTGGCGACCATGCCATCTATCCCGACTGCCGTCCTGAGTTTGTTTCTGCCATGAGTGCTGCCATCTCTGCCGGTACGTATGAGGGTCTGCAAATTCTGGCTCCCTATACCGACATCACCAAGGGAGACATCGCCGTCAGGGGGAAGAAGTTGGGCATAGACTACAGCAAGACATGGTCTTGTTACAAAGGTGGTACGAAACACTGCGGCAAATGCGGCACATGCATCGAGCGCAAAGAAGCCCTCGCCGCTGCCGGCATAGAAGACTCTACGGAGTATGAGGATTGAACATTGAGGATTGAACATTAGCCCCATTAGCCCCATTAGCCCCATTAAAGTTCCAAAAACCAATAATAAAATGAAAACCTTTTTCTCCAGCCTATTGTTATTACTGTTTGCTTTGCCGATTATTGCAAAGCCAACAATCGTGAAGACTACTTCCACAATCGTTTGCGTGGAGTTTTTTACGCCTCGCACAGTACACATCACCAAGGTGCCCACCGGGCGCACCCTGTCCCACCCCAGCCTTGTCGTTACGGCACAGCCGCAGGACATTGCCGTCAGGCGTGGCGAGAGTGGCAGTGAGGTGTCTCTGAGCAGCGGCGAACTGACTGTCCGCGTCAATAAGACGACCGGGCGCGTCAACTTCGAAGGTCGCAAAGTAAAGAATCTGCTGCAAGAACTGTCCTACGGTTTCGAGGAGCGCACCGACGGTCCCGACAAGGGAGCCTATCGCGTTACGACGGCTTTTGCTTTGCAGAAGGACGAACCCATCTACGGCCTCGGCACATTGCAGGACGGCAAGCTGTCACATCGCGGCAAGCGTGTAGAGATGGAGCAGTCTAACCTGCAGGATTTCCAACCAGTATTCCAGAGCATCCGAGGATGGTCTATATACTGGGACAACTACTCCCGCACCATTTTCGATGCTACCGGGCAGAACAAGATGGAACTGTCCTCAGAGGTTGGCGACGGCATTGACTACTACTTCATGTTGGGCGGCTCCGTCGATGGCAACGTTGCCGAGATGCGCACGCTGTCAGGCGAGGTGCCGATGTTTCCCTTGTGGACCTACGGCTACTGGCAGTCAAAGGAGCGTTACAAGTCTTCCAGGGAACTGCTCGACGTCGTAAGCCGCTATCGCAAGAGCCAGATACCCCTCGACGGCATCATACAAGACTGGCAATACTGGGGTTCCAACTATACATGGAATGCAATGGAGTTCGTACATGAGAACTTCCTTGACGGCAAGAGGATGATTGACGAGGTACACCGCCAGCATGCCCACTTCATGATAAGCATCTGGGCAAGCTTCGGTCCTAAGACCCATCAATACCATGAGCTCGACTCGCTGGGGTTGCTCTACGACTTCCAGACATGGCCGCAGAGCGGACTGCCCCAATGGCCGCCGCGTATGGACTATCCTTCCGGAGTGCGTGTATATGATGCTTTAAGTCCAAAGGCGCGAGACATTTATTGGAAACACCTTACCAACCTGCTCAACGAGGGCACCGACGCGTGGTGGATGGACTCTACCGACCCCGACTGCTTCAATCCTAAGGAGTCCGACTACGACCACCGTGCCGGCGACGGCACATGGCGCCGCTACCGCAATGTCTTCCCGCTGGCAACCGTCAGCGGTGTGTATGAAGGTCAGCGCAAGGCAACCTCCGACAAGCGGGTATTCATCATGACGCGCTCTGCCTTTGCCGGTCAGCAGCGTTACGGCTCTGGACTGTGGAGCGGCGACGTCAGCTCTTCGTGGGAGGTGTTGCGCAACCAGATACCCCTGGGGCTTAACTACGGCATGACGGGCTGCCCTAATTTCAATACCGACATCGGCGGCTTCTTCTGCGGCAGCTACAACACCCGAGGCAGCGGTTCGGCACCACGCAATCCGCAGTTCCAGGAGCTCTAT
>DJWZ01000008.1 GCA_002449535.1 Prevotellaceae bacterium UBA7017 | reverse complement strand
AAGGGCAAAGGCGATAGGTTGGTCACCACCCTCGTAAGCAACATAGCCGGTAGGAGGTGTCCATGCTCGGGTTAACATATTCTCCTCTAAATGAGTAGCATAGCTCCTCACCTCCCCTATCTGTACGCCTTCGCCAGACAGCCCCTCATCCAAATCATCACTGCCAGAGCAGCTGCTGAATACAATGAGGGCTATAAGGCTCATGAGGCTCATTAGTCTCATGGAGCTTATTGGGCTTATGAGGCTCATGGGGCCTATAAGGCTTATATGCCCTATATGGCTTATTCGGCTTATTCGGCTTATTATCATCTTAATCTCTTTCAATCTTCAATTTTCAATCTTCAATTTTCAATCCTCAA
The DNA here is from genome assembly GCA_002449535.1 of Prevotellaceae bacterium UBA7017. Lineage (GTDB taxonomy): Bacteria > Bacteroidota > Bacteroidia > Bacteroidales > Bacteroidaceae > Prevotella. The sequence continues at coordinate 4,420 of DJWZ01000008.1, read as the reverse complement.
TCTTCAATCACCAATTATACACTGTCCTGTCGGCTCCCATTTCTGTCCACGGGGTGACGGCATAGTCAACCCATCCTATCTCAATACCGCCTTCGTCGGTAATCTTGAAGATGTATGTGTAGCCGTAGCCTGGTTTCCATTGCATATATTCTGCCGGCACTACGGCAGTTTTGTTGGCACCATTTATACTTACTGACAAGGTATAGCTGCCCTGTGAGATGTTTGGTATTACCGTGTACCAGCCGTTGTTTGTTTCTGCATATTCCTTTCCGTCATCCTCCGGGTCATAATCCTCGGTGAAGGCTGTCAAGTGGGCTGGGTCATCTTCTGCCGCAGGCGTCATTGAGTATTCCTCTATGGTTTTCGCTCCTGTCAGGGGGTAGGAAACTGTCACAGCCCCCTTGCGGTATATCTTGCTGCCGTCTGTCGGCTTGAAGCTCTTGCCTGTAAGCTCTATTCCCTCGCGCGGGTACACATATATGAATACAAACCGCACGCGCGCATAAGGCTTTATGAACTCCAAGGTGACAGGTTTTCCGAACTGCTTGTCAGGATAAGCCACCGGGTCACCAGTCGAGAACCACAGCCGTGAGAAGTAAGGGGCCTCGACCAACTTGGCATCAGTAGCGTCTTTGTCATATTTGCCTTCGCCGTCCAACACTGGGCTTGCATCAACCAGCATGCTGACAGAATAGTTAGGATTTGCCTCAACAAGCACAGTGTTTCCATAGGTCTTATTGAGAATATATTCATTTATCGTTGCTGGAGTAGCCCCTTCCCAGTTTGTTGCTGCGAAGAAGCGGTATGCCTGTGCTGACCAGTCCCAGAACTTGATGGTTTGGCTGGCAACAGTTCCTATATAGTCCCAGTTGTTGGTATTTGTGGCAGAGGTAGCAGCGCTATTGGCATGCCAATCAACCTGGTAGCATGGGAATACTTCCTGCGTTTCAGCTGACATATTCTTATAGCCCCACACCTGGAATTTCTTAGCCACTTCGTAAAGTGGTGTTCCACTATTGGCACGTGTTTCTGCAGTCTCATTTCCCTGATAACCATTGAAAGTGATAGGCACCAGCTCGTCGCCTGGCACCTCTGCCACCTGTGGCGCAGCAAGGTCGTCCTCGCTGCCGCCTCCGCCGCAGCCGAGGAGGGTGAGGAGGATGAGGCTTATTAGGCTCATAGGGCTTATCAGGCTCTTTAGCCTTTCTTCCAGTTCCGCTATCTTTGCCTTCAGTTGGCTGTTTTCTGTTTCCAATTCCTCTATGCGTGTCTTCTGCCCATTGCGGTAGCCCAGACGAGCCGCCGTCATGCGCTCGCGGATGCCGCCCTGCTCGACAAAATCTTTCTGCAGACGGTCTAATAGTTTACCCATCATGTTGTCAAACTGATGGATAAGGGTGATAGCAATGTTACACAGTGCCTCTGGCGAACGCTTGTCGATGTCCGTAGTATAATCTTCTGGGCGATTATGCTTTTTGCTATATTCCTGTATCTGCTTGGTACGAGGGTCATTGACTGCCCATTGTTCCAAGCCACGAGTACGCAAATAGTCAATATAGTCTTCCAATACCTCTTTCATGCTGGCGCGAGCAACCCCCATCAGTTTCAGTTCTGTTTCAGAGGAGGTAGTGGCAGCGGACGAGCCTTCTGCGATATTCTGTTTGCCAGAGCGTGCCGCCTGTATCAGCTGATCAATGGTACGGTCTTTACGCTCCACGAAATAGTGGTGCGCAAAGTAGAAAGTGATATCATAAAGACATTCCGCCTTCTGATACACCAGCAGAGCACGATAGTTGCCCTTCTTTGGCAAGAACGGCTTCGGCTCTAACGGTTTCTTGTTGGTATCATTGATCATAGTCTTCTTTTTAACTTATTGGTCTTATTAGACTTATTGGTCCTATTAGACTTATTGGTCTCATTAGTCTCATTGGTCCTATTCAAGCCACCGGGCTTCTTCTTTTTTCTTTTGAAGTTCATCAGGGAGTCGAACCCTGATGAACCTTTTTTCTATCCGAGGGAGTCGTAACCCCCGTCGGGGTAAATGTTAGATGAGATTAGTCAACCTTGATGACCTTAACACCGTAAATCTTATTGTTAACAGTGAACTTCTTGTAACACTTTATTTTCTTGAAATAAGTACCGTCAGCATAGACTCCGCCATCAGCAGGAGATGTACAATTTGTGTCAGTAAAGTACTCGCCTGTTCCCCAATCGCCAGGTTCACTACTCAAAGTTACTTTGTGTAAGGTAGTATAGCCAGTTGTAATTTTTGTTGTGCAAGCTTCATCACTATAGTAAGCGTTATCATCCTTATTCCAATCTGATGGCGCTGCGCCCACTAACTCAACATATGATCTAATTTCACTTGTAGACTTATAGAATGTTCCTGCTGCAAAAGGAGCTGTGGCAGCTGTACTAAGCGTATTATCTGTATAGTATCCAGCTGGCCAACCTGCAGGTTCTTCTGCCAAATAAATACCATTGTACTCATCTGTGTCATAGACAAATGCATAGGTCTTATTTGCTGCAGCTGTAATCTTAGCAGCTGTGTTGGGTGTAACAGTGATAGCGTTTCCATCTACACCAGGAATTGTTGCAATACCAGTTTTTGTGAAAGCAGATGTTGCATCTGTAAGTGTAAGACCATTACGACCTACAATATTTGCAGGAGGATTAGCCACACTATATGCTTGAATACTTATAGCATCCATAACATTTGCTTCTGTAGCATCATCATCGCTGAGAGTATAAAGATAACCCTTTGTATTAAGATCATTCTCTAATGTTGTTCCTGTCATAACTTGAACATAGATATCCCCAGCTTTATATGTTTCCTGAGCACTGTAATCATGACCCTTCTGATAGGTTGTGATAGAAGGAGTTGCAACAGTTGTTATTGTGCTTTGAGTATATTCCTCTGCATCTACAACAACAGCATCGAAGGTGATTGGGTACAAACCTGCTGGATCTGTATCTACAGTACTTGTCCAACCATTGGTGTTGTCTGAAATCTTGAAGATGTATGTGTAAGCATAGTTAGGCTTCCAAGTTGCGTAAATAAGAGGAACATAAGCAGTAGCACCATGAATATTTATTGTCTCACCACGACCATCGTTGGAAACCAACGTATAATCAACACGTAACTCAAGAACAGTACCTGTTTCATTAGGCAGAACTGTCGTATAGTAATTATTACCAGCTGCTCCAGCAAAAGTAGGAGCTATTGAAGTACGAGCTAGATATACACTACCATCTCCTGACAGACGGTTATCTTCTGAAGTTGTATAATTCAAATTACCAAATGCCTTGGTTTTAGTGCTTCCACCTGATGCAAGAGGGGCAAAAGTCACATGCGCCTTGTTGTAATCAGATTGAATTTTATTTGCTGAACCAATTGTTGGATAATTAATGGTAGCTGTACCCTTAGCATAGAACACATCTGAAGCGGCGCCATTAGGTGCAAACAAGGTTGCAGATGTTGCAGTAGCACCTGTTGCTAAAGTAGTGGTGTTGTCTGTATAAAACTTTACAGCTTTTACAGAATAACCAGGGATTGTCTCGTAAAGAGCAATACGCACCTTTGTAGCAAGATTACGGAAAGTCAACTGAACCTCTTTCTGATAATCAGCAGGTTTGTATGCTGTAACCAAATCAGAGATGTAGCACTTTGCAAGGTCATCAGCAAAACCTTTAATTACGAATTTAGGACCAGCGTATGTTGATTCCTTATAAACTCCACTCACAACAACTTTACCAGAAGCAGCTTCACCAGATGTTGCCACAGTAAGGTCACCAGTTGAATAAGCAGCAAAGTCATACTGAGTTGTGCTGTAATCCCAATACTTGACAGTCTGTTTACCACCATCAATCTTAGAAGGAGCTGCTGCATCAATACCTGCATATTCCCAATCACTGGTATTGCTTGCTGTTGTACCAGCAGTGTTAGCTGTCCATTTAACAATGTAGTTGTCAAATACCTCTGTCATTGTAGTACCATCTCCCTTGAAACCTCCTACAATGAACTTGTTGTTCAACAGAGCAGCAGCGTCAGCACCAACGTGGTCAGCACGTGTAACAGCTTTGAAGCCACCTCCAAAATTGATTGAACCGTCACTTTGAGCAGACGTAGGGCTGTTGTCGCCTACGTACTCGTCACTTGAGCAGCTTGCGAGCGCCACCAGCGCCGATGCTGCGAAGATAAAATACTTAGTTTTCATAACTTTAAAAAATTTAAAATGTTAATAATAAAGTGAATAAATAAATGAATTAATTAATGATTGTTTTCTAATTTCTTTTTCTCTCTTTTTTTCTCGCTTTTTTCGTGTTGTTAATAATTGGGTTAATAATTTAATTGTTTTTTATAAGACCTATGGGACTTATTAGCCCAATGGGGAAATTAATGGTCTTTTATTTCTTAATT
>DJWZ01000035.1:12556-22069 GCA_002449535.1 Prevotellaceae bacterium UBA7017 | reverse complement strand
GCTGCCGACAATGCTGCAAGGAAGATGGTGGAGATGTTGAAGATTGATAATTGATAATTGATAATTGAAGATTGATAATTATGAATTATAAAATAGGTTACGACGCAAAGAGATACTATCACAATTATACGGGGCTCGGCAACTACAGCCGGACTCTCATAAATGCCATTCACGCCCATTATCCAAAGATTGACACGAAACTTTATGACGAGAATGCCCTGATACGTACCTTCAGGATGGGACACAAGGCAAAGGCTGACGGATGCGTATTGTTCCACGGACTGTCCAACGAGTTGCCTCGAGACATCAACAAAGTGGGCATCAAGAGCATAGTTACCATGCATGATGTAGCATGGAGGACGTTTCCGAGAATGTATAAACCGATAGACATCTTCCTATATGAACAGAAATACGGCTGGTCGGCAAAGCATGCCACCCACGTAATATGCATCAGCGAATCGACAAAGCGGGATGTAATGAGATTCTACAATGTTCCGGAAGAAAGAATCAGCGTCATCTACCAGCCTGTGCAAAACCTCTTCTATACCCCTTTGGATAAGCAGAAGGCAAGGGATATTATAAAAGAATATATAGACGAGGAGTTCATCCTTACCGTTGGCAGCATCAATGCCCGCAAGAACCTGCTGGGGATGCTGAAGGCATACGCGAGGCTGGAGAAGCGTCCGAAGTTTGTCGTAATAGGCAACGGACACGAATATCGCAAACTATGCGAGAAATTCATACAGGAGAAGAACCTCACGAACGATGTCATAATACTTGACAACATCCACGAAGGCTACATCCTGCAAGCCTTCTATACGTGCGCCAAGGTATTGCTGTACCCCTCCTACTACGAAGGATTCGGACTGCCTGTGGTAGAAGCGGCGCTGCAACATTGTCCGATTATTACCAGCAACGTCTCTTCGCTACCGGAAGCAGCAGGAATAGGTGCCATACAGGTAGCCCCGAACGACGTAAAGTCGATTGCCTCATCATTAAACCGACTGCTGACCGACCCACAGGAGTCCGACTACCTGGGACAAAAGGCATACGAACATGCCACATCACATTTCAATCCAGAGAAGCTAACAGAACAAGTTTATAATTTATACAACACTATCCTATGAAAAAGACTTTCCTCCGGCTGAAGTTTTTAGCAGTTTCATCCCTGCTATGCTGTTATTCATACGCAGCAGGCATTGTAGATATTACGGCAAAGCTTACCAATCCCTCGTTTGAAGCCGACGACATCACCTCGCTGACCAAGAAGACGGAGAGCGACGGCTTTCGCGGTTACATCCAGAATCAGCCCAACGGCTGGACATATAGCGGTTCGTCGATAGACAAGCAGCTTATCATCACCACCGACTGCTATACAGACAACAACTTTGGCAAGGTGACGACCCTCACGGATGGCACCCAAGGCTACTATCTCCGCATGGGATGGAGCACGGGGTCTTCTGCCCTGAAGCAAAACGTAACGTTAGGCGCAGGAAAATATCGCCTTACCGCCGACATTCGTTCCGCATACGCCAATTCTGCCACCTCCAGCATAAAGATTGTGGCAGGAAGCAATAATTCCAACTCTCCCTTCACGAAAGGCAGCGCATCATGCTTTCCTGGCATGCAGTGGTCAACGGTAGGAGTAGATTTCACCATTACCGAGGAGACGACCATCTCTTTAGGATTCAATATAACATGGGCTTCCGGAGGCTCATGTGTGATGATTGACAATGTCAGGCTCTATGATGTCACTAACGAAACCGTCGAGCCAGACCCGACAGAAGGGGATGTAGCTTCACCAACGGAAGGCGTTATCGACAACACCTTTGTTCCTGAAAGCGAGATGATGACCGACTTGCTGAAGATGCTGGCGCGGTTCACTCCCTACATGAAGAGCTACTGGTTCCAATGCGCCAGCCCTAACAGCATCAGCGAGAGCTGCGGATTCTTCTACAACACCGAGAACGGCAACTCCCCATCATGCCCCAGCGGCGAGAAAGGCGTGCGTCCCAATGCCGACCTTTCTATGGTGGCAGCATTCTTGGTGAAGTATGCCAAGCCTGCAGGCATTACCCTGCCAACCGGCATCACCTACGACCTACTTGAGGAATATGCCATGAAGAGTCTTATATATGCCTACTCCACCCATAAGGCAAACAAGCTGAAGATTTGTTCCGGCGGTGACTACTGGGGCTCCACCTCTACGTCAGACGCCGTATGGGAATCAAGCCTGTGGGCTATGTCTGTAGCTTATTCAGCCTTCTTCCAGTGGGACAAACTCTCAGACGCCCAGAAAGGATATGTCCATGCCCTGCTGAAGGCAGAGTGCAACTACGAGCTGAACCGCACCGTTCCCACCGGCTATGCCGGAGATACGAAAGCCGAAGAGAACGGCTGGGAGGCTGACGTGCTGGCGGCAACGCTCGGGCTGTTCCCCGACGATGCTTTGGCAGAGAAGTGGTTTGAGAGGATGAGACTCTTTGCCGTAAATTCATACAGCCACTACAGCGACGCCTCCGACAGCGATGCCATAGACCCAGACTACAACGACACATCCGTTGCCGACCTCTACAAGGGCAACAACCTATATTCCGACTACACCCTGCAAAACCACAACCTCTTCCACACCTCATACCAGAACGTCGTAATGCAGGAACTTGGCGAGGCAGCATTGGCACTGAAGCTGTTCCAAACTGCCAACAACGGAAGCAGCAAGGTATGGACATCAAATGCCCTGCAGCACAACAATCAGGAGGTTATGGACAATGTCCTCAACTGGCTTGCCCTTGCCGACGGCGAGCTGGCAATGCCTAACGGAAACGACTGGTCGCTCTTCCTGTACGACCAGATTACTTCATACTCTACGCAGGCTTGCTTCCAGAGAGACCCCAATGCCCTGTTGTTGGAAAATCTTGCCTACAAGCAGATAAAGGCTCGTCAGGCAACGACGCCCGACGGCTCGTGGCTGCTGCGTCCCGACGTCGCTGCACGTCGCATGGGAGTAGAGGCACATCGCGTGATGATGACATACCTCATGCACCTCACCAACTCTACAGCCGACATCACCCCGACATCATGGGAGGACTTCCGCAATGCCCACAGCAAGGCGAGGACCCTTGACTGCCAGAATGTAGTGAGGGCATATACCCCGGAGCGTTTCTCGTGCTTCTCATGGTCAGACGGCTTGAAGTCATACACAGGATACTTTGCTGCCGACAAAGCCGACAAGAACAAAATCATAGTGCCTTACCGCGCCAACAACTCCGGCAACCTGACGGGCTGGTATGAGGTAAGCGGCAAGGGCACCAATGCGTCACCCGTTGTCAACGGCATCTACCAGCTTGACGGCAATGCCTGGGTAATGAATGGCGAGCTGGCTGTCAACGACAAGGTTCTCGACAATCGCTTTGCCATATATTCCACACAGGGCAATGCCATCATATACCTCGACTACGTAAAGGCAAACTCCGCCTGCACCATAACAGCCGAGAAGGGCGGACTACTGGCAATCTCCACCGACGAACTGACCAAGCAGAAGCGCACCCTCTACTACGACAATGGCGAGGGAGAAACAGCGTGGAAGCAGACAGACGGCATCAGTCAATCCACCTTCTCGTCCGACTGGGTGAACATAGACAACGAAATAGGTGTGGCAGGACATAACGGCAAGAAGATAGCCTTCGGAGACCGCGATGCCAACAATTCCATCTACACCTCGAAGCTGTACCCCATGTATAACGACGAAAGCCGCGCCGTAAAAGCCGGCGACTATGTGGATGCCCGCCATCTGGTATATTACTCTAACGTAACGGCAGAGACGACAAGGAAATTGGCTGACGACATCGTGAAGCTCACCTTTGCAGAACCTACAGGATGGAACGGCGTCATTGCCCGCGACCCTTCAAAAGACTACTACATCATGGTGACAAACTTCTTCGGAAGCAGCGATGCCAATACCGTTGCCATAAACGCCCTGAACGACTTCGGAGTGCCCGTCATTGCCCCAGCGATGACCATAGAAGGCAGCAAGGGCGGCACTGCCACATACTCCCTGTCACAAAACAATTCATACGCCAAGCCGGTACGCTTCTTCATTGCCGGCGATGCAGGGGCGGCAGAGGTAAGACAAATCTCTGACAACGAGATAGTCATTACGGCATCTGCCACCGGAGACATCACCGTCAGCAGCATCAGCTCCTTAGGGAGATTCACCGAAAAAGCCAATATGCTCAGCGGCTCTTCCATCAAGGCTACCCTCACGGGCGACGGTATAGAGATAGAGAGCGTCATAGAACCGACTCCATACATTCCGCAGCCTGGTGACGACATGACCGGCTACATCAAAAACCCGCACTTCGCCGGCAACAGCACCGAGGGTTGGAAGATAACAAGCACAATAGGAAGTGGTGCCCGAAACACCAACTACAATGCACAGGAGTTCTGGCAATGCAACTCCTTCGACATCCAGCAGGTCGTAACAGGGTTGCCACAGGGGCAGTATCGCCTCAGTTGCCAGGCGTTCTATCGTGACGGCTCGTCGGCACAGGCTGCCACATCCTACCAAAACGGAACATTTGCAGCGAATGCCAAAATGTATGCCAACGATGCCACCGTCCCCCTGCCAAGTATATGCAGCGAGGCAGGCACCATGGGCAATCTGGGCATCACGACATCCTTGGGATATGTGCCCAACAACATGGAGCAGGCGCAACAGTATTTCCTGACCAAACACTATGAAGTCGGAACGGAAGTAACCGTTGACGATACAGGCATCATGACAATAGGAATCAGGAAAGACAAAGTCATCACCAACGACTGGGCTATATTCACAAACTTCAGACTAACCTACTTAGGAGGTCCGACAGGGATTAATAAGGTTAAAGGTGAAAGGTTAAAGGTGAAAGGACAGGGAGATACCATATATCGCCTTGATGGCACCAAGGTATCGACAATGTCCCAGCCAGGAATATATATATATAATGGTAAGAAAGTAACCCGATAGTGCATACAATAGACACCATATTACATAGTGATGCCGGCAAGGCGCAGTTTATACGCTTTGTCCTGAACGGCTGCTTCTCTGCCAGCATACACTATGCAATATACTTCCTCATGCAACTGTTCATAGAGGTCAACACCTCCTATGCCATAGGATATATCGTGTCATTCATTATAAACTATATCACAACGACTTACTTCACTTTCCATGCAACGCCATCAATAAAGAAATTCCTCGGTTTCTGCGGCAGTCACGGAATAAACTTCCTGCTCCACATCATCCTCTTCTGGTGCTGCATGCAGATAGGCATAAACCGCTACATCGCCCCCATCATCGTAATGGGAATCGCAATGCTGGTACAATTCTCCATACTACACCTCATATTCAAACCAAAAGAATAAACATTTTTTTTACTAATTCTTATTTATAAACCTAATTTATTACTAACTATGAAAGATTTGAAAATGTACATCAACGGAGAGTTCGTTGAAAGTAGCAATGGCAAGTACATTGAAGTTCTGAATCCCTCTACCGAGGAAGTTATCTCACGCCAGCCAGAAGGTACACTGGAAGATTGCGAGCGTGCCCTTGATGCCGCCAAAGCCGCACAAAAGGACTGGGCTCAAACGCCAGCATGCGAACGTGCCGTTTATCTTACGAAGATGGCAGAAGGCATTCGCAAGCGTGAGAAGGAATTTGTAGAAATCATCATGCGCGAACAAGGGAAGACACGCAACTGGGCGTCTATTGAAGTCGGGGCTACAATATCATACTTCGACTACATGGCATCGTTCGCAAGACATATTGAGGGTGAAATCGTTGAAAGCGACAATCGTGGAGAATCTATCCTTATCTCTAAGAAGCCAATAGGCGTTGTTGCCGGAATCCTGCCTTGGAACTTCCCGTTCTTCCTTATTGCCCGCAAGGCAGGAGCAGCACTCATAGCAGGTTGCTCTATCGTCATAAAGCCAGCACAGCTGACCCCAGAAAACTGCTGCGAATTTGCGAAAGTAGTTGATGAGACAGGTTTGCCAAAGGGACTCTTTAACGTGGTTACCGGTAAGGGTTCTGTTATCGGCAATGCCCTTGCAGCATCACCAAAGATAGACATCGTAAGCGTTACAGGTTCTGTTGGTGCTGGTGAAAGCATCATGAAGGCTGCAGCAAACAACATTACAAAAGTATCGCTTGAATTGGGCGGCAAGGCTCCTGTTGTAGTATTCCCTGATGCCGACCTGGAACTTGCAGCACAGGCAATCCTCGACTCCCGCATCGGCAACAACGGACAAATCTGTAACAATGCAGAACGCCTATACCTCCACAAGGACATATATGACAAGATGGTTGCCCTCCTAACCGAGAAATTCAAGGCTGTAAAGGTTGGCGACCCATTCTCTGCAGACGATATTGATATGGGACCATTGGTTGAGAAGCGTGCCCTCGAAAGCGTTCAGGCAAAGGTAGCAAAGGCTATAGAACAAGGAGCGAAAGTATTAGTAGGCGGTAACAGAGTTGGCAACAAGGGTTACTTCTTTGAGGCTACCCTGTTGGGCAACTGCCGTCAAGACATGGACATCATACACGAAGAGACCTTCGGACCAGTACTGCCAATAATACCATTCGACAATATCGAGCAGGTAATAGAATGGTGTAATGATTGCGAATACGGTCTTGCATCATCAGTCTTCACCAACGATATCAACACGGCTTCAAGGATGGTTCGCGAACTGGAGTTTGGCGAGACATATATTAACCGCTTCCACTTCGAGGCTATCCAGGGCTTCCATGCAGGTGTCAAGAAGTCGGGCATTGGTGGCGCCGACGGAAAACACGGCATTGAGGAGTACCTGCGCACTCATGTAACGTATCTTCAAACCAAATAAATGAAAATAGGACTTTTTATACCCTGTTATGTCGATGCCCTCTACCCGGAAGTGGGGGTATTGACATACAGGCTTTTGACCTCCATCGGTTTAGAGGTCGAATATCCAGAAAAGCAGACATGCTGCGGACAACCAATGGGTAATGCCGGTTTCCAAGGTATGGCAGACAAAATAGTAGAGAACTACGACGAATTATTCCGTCCCTATGACTATGTGGTAGCACCATCAGCAAGTTGTGCTGCATACGTAAGATTCTTTCACCAAGGCATCGTAAACCACGAATGTGAGGCTGCAAAGAAGACTATGGACGTAGTGGAATTCTTGCATGACATCATAGGCTTGGAAAATCTTAAAGCGCGTGGTTTCAAGGCGTCTTTCCCCCATAAGGTAAGTCTCCACAACAGTTGTCACGGAGTTCGGGAGCTTGGGCTTTCCTCCCCCTCCGAGAAATCAATACCACGATTTAATAAGATTCGTGATTTGCTTTCATTGGTAAGCGACATAGAGATTGTCGAGCCGGAACGCCCTGATGAGTGTTGCGGATTTGGCGGTATGTTTTCTGTTGAGGAGCCAGATGTTTCTGCCCGCATGGGACGCGACAAAATAGCCCGCCACATTGCCACCGGAGCCGAATATGTCACCGGTCCCGATTCTTCGTGTCTTATGCACATGAGTGGCATTGCTGCAAAAGACGGCGAGAAAAGAATCAAATTTATTCATGTCGTAGAAATATTAGCACAAGGACTATGAGTACGAAACATTCTAAAGCGGCAGAAAAGTTTCTCAGAAACTACGACAAGGTAACACGTCACGACCAAACCTTTTGGAGTGTTCGTGCCAAGCGCGACACCCTTGCCTATGAACTAAAGGAATGGGAGCAGTTACGAGAAGCCGCAAGCAACATAAAGAAGCATACCGTCACCCATTTGGCTGACTACCTGGAAGAGTTTGAACGTAATGCGACCGCCAATGGCGCCACCGTTCACTGGGCAAAGGATGCGAAAGAATATAACGACATCGTTATGCAGATTATGCGTGCCCACAACGTACATAAAGTCGTGAAAGGCAAGTCGATGCTTACCGAGGAATGTCACCTCAATGACAACCTCATTCAAAACGGCATAGATGTCGTGGAGACCGACCTCGGAGAACGTATTCTACAGCTCATGGGGCTGCCACCCAGCCACATCATCATGCCAGCAATCCACATCACACGTGAACAGGTAAAGGACAACTTTGCACAAAAGGGCATCCTGGAAAAGAACGGCAAGATGGGCGCCGAGAGCATGGGCGTCAGCGACAGGAGCCAACTGGAAGCAGAAGCCGACCCGACATATCTCACCCGTTGTGCCAGATACCACCTTCGCGACAACTTCATGGAAGCCGAATGTGGAATGACAGGAGCGAATTTCGCGATTGCCTCGACAGGAGAAATCGTTGTATGCACCAATGAGGGGAATGCCGACATGTCAACATCCGTGCCACTTCTCCACATTGCATCTGTCGGCATAGAGAAGATTATCCCGAACTATGACGCAATGGGAGTGTTCCAACGGTTGTTGGCTCGACACGGTACAGGACAAGCGACAACGGTCTATACATCCCACTTCCGAAAGCCCCGACCAGAGGGAGAGTTTCATATCATCCTCGTTGACAACGGACGCTCTGACATCCTGGCAGACCCGGAACATTGGCAGACGCTAAAATGCATGCGATGTGGAGCCTGCATGAATACATGTCCTGTATATAGACGCTCAATGGGATATTCATACACATATTTCATACCAGGACCAATAGGCATCAACCTCGGAATGCTTAAAGACAAGGATGCCAACTATCACAACTGTTCGGCATGCTCGCTATGCCTGTCATGCGAAAATGTGTGTCCTGTACAGGTAGATTTGGCAACGCAAATATACAAATGGCGTCAGGGGCTCGATGCCATGGGGCATGCAGACCCAATGAAGAAAGCAATGTCAAGAGGTATGAAATTACTCTTCGACAACCCGAAGATTTATACGTCAGCATTGAAATTTGCCCCTGTTGCCAACCATTTGCCAGCGTTCCTTACTGATAACAAACTAAATGCCTGGTGCAAATATCATGCGATGCCACATTTCGCGCAAAAGTCATTCCATGAGATGTGGAAGAAAGGAGATGTAAAATGAGTAGCAGAGAAAACATCCTAAACAAACTGAGACAAAACGTGCGTGAAACATACGACATGCCCGACTTGTCTTTTGAGAAGACCACCTACGATGACCCGGTAGCAGAGTTTATTCGGCAGACGACCACTACTGCCGGAGCGAAACTCATAGAGGTATCGCCGGAAGACGATTTAAACGAGCTCATCAGGAAAGCATATCCCAAGGCACGCGTCATTGCCAGCAACCTGCCAGGTATCAAAGCCGACAGGAATCCTGACACCGTCTCCCGTGCCCAAAACCTTGACGGCACAGACGTCGGAGTTATTGAAGGAGGGGTGGCATGTGCTGAAAATGCCTGCGTCTGGGTGCCTATGAACATGAAGCAGAAAGCCATCTGCTTCATCTCTGAAAGCCTCGTCATAATCGTCCACCGCGAAAACATTGTCAGCAACATGCATGAAGCATACGAATGGCTGAAAGA
>DJWZ01000035.1:0-12436 GCA_002449535.1 Prevotellaceae bacterium UBA7017 | reverse complement strand
CCGTCAAAGACTGCCGACATCGAGCAGTCTCTTGTATATGGTGCTCAGGCGGCTAAGAGCGTTACTGTTTTATTGATATAAGGAGAAATATGGATATAAAAATTCGTTTAGCGACACCAGAGGATGCCGAGGCACTGCTTGGCATATATTCTTACTATGTAGATAACACCCCTATCACCTACGAACTAAGATGTCCGTCGGTGGAGGAATTTCGTAGCAGAATCTTGAAGGTATTGGAGCATTATCCCTATCTCGTTGCAGAGGTCTCGGGCACTCCAGTGGGGTACTGCTACGCCAGCCGCTTCAGGGAGCGGGCGGCATACGACCATTGTGTCGAGATGTCTATCTACATAGACAAGGGAGCCCATCGCGGAGGCATCGGCACTGCGCTATATGAGGAATTGGAGAAACGGCTCTATGCGCAGGGCATCCGGAATCTGTATGCCAGCATCACGGCAAGTGCAGAGCCTTCCATCCGTTTCCATACGAAACACGGCTATACGAAGGTGGCACATTTCCATAAATGCGGCAGGAAGTTCGACCAATGGCTGGACATGATTTGGATGGAGAAAATACTACATCCATAAAAGGAAAATACAAAAAAATCCTTTTTTTTTCTTGTATTTCTCATAAATTATTGGATAAAATTTTCACATTCGAGAAAAAGAAATCTATTCCTTTTTTCTCACTTAACCAAATTTTTCGTATCTTTGCACTCGGAAACCTAAAATAACAATATAATAATGGAAACAACTTGTACTTCTTCATCAGCTGCGACTAAGCAAAGAAGGCTTAATCCTGTTGCCCATGTCGCAAAGACTCCAAGTGAGCGTCTGCACCCAGTGGAGAAATTTATTGACAAACTGGAAGAAGCTGTTCGTGCCAGATTATGAAAGAATACAAGGTAAACTAACCTCTTGAAAATGCTCACAACCCCTACATACACAGCTTTACCTTTTGCTGCCCGTGAAGCCCGCGCGGCGGTAGGAGGCATGGGCATTGAGGGAAAAATCACCCCCCAACAGGGTATTAGCAATACTATATACGCACCGCGCGGCGCAGCAACCATAAGACACGTTACAGTCCAAAATGAAGGACTGTCGCGTGCCTTTATGCGTGCTGACGCATCGCAACCGAAACACAATCTATAACAAACAAAAAATATTCGATTAAATTCACATAAAAATGAAAAAACTTTTATTCTTTGTACTGATGGAGATGATTTTGCCCATCCAACTGTATGCATTTAAGGTTGGCAGTTTCGAGTATAATATAAACTCGGATAACAGCACAGTAACAATCTCAAAGGCTGATGGAGTGGAATTGACAGGAAAGCTTGAAATACCCAGTCAAGTCACATATGAGGGGAAAGACTATGCCGTTACCATTATCGGTTGGAACGGATTTGCCGACACGGGAATCACTGAAATTTACATGCCCTCTTCTGTGACACAGATTATGCAGTATGCTTTTTCTGGCTGTGCCCAACTCGAGAAAGTAAATCTCCCCCCATATCTGACATCGTTAAATAGTCGCGTTTTCTACGATTGTGACAAGTTGTCAACCATCGAAAGCCATATTTTCTTCCCTATCAATTTTACTTCAAACGTATTTACCGACAGTCAATATGCTAATGCCACGCTCTATGTTCCAACGAACTCCTTGGACAAATATAAGGCTGCCGAGAACTGGAGCAAGTTTGCACATGTCGTTGAGATGGACATGGATGATGTTGACTCCAATATGTTCACTTTCGAAGTGACAGGCGACAACACGGTGTCTGTTGCCGCATACTCTAAGGACAGGCTGGTTGGCGACATCGTTATCCCTGAAACTGTCACCATTGACGGCAAGACATATACTGTGACAGAAATAGCTAATTATGGCTTTAAATCCTGTTCCGGAATAACATCCCTCAGATTGCCCTCCACCCTCAAGGAGATTGGAGACTATGCTTTCTCTGGCTGCTTTGGGCTGACAGAGGTGACGATTCCAAACAGCGTGACATCAATCGGAATCAGTGTTTTCTATGACTGCTCCGGGCTGACATCCGTTGTCGTAGAAGGCGGCAACACGCAATATGACTCCCGTGATAATTGCAACGCTATAATACAGACATCCACCAATACTCTGATTTCTGGATGCAAAAACACAATTATCCCAAACAGCGTGACATCAATTGGAAACAGTGCTTTCTCTGGCTGCTCCGGGCTGACAGAGGTGACAATTCCCAACAGCGTGACATCAATTGGAGGCTGGGCTTTCTATAGATGCTCCGGGCTAACAGCGATTACGATACCAAACAGCGTGACATCAATTGGAGGCAGTGCTTTCTCTGGCTGCTCCGGGCTGACAGAGGTGACGATTCCAAACAGCGTGACATCAATTGGAGGCAGTGCTTTCTATGGCTGCTCCGGGCTGACAGAGGTGACGATTCCAAACAGCGTGACATCAATTGGAAACTGGGCTTTCTATAGATGCTCCGGGCTAACAGCGATTACGATACCAAACAGTGTGACAAAGATTGGAAACTATGCTTTTTCCGGCTGCTCCGCACTGGATTCAGTTATCGTCAGGCAGACGACACCTCTGGAGATTGAAACCGATGTTTTTTCAAGCGACATCTACAATAATGCGATATTGTATGTCCCTATGGGTCGCAGCAAGTACTTTAAGGAAGTTAACGGCTGGAGCAATTTTGCTAAGATAAAAGAGATAGAAATGGATGGTATTGAGTTTTCCGACAGTCCTTACGACAACATTGAGGAAAACCAGATGATACTGGGCTATTATACGTCTGATGACATCAGCGAAAGTGGCTATGGTGGTCGAAATGCAGGTCTCTACAAGGTTTGCATAGGCTTTAGCCGTGAGCAGATGATACCTTTTGCCGGCAACTCTATCACCAACGTCCGCTTTGCGCTGAAAGACACAGATATTGCCAGCCTGAAAGTATGGATAGGTAGCACCCGTGACAAGAAAGACCTCTGTTCGCAGCTTGTCACATCGCCACAACTTGGCTGGAATGAGGTGGCTCTTAACTCTCCTTACGAAATTACTGGCGACAGCATCTTCATAGGCATAGAATACAAACAGTCTGGTACACGATGGCCCGTCTCTGTCGTGTCTAAAGATGCAGAACTGGGAAGCTGCTACTTCTACGGTCCTTACAAAGGTGTTGACAATGACGAGATATGGTTGGAGCCAGACGAAAGCGAGAGTCTTAGTCTGCAATGTATCGTAGAGGGAGACAATATTCCTATGTATGACCTGCATACAACGGGGTTGTCGTTCTCCAAGAAATATGTCCAGTCGGGCAACAATTACTCTTCTTATATCTACTTGCGCAATTGGGGCAAGAAGAGTATCAGCAGCGCCACGATTGCATGTGAGATTGACGGAAAGGAAATAGCAACAGCAACAATGTCGTCAGTCAGCCGCAGTATTCAGAGCGAATATTTATATTTTAATATTGGAGACATTCCCCCTGGCAAGCATAAGCTGACACTACGTGTTAAGGAGATTAACGGCAAAACGCCGGAATTCCCATTGGACGATGCCCAGTCAGTGACTATCAAGTCTTATAGCCAAGATATGGGGCGCGACAAGGTGATGCTGGAATTATATACCGCCACATGGTGTCCCAACACACCGAGGGCGCATAAAAGCATAGCGGCATTAATGGAAGAGCGTGATGATATTGTCCTGGTAAGTAACCATCTGTCTGACAAAATGTCGTGCGACGCATCGGGGGCCTACGGTGTCTTTACCCATTACACCCCTACGACATACTATGACAGATATGCAAGCTATGGTGCATCAAGTTTGGGCTATATTAGTATAGATAATGCCAAGTCTCAACCGTCATTGGCAAAACTTAATGTTACTGCCGTATATGAAGAGAATAACAGGCAGCTGACTATTAAGGTGAATGGAGTTAAAAATGAGGAGTTCGATGCAGTAGAAGAGTATGCCAACCTCACCGTACTGCTGACAGAGGATAGTATTGTTGCTCCTCAGAGGGAAGAAGACAAGTATGTAAATGATTATGTCCACAATGGAGTTCTACGTACCAACGTATCAGAAATATGGGGTGATCCTGTCACGTGGAATGGGAATAGGTTCGTTAAGACCTACACCATCACGCTCGATGATGAATGGGTGAAGGACAACATGCATGTGGTGGCTTTTCTTGCCAAGCCATTTACAGGCAGGAACTATGAGGATATAGGTCTCGTAAACTGCAACGAATTCTTACTGAAGAATGCATTACCTGCTCTTCGCGGCGACGCGAACGGTGACGGCGAGGTAGGCATGCCGGACGTGATGTTCATAGTAAACTACATACTGGGCACTCCTGACGCTTCGTTCGATGCGGAGGCTGCCGATGCAAACCTTGACGGCGAGGTGGGCATGCCAGACGTGATGTTCATAGTGAACTATATACTGAACGGGGAGTTTCCGGAGGAGTAAAGCCCCACCCCAGCCCTCCCCAGTTAGGGAGGGGGAAGGTCGCTGGGGTGGAACAACAAAGCATAGTTTCCCGTCCGCAATTTGTTCATAATAATGCTGGATAAACATCTATATATATTTGCGGCGGGGACATTGCTTTTTCAAGAAAAATAACGGACAACTATGCAGACTATACAGATAAATACTGACGGGCGTCCTCCGCCGGAAGGCGGGGAAGCCTATCTGATGCCAGATGGATGCCGCCGGATGTAAGGGAAGGTTAAATCGACTCGATTTGGAGCCACCGGAGGACGGGGAAAGCCAAATCGACGCGATTTGTTAACACCGTTTAACAAATGGCTTCAAATCGATTCGATTTATTAACACCGGTTAACAGGCGGGCTCAAATCGATTCGATATGTATAAAGATGTTAATCGGCGGACTCAAATCGCTGCGATATATATAAAAATGTTAAAAGAAAGGCTTGGTTCGAGCCGTTTTTCAAATAAATAACTTTATAACAAACTTAAATTTTTAATTGTATGGACATTAATGCAAGACAACTGGCTGCTCTGGACTTCAATTATCTGGACCAGTCTGAAACCTATCAGTACAACGAGAATCAGTTGGCGCGTGCCAAGGGCTGTGCGCCAATCGTTGCAAAGTTGCAGGAGTTTATCACACCGTGGGAGCAGGCAAAGCAACGCTTCGACGAGAGCTATCGCAAGATGACGACGGCTGGTCAGACGAAGACGAACGAGACGCTTGACGGCGAGCGCGACAAGCTGACCTCCGGCTTCAGCGGTACCGTGAGCAATGCCAAGAAGAGTCCGTTACCGGGACAGGCAGAGGCAGCCACAGTGCTGGAGGAAGTGATAAAGCGCTACGACATCAAAACCGATGGCGAGCTTGAGCAACAGACCATGAAAACGAGCCAGATGTGTACAGACCTGCTGACCAACTACCAGGCACAGCTCACCACACTGGGACTGACGGCATGGGTGGAGGCGCTGCAGGCTAAGAATGAGGAGTTCAACGCTGCCATGACCGCCCGCACCAATTCACAGGCAGGATACATAAAGAGCGAACTCTCACAGCTGCGCCAGCAGTTGATAACGGCTTACCGCAACTTCGCGAAGATGCTCAACGTGGTGCTTATCTACGAGGGCGACACGGCATACGCAGACGCTGTTGACCAGATGAATGCCGAGGTGCGCCACTACAAGCAGATTATCGCACGCAAGGGCGGCAAGGTATCTGCCGGCAGCGACGGCACAGGCACTACCACGCCGACGAACCCTTCGACAGGCGACCAAGGTGACCAAGGCGGCAGCACTACGCCGACGAATCCTGACACACCGGATACACCGGAAAACCCAGGCACTAACCCGGGAACCGGCGGCGGCACAACAACGCCTACCGACCCTAACCCTAACCCAGGCGGCGGAGGAACCGGCGGAACAGGCGATGAGGGCTAAAAGCAAAGCGAAGCGAAGCGGCAAATGTCGCTTCGCTTTGTTTTGAAATGAAAGAATGAAATAAAATACAAAAAACTCTTATTTTTCTTGCATTATTCATAACTTAATCGTACCTTTGCACTCGTTAAACTCGTGCGAAGTTGCTCACGCCCGGTCATTCAAACAAGCTTGATTGCCCTCGCTTACTCGCAACATCGCATCGCAAATAGAATATGGCTACAATATTACACATCGAAACGAGTACAGAAGTATGCAGCGTGGCATTGACGAAGGACGGGCACTGCATCTGGGACAAGGACGACCACGGCGACGGACGTTCATCCAAGGCGGCTGAGCTGTTGCCGGGGTTTGTTGACGAGGCAATGAAGCAGTTGCTGTCAAACGAAAAACTGGATGCAGTGGCAATAAGCGGAGGTCCCGGCTCTTATACGGGGCTGCGCATCGGGATGTCTATGGCAAAGGGCGTCGCTTACGGTTCAGAAGCGAAGTTGCTTGCCGTGCCGACACTGGAGGTAATGTGTGTCCCCATTCTGCTGGGGCGCGAGATGGAGGACGATGCCCTACTCTGCCCCATGATAGACGCAAGGAGGATGGAGGCTTTTACTGCCATATACGACAGAGCCCTGAAACCCGTACGCAAGACACAGGCTGACATAGTGGATGGAAACACCTACAAGGAGTTCCTCGACGAGCATCCAGTGTATTTCTTCGGCAACGGGGCAGAGAAATGCAAAGGGGTCATAGAGCACCCCAATGCCCATTTCATAGACCATATAGTACCCCTGGCACGACACATGATGCCATTGGCAGAAAAGCGTTATCACGGGGAAATGTTTGAGGATGTGGCATACTATGTGCCAGACTACGGAAAAGAATATGAAGCAAAACTACCAAAAAAGTTACTGTAAGGAAAAGATGAATCTACAAGGACTGGACTACAACACAGAGAGGACACGCATCCCTGTGCGTCATTACGGACGACTGTTGTTTGAGATTTTCAATAAACTTATGGACATGCCGGAGGGCGAAGAGCGTGACGCGCTGACCCATCTGACGGTATGCCAGATGTATCGTGACCTCATGACATGGGGCATGGGAACCGTTGATGCAGAAAAAGTAGCTATGGACCTGGCTCACTATACAAACGGAAAGATACAGCTGACAACGAAGGATGTTGAGGCAATGATTAGCTAACCAACGAAAAGAAACACAGCAGCATAATATATGAATACAGACAAGTTTATCATAGAAGGAGGACACAGGCTGCAAGGCGACATCACCCCGCAAGGTGCCAAGAACGAGGCACTGGAGGTAATATGTGCCACTCTGCTGACTAATGAACCTGTCACCATAAGCAATGTTCCTGACATCCTTGACGTCAACAACCTCATCAAACTGCTAAAGTCCGTCGGCGTAAAGGTAAAGGGACATGACATAAAAGACCCGCAGAAGAGGGCATACACCTTTCAGGCAGACAACTTAGACCTTGACTACCTTGCTTCTGACGAATTTGTAAGCAAGTGTGCACAACTGAGGGGGTCGGTCCTGATGTTTGGTCCGCTGCTGGGCAGATATGGCAGAGCCACCGTCGCAAAGCCAGGAGGGGACAAGATAGGACGGCGGCGGCTTGACACCCACATCATGGGTTTCAACGCCTTGGGAGCGACATATACCAAGGTAAGGGGCCGCGACGTGTATGAGCTGAAGGCAAAGAGGCTCAAGGGGTGCTACATGCTGCTTGACGAAGCCTCTGTCACAGGCACAGCAAACATCATCATGGCGGCTGTGCTTGCAGAGGGCACGACGACAATATACAATGCCGCCTGCGAACCATACATACAGCAGCTGTGCCACATGCTGAACAGGATGGGGGCGACAATAAGCGGCATCGGCAGCAACCTGCTGACCATTGTGGGGGTTGACTCGCTGAAGGGAACAGAGCACAGGCTGCTGCCCGACATGATAGAAGTGGGCTCATTCATAGCAATGGCGGCTATGGTAGGCGACGGAATACGCATAAAGGACGTCTCGACAAGAAACCTCGGCATCATTCCCGACACATTCAGAAGGCTCGGCATCACCATTAAGGAAGAGGGAGACGACCTCTATATTCCCAAACATGAGAAATATCAGATAGACTCTTTCATCGACGGCACCATAATGACCATCAGCGACGCCCCATGGCCGGGCTTGACGCCTGACCTGCTGAGCGTACTGCTCGTAGTGGCGACACAAGCGGAGGGCAGCGTGCTGTTCCATCAGAAGATGTTTGAAAGCAGGCTGTTCTTTGTGGACAAACTGATTGACATGAATGCACAGATAATACTGTGCGACCCTCACAGGGCTGTCGTAATAGGTCACAACCAGAGCAAGAAGCTCAGGGCTGCGCGGATGTCAAGCCCCGACATACGTGCAGGAATAGCATTGCTGATAGCAGCATTGTCGGCTGACGGAACATCTGAAATAAGCAACGTAGCCCAGATAGACAGGGGATATGAGAACATAGAGGGACGACTCAATGCCCTGGGAGCAAAAATACGTAGAAGCGGTGATAAGGGCTGAAGAGGTATATAGAATAGGACGACTGGGGAAAGCTCATGGCATAAAGGGAGAAATCTCCATGCAGGTGGAAGACGACATCTTCGACCGCACGGAGGCAGACTACCTCATCCTGGAGTTGGATAACATCATGGTGCCTTTCTTCATCGAAGAATACTATTTCAAGACAGACACGACGGCACTGATAAAATTTGAGGGCATAGACTCCCTTGAAAGAGCTAAGGATTTTGCAAATATCGACGTCTATTTTCCCCGCGCCATAAGGGACAACAGCACCGCCACCGGACAAGAGACGCTCTCCTACCCTATGCTCGTGGGATTTCAGGTGAACGACATCGGAAAGATAGCATACATCGACAGCCAGACAGAAAACATAATGTTTGAGTTGGAAGATGGCACACTGCTCCCTGCATCGGAAGAACTGATAGAGGACATCGACGTGGCAAACAAACAAATAAAAATGACAATTCCGGAAGGATTGCTTGATATATAATTAATGATGACAAGACAACAAATATGCATATTAGGCTCTACAGGCTCTATCGGCACACAGGCGTTAGAGGTAATCTCCGAGCACAGCGACCGCTTTGAAGCCTATTGTCTTACTGCAAACAACAAGATAGAGCTATTGGCTGAACAGGCACGCAGATACAAACCTGCCTGCGTGGTCATTGCCAACGAAGACAAATATGAAGACCTCAAGGCACTGCTTGATGACTGTCCTGACATAAAGGTTTATGCCGGGGCACAGGCTTTGTGCGAAGTAGTGCAGGCAGAACCGATTGACATGGTACTGACGGCAATGGTGGGATTTGCAGGACTGGCACCGACCATAGCGGCGATAAAGGCACGAAAGAAGATTTGCCTTGCCAACAAAGAGACCCTCGTCGTAGCAGGCGACCTCATCAACGACCTCATACAAGAATATGCCGCCCCCAAACGCGGAGTACACGGGGCGTCGATAATACCTGTTGACTCTGAGCACAGCGCTATCTTCCAAAGCATCGTAGGCGAAAGCGGCAACGAGATTGAGAAGATTTTGCTGACAGCATCGGGAGGACCCTTCCGCCTCAAAACTCTCGACGAGATGAAGTCCATGACAGCGGCTGATGCCTTGAAACATCCGACATGGGACATGGGAGCAAAGATAACCATCGACTCTGCCTCAATGATGAACAAG
The DNA here is from genome assembly GCA_002449535.1 of Prevotellaceae bacterium UBA7017. Classification (GTDB taxonomy): domain Bacteria; phylum Bacteroidota; class Bacteroidia; order Bacteroidales; family Bacteroidaceae; genus Prevotella. The sequence continues at coordinate 2,766 of DJWZ01000035.1, read as the reverse complement.
GGATTTGAGGTGATTGAGGCAAAATGGCTGTTTGGGGTTGATGCTGACAAAATACAAGTCTTGGTACACCCGCAAAGCATAGTACATAGTGCCGTGCAGTTTAGGGACGGGGCAATAAAGGCACAATTGGGAGTGCCGGACATGCGCCTGCCGATACAATATGCATTCACTTATCCGGACAGGCTAAGCATGAGCGGAGACAGGTTGGACTTTTTCAAGCAACCATTGGAATTCTTTGAGCCCGACTTGAAGAAATTTAAATGCCTGGCACTGGCTTTCGAGGCAATCAGAAGAGGGGGCAACGCTTGTTGCATAGTCAATGCCGCAAACGAAATAGTCAACCTCGCATTCAGGCAGGGACGCATCGGTTTCCTGGACATGGGGGATATTATTGAGAAGACGTTGGCAAAAGCGACTGCAATACAAAAACCGACATACGAAGATTATATTAACAGTGATAACGAAGCAAGAAAAATAGCAGAAGAACTACTATGATGAGTCCATTTCTAATAAAAACACTTGAATTCATTCTCGCCATCACCATCCTCGTGGCTCTACACGAAGGGGGACATTTCTTTTTCTCGAAACTATTTGGCGTCAGGGTGAATAAATTTTACGTTTTCTTTGACTATAAGTTCAAACTCTTTTCTACCAAATTCGCTTGGTGGAGAAAACTACGCGGCTTACCTCCTGCAAAGAAAAATGAAGACGGAACCTACGAATACGAAGGAACCGAATATGGCATAGGCTGGATTCCACTTGGCGGATATTGTCAGATAGAGGGCATGATAGACGAGACGCAGCATGATGTGAGCAAACTGCAAGAGCCGGCACAACCATGGGAATTTAGAAGCAAGCCTTGCTGGCAAAGACTGCTCATAATGATAGGTGGAGTATTGGTGAATTTCCTCTTGGCATTGGTAATCTATTGTGCCGTCTTCTATGCATGGGGCGAAGACTATATAGCAGTGAAGGATATGCCTTATGGCATGAAATTCAACGAAGATGCCAAGGCGTTGGGATTCAAGGATAATGACATCTTGACAGGATGTACCGACGAAGATGGAAACACGATAGAATTCCGCGAATTTGGTGCACAGTTGTTCAGGGACATCGCTGCCGCAAAATCTGTCAGCGTCATACGCAATGGACAGAAAACAGAGATTGCGACACCTGGCAACCTGTCCCTGATTGAAATGCTGAAAACCGACCCTGTATTTTGCAGACCTTTTGTTCCGGCTGAGGTAGATACCATTCTGGCTGGCACTCCTGCCGCAAAGGCAGGCTTAAAGAAGGGCGACAAGATATTGGCACTCGGTGGCAAGCCAATTGATTCGTGGAACACCTTCACTTATGAAACTGGACGCATGACAGACATGCTAACCGATTGTAATACGAAGGCAGACTCAACAAAGGTTCTCACCAAGCAGGTTGTCTATCAGCGTGGTACTTCAACAGATACGGTAACCGTGACATTTGACAATGAAGCAAAGCTCGGTGTCGGCATGACGACTATTGCCAAATATGCCGACATTACCCACATTGAGTACAACCTCCTGTCATGTATTCCTGCTGGATGTGGCTATGCAATAGACATGTTAGGAGGCTATGTCAGCGACCTGAAATATGTAGCAACAAAGGAAGGGGCAAAGAGTCTTGGAGGATTCGGTGCCATCGGAAGCATGTTTCCACCCGTATGGGACTGGTATATGTTCTGGATGATGACCGCATTCCTTAGCATAATACTTGCCTTCATGAACATACTGCCAATACCAGCCCTCGATGGCGGACACGTAATGTTCCTGCTGTACGAGATGATATTCCGCAAAAAGCCAGGACTGAAATTCATGCTGAGAGCAGAATACGTCGGTATGGGTATTCTCCTTTTACTAATGGTAGTCGCAAACTTAAATGACATACTAAGATGGTTGGGAATGATGTAAATCCTCAAAGAGGCAAGTTGTTAATATTCTCTGCGCCAAGTGGTAGCGGGAAATCTACCATCATCAACTGGTTGATGGAAGAGCATCCTGAGCTGAACATGAAGTTCAGCATCTCTTGCACATCCCGTCCTCCACGCGGAAAAGAGCAAAACGGAGTAGAATACTTTTTCCTCACCCCAGACGAATTCCGAAAGAAAATCAACAATGACGAATTTGTAGAGTACGAGGAAGTATATACCGACCGATATTACGGCACCCTGAAGAGCCAGGTCGAAGAACAATTGGAAAGAGGAGAAAACGTAGTATTCGATGTTGATGTGCATGGAGCCATGAATATAAAGAAAGCATACGGCAACCAAGCATTGAGCTTATTCATACAGCCCCCATCAATAGAAGAGCTGCGCAAGCGCCTCACAGGCAGGGGAACCGAAGCCCAAGAGGAAATCGAAAAGAGAATAGGCAGAGCAGAATACGAGCTCACCTTTGCCCAAAAATTCGACACCATCATCATAAACGATGATTTAAATAAAGCGAAAGAAGAAACACTGAAGAAGATATCAGCATTCCTATGATAAAACTTGCAATTGTCTCGCCATGTTATAATGAAGAAGCCGTATTGAATGATGCAGCCTCTCACATGGCAGCCATTTTTCAAGACCTAACCGACAAAGGAAAAATCACAACCGACAGTTTTCTTCTTTACGTAAATGACGGTTCGGAAGACAAGACTTGGGAACTAATTTGTCAACTCGCCAAAAGACATCCTTTTGTCAAAGGCATAAACTTAGCCCATAATGCCGGACACCAAAATGCCATCATGGCT
>DJWZ01000142.1 GCA_002449535.1 Prevotellaceae bacterium UBA7017 | reverse complement strand
AACCTCCCTTGCAAGGCAAGTATCTCATACCAATAAGATGCCGCACTCCAATCATTCTCAATGACGAAGGGAACTGCCTTGTATGGTGTGGGCTTAATGTCGATAGTAGCAGCATCAACCCATTCCACCTCTGCCCCAAATTCCTGCATGGTACAGATAGTCAGGTCTATGTATGGACGCGATATCACCTCACTTATGAGATGTATCGTGAGCCCATTTGTCATTACAGGTCCCACCATCAGTAATGCTGAGATAAACTGCGACGAAATATGTCCTGGTACAGAGATATGTCCTCCCTCAAGATGGCGTCCAACAATCTTCAATGGAGGAAAGCCCTCCTCCTCAAGATATGTGATGTCTGCTCCCAAAGTTCGCATAGCATCAACAAGCAAACCTATAGGGCGATGCTTCATACGTTCTGTACCTGTGATAACATGTTCACCACAAGGTGTTGACGACAAATAAGCCGTCAAAAAACGCATTGCTGTGCCACACGCCTTGATATCTATTTCATAAGGCATATCTTGCAGAGCTGCTACCATAACATCGGTATCATCACAGCAACTGAGGTTCTCAGGAACAACATTACCACCTGCCAGAGCATTGACTATCAATGCCCTGTTACTGATACTCTTCGAGGCTGGAAGAGTGATTTCTGATTCTGTATATTTTGGAGCTGATATAGAAACTTGCATACTGCAAAGTTATGTTTTTTATCCGTGTTACACAAACATTCAACAGAAAAAGCAACCTTTTTCACACTTTTTCACGAAAAAATAGCAATACACACTTGTGAGCATCGTTATTTTTTAGTAATTTTGCACGTGAAAATACAAACCATGCTGCATAGTTTTTCGGGATGTAGCGCAGTTGGTTAGCGTACACGTCTGGGGGGCGTGTGGTCGCCGGTTCGAGTCCGGTCATCCCGACAATACAATCGATCTGTATTTATTCACCTGCTATGACATCAGCATAGCAGGTGTTTTTACTTAAAAAGTGAAAAGGCAACTAAAAATAGCTCTGATTATTGCAGCAGTAGCCATTGCAGCTGCATCGCTGGTGGTAAGCCACTATCTGGTACGCGACTTGGAAGACGAAGAGCGTGCAAGAATGGAGATATGGGCAGAAGCAATGCATACCTTGAATACTGCTGACGAAAATGCAGACCTAAATCTGGTATTGAAGGTATTGGAACAAAACCACAACATACCAGTCATCGTGACAGATGCCAAAGGCACAGTACAGATTTCAAGAAATATAGAAATCACCCCAACAACAGAAGACAGCGACAGCATTGCAATGCTGAAGAAAATGGCTGCTGAAATGGAGGCACAACATAGGGTGATAAAAATACAGATTGGCGAGGGAGAATTCCTAAAGGTCTGCTATGATGACTCTTTGCTACTGACGAGGTTGGAGTACTATCCTTACATACAGCTCGCAGTTGTGATGCTCTTCATCATCATTGCCATTTTTGCCCTGCTTACTTCCAAACGCGCCGAGCAAAACAAAGTATGGGTGGGGCTATCGAAAGAAACAGCACACCAGTTGGGAACTCCCATATCTTCGCTGATGGCATGGACGGAAATACTACGCGAAAACTACCCTGATGACGATTTGATTCCTGAAATGGACAAAGACGTAAAACGCCTGCAACTTATTGCTGACAGATTCTCAAAAATAGGTTCTGCACCAGAAATTCAGGATGTGAAGTTGGGAGAACTTCTGCAACATGTGGTAGAATACATGAATCGCCGCACTTCACAAAAGGTCGAGATAACATACTCTACCCCAGAAATTATAGTGCAGGTAAACCCACAACTCTTCGAATGGGTATTCGAGAACCTTTGTAAAAATGCCGTTGATGCTATGGAAGGGAAAGGGGCGATACATATCTCCGCAAACGCAGACGAACATCTGACCATAATCGACGTAACAGATACCGGCAAGGGAATAACAAGCAAGAATCTGCAAGACGTCTTCACCCCTGGATATACTACAAAAAAACGTGGGTGGGGATTGGGGCTCTCACTGGCAAAACGCATCGTGGAAGAATATCACAATGGCAAGATTTACGTACTATCTTCAGAAAAAGGCAAAGGAACCACTTTCCGCATAGAATTACGTTTTAACCGCAAAACAAAACATAAATTACATTCATAAAAAAACTGATAAATGACAATATTGTTTGATAGTCCTATTTTCGGTCCTGTTCACTCAAGACGTCTTGGCGTTTCACTTGGTGTAAACCTGATGCCCGCAGATGGCAAGATATGTTCTTTCGACTGCATTTATTGCGAATGCGGGCTCAACGGAGACCATCACACGAAGAGCAGAAGACCTACCCGAGAAGAGGTTCGCGAAGGACTGGCAGCAGTACTACATGAACGCCATGAAAAAGGCGAGCCCCTTGACGTCATAACATTTGCTGGGAACGGAGAACCTACAGGTCATCCAGATTTCCCTGGAATCATTGATGACACTATCGCTGTAAGGGACAGATACTTCCCATCTGCCAAGGTTTCGGTATTGAGCAATGCCACAATGTTACACAAGCCTGATGTCTTTGAGGCGCTGAAAAAGGTGGACAACAACATACAGAAACTTGACACCATAGATATGGCATACATTATGAAGGTGGACAGGCCCTGTTCTCCATCCTATGATGTAAAGAAGGTAATTGAACAGTTGAAAAATTATAATGGAAAGGTAATAATACAAACCATTTTTATGCGAGGAGGGGATGTTGACAATACCGGAGAAGAATATGTCGCCCCTTGGATAGAAGCTATAAAGGAGATAGCCCCCGAGCAGGTGATGATTTACACCATTGACAGAGAAACGCCAACTAAAGGACTGAAGAAAGCAGAGCCAGAAGTATTGGATAAGATATGCGAACGACTAATTAAACTGAATATCCCATGTACAGCAAGCTACTAACTATTACTACAACACTTTGTATTACTATCGGAGCCTATGCACAGAATCCGATAGAACTGGCACAGCGTGCCAACAACTATTTCATGGCAAAATGGAGTGACCCTACTACTCCTACTAACTTTAAGAAACACCGTCCCAGTAATCTATGGACGAGAGGGGTATATTATGAAGGACTGATGGCACTTAACGAGGTAGCGCCAGAAGACAGATACATGGAATACACC
>DJWZ01000009.1 GCA_002449535.1 Prevotellaceae bacterium UBA7017 | reverse complement strand
GCCATTCTTACCCTCAGCCAAATCGTTCTCTACTATCTGCTCGATAAAGTTCAAGCTCTTCTTTTCTTCTTGTATATTATTTTCTGTCATAGCGTATATTGTAATAATTTTGCATTCTTATATTTTTCGCCTTCTCTGAACCAGTTGCGTATGGTTTGCTCCTCAAATCCCAAATTGCGGAAAAGGCTCAGCGATGGTATATTGTCTTCCTCTACGATGGCATAAAGAGTATGTAGCGACAACTCTTCCTTGGCATACCTGAGCATTTTGAGGACAGACCTCTTGCCCAGCCCTTTTCCCTGCCATGCAGGCTCTATCTCTATTCCCAATTCTGCCCTGTCATTCAGCGGAGAGTAGTTGAACAGTTCCACGACTCCCACAGGCTTTCCCTCTTCGTTTCGTATAGGGAAACTGTCTTGTTGGCTTATGATTAAATCACCACTCATGAACATCACCAAATGTGCCCTTAATATCACAGAATGACATTGAAAGGCATGTTATAACTCCAAGATAGAAGAATGACACTACATCAGTTATGGCGTAGAGTCCAAAATCAGCCACTGCCAGTAATACAAAGAATGCGAAGCGCAAACGCGACAGCACTCTGTATTTCTGTTGAAATCTCTCTCGTCTGATATACCACAGCAGCAAAGGAATTGCCACGATGGTGACTATCGTCATGAAATATTGACAATAGAATAATGTTACACTGTTACTCATTTCTTTACTTCTTTTATAAAACCATGTCGGAAGGCATAGAGCAATTCCCGCAAATCGTCTATCTGCTTCTTCAGTTCCTTGCCCCTGTCTGTATCTGCCACGAGCAGGCGATGCCCGATAGTTGCCACTATCTGTGTTGTAGATTTGATGTCCCTTCCCTCTCGGATGGCATCTTCCACATTTGTGAATGGCTCATGCTGTACAAGTTCAAATTCGCGAGAATGATATACGAGGGTATATCCTGCTATTCCGGTTTCCTTATGATAAGGCTCTGCAAAGCCACCATCAATGACCATCAACTTGCCATTTGCCTTGATAGGAGTCTCACCCTTCTTCACATGCACAGGAACGTGTCCATTGATGATATGCCTGTTAGGACCTTCTACTCCGAAGGCATCAAGAATGGTGTCGGCAGTCTTTTCCTGGTCACGCAATTTAAAGAACCATCCCTTTTCCTCCACATGCGTCTCTTTCTCTGCAAGGAAATAACGTTCAAAGGTTGCCATCTTTGCCTTATCGAAAAGGCAAGAGTCAGCGCCACACCAAAGATACATGAAATAGTCCTTGGCATACTGTTTCTCATCAGCAGGAGTATCGTTAGCAAATGCAGAACGTACAAGATGCCCTGTTTCGCTGAACAATGACATACCAGAATACTTCTCACCAGGTCTCAGTTCCACCTCTTTTAGCGTTCCATCTTCGTTCAGCGGAATAGAAGCATGGAAGAGAAGGTTATTGTTATATATGGCATACATGCAACCATGAGATAGTATCGTCTTGATATGTCTTTGCAATTTCTCAGACACACGGAAAGAATGATGAAGCTTTTTCATCAGCAGTTCCTCTTCCTGAGTGTATGCAGAAGGGTCGTCTGGATTGACAGTGGGGAAATTCATATCAAGCATCTTATATGTCTTACCGTCAATGGTGCTGGTACCATTCTTGAAGTCAATGGTTTCCAACATGCAACGGTCGTCCATCTTCCACAACGGATTGCGCTTTATAATCTTTGCCTCCGCCTTAAACTGCAGAATGGTTACAGCCTTATGCATCATAGCCATCAGGCGCAAAGTCTTCTGGTCAAACTTATCGTGGTTCTCTGAATTGAGGATAGGTTCAAACGCTGTGCATGGGTCATCAGCATACGTTTCCATTGCAAAGGTCGCAAGCGGCATCAGACTTATGCCATATCCGTCATCGAGTGTCAGGAGATTGGCATAGCGCAAAGAAAGACGAATGACATTACAGATACAGGCATCATTACCGGCACATGCTCCTGCCCACAACATATCATGATTGCCCCATTGTATATCCCATGAGTGATATGTAGATAGCTTGTCCATGATGATATGAGCACCAGGACCTCTGTCATACACATCGCCAAGGATATGCAGCTGTGCTATGGCAAGACGCTGTATGACATTAGAGAGAGCTATGATAAAATCGTCAGCAGTATCTGTAGAGATTATCTCGTCTATGATTACGCTGACATAACGTGCCTTATCCTTTTCATCAGCCCTTTCATGAAGCAACTCCTCAAGAATATACGAATACTCTGGCGGTAAAGACTTGCGGACACGACTGCGGGTATATTTGGAGCTGACTTCACGAAACACCATGACAAGCTGGTTTAATGTCATGCGATACCACTCTGCACGTCTTTCATGATCTTCCAACTGTGACTTCACCAACTCCAACTTCTGCTCTGGATAGTATATCAGGGTACACAATTCCTTCTTGGCAGACGTTGGCATATACTCACCAAAAATCTCGTCCACCTTCTTCGAAATACGGCCAGAGGCATTCTTCAGTACATGCAGGAAGGCTTCATGCTCTCCATGTATGTCAGCGAGGAAATGCTCAGTCCCTTTTGGAAGATTGAGGATGGCGGAGAGATTGATTATCTCATTTGCAGCTGCCGCAACATTTGGAAAGGATTTTGCGAGCAACTGCAGATAGTGCATATCGCTGCTTATGTCATATTTGGGATAATTCATAAAATCTTATAACCTGGTTTAAGGAAAAACAATTCAGTTAGTTGATTTTGTATCTTCTTTGTCGTTTTTTTGAGCCTATGTCTTGCCAGTTCTTGAACAGCCTTATCCTCATCGTAATATTCATAGCGGAAGAGGTGGTATAGTTCCGCCCAATGGCGTAGGGTTAA
>DJWZ01000022.1 GCA_002449535.1 Prevotellaceae bacterium UBA7017 | reverse complement strand
CAGGGCTTTGGTTCAAGCAATCCTGTTGCCAGCAACGAGACAGCAGAAGGTCGTCAGCAGAACCGTCGCGTAGAGGTTTATCTGTATGCTTCTGAGCAGATGATTAAGGCTGCTGAAGCACAGAGCAAGAAATAAGAAAAAATATCTAACTAAAGAATTTAATTACAAGAGTAGCCTTTTGGCATGAAATTCTTACGAAACATTCTCGCAGGGATAGTAGCAGCGTTCTTGGCTTCTACTCTCCTTGCGGTAGTTTTTTATAAGGTCTTTCCAGTTTGGGTGACACCACTGATGGTCATCCAGTCGGTAAAGACCCATAGTTTGTGGCATCACAGTTGGGTATCAATAGACGAGATATCACCAGAAATGCCAACTGCCGTTATGGCAAGCGAAGACCAACGTTTCCTCACTCATCATGGTTTTGACTTTGATGCCATACAAACAGCAGTAAAACGTAACAAGAAAGCCGGTCGCAATAAGTATGGAGCTTCTACCATATCACAGCAAACAGCAAAGAATGTATTCCTGTGGCCTGGACGCTCTTGGGTGAGAAAGGGGTTGGAGGTTTACTTCACTACCCTGATAGAATTTGTATGGGGGAAGGAACGCATCATGGAGGTTTACCTCAACTCTATCGAGATGGGCGAAAACATATATGGTGTCGAAGCGTGTGCGCAATATAATTTCCACGGAAAGACTGCCAAGGAACTGACCAGACGCGACTGTGCACTAATCGCCGCTACCCTACCCAATCCTCGTAAATTCTCAAGCAGAGAGCCGTCCGCCTATATGCACAAGAGGCAGGCTTTTATCCTACGCCAGATGAAATATGTTAAGTGGACTGAATGATAGCCAAAAGGCTGCCGTAGAATATATCGACGGTCCGTCACTGGTAATTGCCGGTGCCGGCTCGGGAAAGACGCGCGTCCTTACATACAAGATAGCATACCTCATAGCACAAGCCGGGCTGAAGCCTTGGGAGATAATGGCTCTCACCTTCACCAACAAGGCAGCACGCGAGATGAAAGAACGCATTTCCCAACTTGTAGGAGAAGAAGATGTAAAGTATCTGAGAATGGGAACCTTTCACTCTATCTTCTCACACATCCTGAGGGTGGAAGCAGAGACATTGGGATATACTGCCGACTTCACGATTTATGATGATTCTGACTCAAAATCGCTTTGTCGCACCATCATAAAGGAGATGAATCTCGACGAGAAGATTTATCGTCCAGGGGATGTCATGAAGCGCATCTCTAGCGCCAAGAACAGTGCTACAATAACATATCGACTAATAGGAAACACCGACAAAGAGACGAATGACCTTACTGCCATTTTTGCAGAGTATCAGGCAAGATGCAGAAAGAGCAACGCAATGGATTTTGACGACCTACTCGTAAACACTCATCAACTCTTTGCCAATCATCCCGATATCCTCGAAAAATATCAGTCACAATACAAATTCATCCTCGTCGATGAGTATCAGGACACGAACTACATACAACAGCAGATTCTCCTACAGTTAGTGAAAAACGGAAAGATTTGTGTTGTAGGAGATGATGCACAAAGCATATATGCCTTCCGAGGAGCCAGAATAGACAACATCCTGAATTTCCAGAAACTCTTCGGAGGAGCAAAACTTTTCAAGTTAGAGAGGAACTATCGCTCTACACAATGCATTGTGAAGGCTGCCAATAGCCTTATCCACAAAAATGTAAAGCAGATAGACAAGGACGTCTATTCACGCAATGAAGAAGGCGAAAAGATAAAACTAAAAGAATTGTCTTCGGACAGAGAGGAGGCTTCTTTTATTACCAGTGACATAAAGCACAAAGTCAATGACGGAATGTCATACGATGATTTTGCAATTTTGTATCGAACAAATGCACAAAGCCGCCCTTTCGAGGAGGAACTACGCAGGAACGGCATTGATTTCCAAATATACGGCGGACTGAGTTTCTACCAACGTAAGGAAATAAAAGACATCGTAGCATACCTCAGGCTTATTGCAAATCCTGATGACGAGGAGGCTTTCAAGAGAATAATAAACTACCCTGCTCGCGGCATCGGAAATACTACAGTGAGCAGAATAAGTGCCGATGCACAAGAAAGGGGTATTTCATTATGGAAAGCAGCAACAGAGGTGCCTAAATGCGCCAACTTCTGCGACCTCATTTCCTCCCTTCATGAAAAGCTTTATACAGAGGATGCCTTTACTCTCGGAAAAGAAGTAATACGGCTTACCGGGATATATAACGACATCTATTCCAGTGCAGAACCAGAATATCTCTCGAAACAAGAGAATCTGGAAGAATTTATCAGTTCGCTGAAGGAATTTACCGAAACCCGCCTGGAGCAAGGTGAGCCGGCAGACATGATGGAGTTCCTGAAAGATGTGGCATTGCTTACAGACAGAGACATAGAGCAGGATAAGGCAAGCGTAAAACTGATGACGATACATAGCGCAAAGGGATTGGAATTTCCTTGTGTATATGTGGTCGGAATGGAAGAAAACATTTTCCCCTCTCCGCAATCTACAGACTCACAACGCAGACTGGAAGAGGAACGCAGGCTGTTGTATGTTGCCATAACGCGAGCAGAGAAATATTGTTTCCTTACATACGCCAACATGCGCTATCGCTACGGCAAAATGGAATTCAGTGCACCAAGCCGGTTCTTGAAAGATATAGACAAGGACCTTCTCGACATCGGAGGATATGGCAGCAGAAGAACATCATACCCAGAAAGGCGGCAGCCAACATATACAACACCACGAAACTTCAGACCAATAGAAAGACCAGCATCCTCCTTCAGACCTGTAGAGCGACCTGCATCATCCTTCAGACCTGTCAGCAGCATACAACCACAGGTTTCCCAAAGGACCATTGTTGCCGGTCCATCGGCATCTCCTGCAAGTAATGGCAGTGCGATGTTCAATGCCGGAGACCAAGTGATACACGAACGTTTCGGAGAAGGGGTAATAACTGCCATAGAAGGAACAGGAGAAAGCACAAAGGCAATAGTGGAATTTACCTATTCGGGAACGAAGACACTATTGATGAAATTCGCAAAACTGAAGAAAAAATAACATACATCCAGCACAAATACACATACCATTATGAAGAATGTAAAAATGTATGAAGCCAATGACAAAATGATTTCTCTCATCCGAGACAATTATACGGTGTTACAGAATCTGTCATCATTTGGCATCAGCTTAGGATTTGGAAACAAGACAGTACGTGAAGTATGTGAAGAGCAGAATGTTGACACATTCACATTTCTTGCCATAGTAAACCTTACTATAAACGGTTACCACTCTCACGATGACATTCCGCATCTGGACATAGCGACCCTGCTCAACTACCTGAAGGCGGCACACACATATTATCTGGACTTTCAGCTGCCGTTCATAAGGAAGGAATTAGACGAAGCACTGGATGACGGCAACAAGCTGGGAAAACTAATCATGAAGATTTTCGATGATTATGCCAGCTTCATAAGGCACCACATGAAGTCTGAAGAAGAAACCCTTTTCCCCTATGTTGACAAGCTGCTACATGGAAACATCAAGGAAAACTATGACATAGAAACATTCTCAAAGCATCACTACCAAGCCGGTGACAAGTTGAAGGAGCTGAAGAGCATCATTATAAAATACCTGCCCTCTGACTCAAAGAGCAACCATCTGCTGACAGCAACGCTATACGACATTTATAACCTTGAAGAATGGCTTACCCTGCATACCAATGTTGAGGATATGATATTCATGCCTGCCGTGAAATTGCTGGAAGAAAAGAAGAGGGCTATTCTGAAGAATCTTGACAATCCTATCAGCAGCATAATAGAACAGACAGCAGATACCAGCGATACTCTCTCCGACCGTGAAAAAGATGTTATAGTGGGAGTTGTACAAGGGCTTACAAACAAGGAGATTGCAGAGAAGCTGTTTATTGCTCCGAACACCGTAATGACCCACAGGCGTAACATCGCCAAGAAGCTGCAAATACATACCGCTGCCGGACTTACCATTTACGCAATAGTAAACCAGCTCGTGGATTTATCGAATGTAAAGTTGTAAATTAAGAGGTAAGAGGTGAGAGGCTACCAGAATGAAAAAAACAGGCTTTTTATTTGGCAGGTAAAATATTTTTATTACTTTTGCACTCGGAACATTCTAAAATAAATAAAATCATGGTAACGACACAGTTAACCCCCGCACAAATCAACGTCCTGAGTTTGATGTCGTATATAGACACAGAGCAGGAGCAACAGGAATTGCAAGATATATTGCTCCAGTTCTACCGTAAGAAAGCTGATAGTCTTTTGGTCAAGTTCCAACAGGACAATAACATCACTCAGCAAACGCTTGACGATTGGTCTAACCAACACGAGAGGACACCATAAAGAAACTCTAAACCTCCCCCTACGAAAATGCTCATAACCTATACATACACACCTTCACTTTCTTCACGACCTAAACAAAGACAACAATAATAATATTAATAGACTTTTGAATTATCATCATTATGAAAAAACTTACAACTTTATTCTTGCTTGCACTGCTGCCGCTGATGGCGAGTGCTCAAACTACAGTAGAAACTATTGATAAAAAAAGTATAGTTTTGTTCAATGGAACTTACTATAATCTAAACTGCCATCTTGAGATTCCTGAAGACAATAAATTACAGGAATATCTGTCGGAACTCTTATTCTGCAAGAAGGGAAGCGATATGAAAACCGCATACGAGGCATTTCTGAGAAAGTGGGAATGTGCAGATTCCATTCAGACTCCACGGGAAATCATTATAAATTTCAGTAAAGAATATGAACTGGATGGTCGTTTCTCTTGTTACCGTGTCAGTGCGTATATTCCATGGGATGCAAAATATAATCAGTTACTTCTATCCTCTAAGTATCAAAGACTGGAGGAGCAGTATATTAAGTTCTTAAAAGGAATAGACAGAGAAATCATCTTCGATACTCAGCGACATAAGCTCTTAGGTATAGACCAGATATTCGTTCCTGCAATAGCTGAAAAAATGAAGTACCTCTTTGGAAACGACCCCAAACTATATGCAGAGGACAGATGTCTTTGTATCTCCTCAAAGAAGAATGATGGCAGATTTATATTTGACGAAACCACTGAGAAACACTTCACCAACTACTTCAAGCAACTTGTCGGATGGGGACAGCAGAAGGATGCAGACACTCCGCGATTCTTGCACGGCGAAACGGCTTTGAAGAAGTATTTTTCCGACAACAAGATTGACGTTGCCTCTGACGATGATCCGGAAGCTGATACTATCAGTGTATCCGTGACAATAGGCGAGGACGGAAGCATAAAGCGTACAGAGATTAAAAAAACAACAAAATATTTACCATCAAGAAAACTGCACGCAATATGCGAGAAGATGCCAAAGTGGTTACCCGCATATCAAGATGGCAAGCTAATAGCAAAGGAAACAACAATTAATCTGGGAATTCATCCGAATGAGACTTTTGTTGAAATTGAAAAGCCGTCTTACCCGGGCGGTAAAGATGCTTTGAAACAATTCTTAAGCTCAAATATAAAATATCCCGTGGAGGCGGAGGAAAAAGGTCTTAGTGGACGTATTCGTGTTGAATGTGTCTTCAACGTTGAAAGCGACGGTACTATTGCAAACGTTAAAGTCAACAAGTCTGTTGACCCTTCACTCGATGCGGAAGCCGTACGCGTCATATCTTCTATGCCTAAGTGGATTCCCGGCAAACGAAACGGTTCTATTACTCAGATGAATACTTCACTGCCTGTAACTTTCGATTTGCCCAGTGGTAGTATCTTTTTTGCAAGTAAAGAGGACACCGTAAAATCTAAATTCTATCGTTATCCAGCAGTTATATTTATGATGGGTAAATTTACCATTCCCAGATCACAGGAAGAAAATGTTGAATTGATTGCTAAATACGCAAAAGCACATAACGATTGTAAGATTCTTTTAGCAGGTTTTGCCAATGAATGGGATTGTGGTGCTAAAACACAGAAAGAATGGGAGAATATCCAATATAAGATATCCGAAATGAGGGCTAAAAGTGTAAAAAAAATGCTTGTTGAGAAGTACTCAATAGACGCAGATAGAATTATAGCGAAAGGTTATGGATACACTGACAAGTTATTTGATGAAGTAGAGTTCAATCGTGTTGTTCTCTTCAATGCCATTCCTAAATAATGTAGCAAGCAATGCTTCGTTCAATGTGTCGAAGAACATGCAGCGAGGATTATGCTTTTACACTCCAAACAGGCAAACAGCTTTTACTAAACTGTTAGCAAGCAGTCCAAACAGGAAAGTTATGTTTGCGTTAAATGGCGGAAGTGCTCCAAGCAAGATAGTAATACTTCTACCAAATGGTGGAAACATTGCAAACAAGAAAGTAACGTTTCTACCAACTGGTGGAAACACTTCAAACAAGAAAGTAACGTTTCTACCAACTGGTGGAAACACTGCAAACAAGAAAGTAGCATTTCTACCAACTGGTGGAAACACTGCAAACAAGAAAGTAACGTTTCTACCAACTGGTGGAAGCACTTCAAACAAGAAAGTAACGTTTCTACCAACTGGTGGAAGCACTTCAAACAAGAAAGTAGCATTTCTACCAATCGGTGGAAGAATTTGATAACACTTAAAAACTAAAAACTATGGCAAAATTTATCCGACCCAACAAGAATCTTCTTAAGAATGCCCAACACTATGCTATGTTGGACGCGTTTATCACCGTGTTTGTAGAGGCAGGCTTTACGGTTCAGAAGCTGGTATCGCTGTTCTCTATCCTGAAAAACAGCTTTAGCGAAGAGGACCGTTACTACATGCTTGCACGTGCCAGCGAGATTATTGCCCGCCGCAATGCCGCCGACACCAAGCGCGACAAGCTTTACACGAAACTCTACGCACTGGTGCGTCTGTGGCGTAACAGCGGAAACAGTGTGCTTGAGGCTGCTGCCGAGGCATTGGTCAAGGTGTTCCGTCTTTATGCCGTAAACACCAGCGCACAGATAGATGCCGAGTCGGGACAGATGGACAACCTCATCAACGACCTCTCAACCGCAGAGATGCAGGCAAACATCGAGACCATCGGCGGCAAATGGCTCTTTGACGAGATGAAGGCAGCCCACGAGGAGGTGAAGTCAATCCGCTTGGAGCAGGGACAGGAAGAGGGCGAGAAGGTTGCCGGCGCACTGGTGAAGGCGCGCAAGGCATGCGACGAGGCTTACGACAACCTCATCTCCGCCATCGAGGCATTTGACACTATTGCCGACGACCCGGCACCTTACGAGGCTTTCATCCGCAAGTGGAACGGTACGCTGAAGATATATCAGGACATGCTCGACCGCAAG
The DNA here is from genome assembly GCA_002449535.1 of Prevotellaceae bacterium UBA7017. GTDB lineage: Bacteria > Bacteroidota > Bacteroidia > Bacteroidales > Bacteroidaceae > Prevotella. Next base: position 5,375 of record DJWZ01000022.1, on the reverse strand, counting down.
AGCGGAGGCAGCACCGCCGGCACAGCAAACCCTGACGGAAACGGCGACAGCACGACAACGACACCGGAGAACCCTGATACACCGGATACTCCGGAAAATCCGGGGACTGGCGGAACAACGCCTACCGACCCTAACCCAGGAACGGGCGGCGGCGGAACTGGCGGCACGGGGGACGAGGGCTAAAGCCCCACCCCAGCCCTCCCCAGGGGGAGGGGGATAAGGCACATAGGGCTTATAGGGCTTATAGGGCTCATAAGCCCAATAGAACCAATAGGACTAATAGGACTTACCTCTTACCTCTTATCCTTCCCTGAAAAAGTCGAGAGCGTCTTCTATTTCCTGCTTTGTTGCTGTCTGGTTGATACGGATGTCACCAATATTTCCAAGGAGGGTGAAGTTGATGGTGCCGGCAATGTTTTTCTTATCGTGGGTCATCAACTCCAACAGTTCCGGATAATCGTTACAAGTGACAGGCAATGTGCCATATACATCACGGATATATGTGACGCATTGGCGCATGATATCCTGTGGGAAATTACATTTTACAAAAGCGAGATATAACTCTGCTATCATACCAAAGGCAACGGCATAGCCATGAAGCAATGGTCCTGACAACAATCTTTCAGGATGTTTCATAGCCCACGATTCGAAAGCGTGTCCTATGGTATGTCCGAGGTTGAGAGCTTTACGGATGCCGTGCTCATGGGGGTCTTCCTCCACGATGTGTTTCTTTACCTCTACACTCTCGTGAACCATGCGCTGCAGTTGTTGCAAGTCTGGTTGCAGTATGTCGAAAGCCATAAGCTCTTTCCACATTCTGTCGCCCTCTCTGTTTATAAGTCCATGCTTCAGCATTTCTGCATATCCTGAACAGATATTTGTCCGGTCGAGAGTCTTTAGGAACGAGGTGTCAAGGATTACCTCTTTCGGGTCGTTGAAGACTCCTATTTCGTTCTTCAACCCTCCGAAGTTAAAACCCGTCTTTCCACCTACGGAGGCATCGACCATCGAGAGCAATGTGGTAGGAATATTTATAAAGTCGATACCACGCTTAAACGTAGAGGCGGCAAATCCTCCGAGGTCTGTCACCATTCCGCCGCCAAGATTTATAAGCAGGGAATGGCGTGTTGCGCCGCCTTGCTGAAGGGACTCCCATACATGAGTGACAGAAGAGAGATTCTTCTCCATGTCGGAAGCACCTATGGTTATTACTGTACAAGGAACGTTACTGAGGCGGGACAGATGCTCCTGCGCCTGAGGATAGCAGTATTTGATAGTGTTTGTGTCTGTTAGGACAAAAGATTTGTCGTAATTCATTTTTATTTTAGAGCTTCAATTTTTTTACTTATATTTTCAAGGACAAGTCCTGCAAGGGTAAATCCGAATATTCCCGTTATATGTGCCAGGCTGCCGTTTATCACAGCCTTATAGGAACATGTCTCGTCTGCCGTACCTATATTCTCGAGTGGCAGTTCTTCGCTATATACACACAGGAAATGCCTTTTGGGGAATGTCTTCGCCTGACGTAATCGTTTCCTAAGCAAGGCACCGAAAGGGTCATTGCGCACCTTCCAGAAATCAGCCACCCTGACAGCTGTCGGGTCTATATGCAAGGCAGCCCCCATAGAAGAGAAGAAGACAGGATACGTCGGCTCTTGCCCTTCCTCACGGGCTGGTAGGGAATTGGCATAAAGAATGAGATGCAACTTGTCCTTCAATGAATCTATGCAGTCTATTATATAGTCATAATCCTGAAGGTTAAACTTCTCCGAACTACCTGGAGTGTATCTCTCTCGAAGTGTTGTTATCGAAGCATCCGGATTGATGTCAAGCAGCCTTTGACGCATCACCTCCACCTTCGGTTGTCCTATGGTAGAAGATGTTGCCATCAGCTGTCGATTGATATTTGTGGGACTTACCACATCATCATCTACTATCGTAAGGTTTGTTATCCCAGAACGCACAAGACTCTCTGCGCACCACGACCCTACTCCACCGACTCCAAAAAGGATTATGCGAACCTTCTTCGCATATTGCAGGAAGTCTTCACCAAGAAGTAATTGTGTCCTCTGAAAATTCATCTTAGAACTTTACCGTTAACTCTTAACTTTTAATTCTTGACTCTAAAAAAGCAGCACTCCTTCTCCCTTCATTCCGTCCATCTTCAGGGTTGCAGGCTTTGGCAGCTTTACGTGCCTGACATTCTTTGTTTCCTTAACGGCAGGAAGGCTGTCAAAATATTCGCGGTTGAGGAGGTCAACAGTAAAGTACCCCACACCTAATGATGTCAGGTTCTGGAAGAAGTGTGTACCCTGCGAAGGGTCGATGTATTTGTTTGGCAGCAACTCTTCCACTATCAGTTTTGCCCCCGATATATTAGGCCATTTCACAGGAACTCCCAACCATTCGTCAGAACTGCCCCAACGTCCTGGTCCAATAAGGACATAGCTCTCGCCCCTCTCCAGGAATCCTTCATTTATCTGGTCTATCTCATCCTGAATGGACAAAGCCGTTGCCCCCAAAGGCAGGGTTCCGTCATCGGGAATCTTGACATACACTATATCCTCAAGCCCTTCTACGACACCATGTCCCAAAGAGTTGTGTGAACGCAAGATACATTCTTCATCAGGTATCGACAGCAGGTCTTCGTCAAGTTCCTGCTTGCTATCTACTATTGGTCGAATCTGTAGCAGATAGAATGTAGCCGTACGATCATCGTGCAGATTGCAAGCGACTTCTATTTCTACGGGGCGGCGCATTTCTTCAGCACCCAGTTGCAGAGACTTCTGCATTATATCTGCCAAAGGGAATACATCGGCACCTAACACTCCCGCAAGCGATACTATCTTTCGTCCCCCTTCATAGAGTCCTGGGCGAATGATATTATCTACAGGGTCGAAGGTGGAGGCTATATATTGTAACGACCCGTCTCCTGCAGCATCATTTACCATCCTGCGGGTGATATTAAAGCCGTCATTTGTCTCAAAGTTGAGAGTGTGGTCGCCAGCATCTTCTTCTGTACCCTCTTCCTGGGGCTTATTCTCAAGACACAGGAAAGAGGTTTGTGTCTGACGCAAGGCTATCTCCATTTCAGACAACTGCATCACCTGTGTAGGATGAGCAGGGCAGACACGAAGCGTCTGTCCTCCGTCAACAATATATTTTCCTAATCCGAGAGCAAGCGATGCAATACCCTCTTCAGGTTTTTCCTCGCCTACAGGATAGTAATTTATGGAGCGGAGAACACCAGAGATATTAGGATAATAGTAATTGCCAAATTGCTGTCCTACCACCTCCTGAATTATCACCGCCATCTTCTCCTGGTCTATGACATTCTGAGTAGCCGACATATATGCCTTTGAATCGTGGTAATATACAGAAGCATATACGCTTTTTATCGACTTAGAGAGGTTGCAAAGCATCTCTTCCCTATTGTCGCTATACGGTATCATATAGGTGCTGTATATGCCGGCAAAGGGTTGGTAATGGCTATCCTCCAGCAATGACGACGAACGGGCAGCCAGAGGCTTGTGGGTAGCCTCTATCAAGCGGTCAAGGTCATCATGCAGGGAATCGGGCAGCTCTGCCTGCAGGAAAGCTTGCAGTATCTCTTCGTCAGGTATGTCTGACAGAGCAATTTCCCAAAGATGGTTGTTGTTCATGAACTGATCAAAGATGTCAGTACACAGCACCACCGTCTTTGGTATCATCACCTTTACGTTGTCGTGTTGATGCAGTTCCTCGTGTTTCTTTATTATATTGTCAAGAAAAGCAAGACCACGTCCCTTACCTCCCAATGAGCCGTCACCAATGCGGGCAAAATGTGAATAGGAATCGAAGCGGTCTTTATTGAATACCGCCACGACACCTAAGTTCTTCATGTGGCGATAAGCCACTATGGCATCAAAGATAAACTGACGATGTATCTCGACATCTGGATATTTGTGCCATGTTATATTCTTCAGGAATTCTGATACTGGGAATATGGCACGTGCCGCCAGCCATCTTGAAATATGATTACGTCTGACGTGTAGCTCAAGGGAATCTGCAGGTATAGTAAGAATATTGTCCTGCAACTCTTTCAGGTTACGCACCTTCAGCACCACCTCTTTTGTCTTAGGATTACGGAAACGGAAATCTCCGAAGCCAAAGTGACTGGCAAGCAGATTATGCAAATCTACATCGAGTTTCTTCGAGTTTTTATCTACATAGTGAACCCTCAGTTCCGGATTCTCTGCCTGCAGCTTCTCTATATCCTCAGATGTCTCCATGATGAGTGGCAGATATTCGTCTGCCTCACGAACGGCATTGAGGAACTTCATTCCTGCCATCGTATCTATCTCGCCATTCTTTGGAAATCTGCAATCGGAGATAACTCCAAGCATGTGTTCCTTATAGTGCGAATAGATATCCCACGCCTCTTCATAGTTACGAGCCAAAAGCACCTTCGGACGTCCTCTCATACGGAGCATTTCCGCCGTCATAGTGAGCGCCTCAGTTGCAAAGTTGAGACTTTGTGTGAGGATATATTTATATAGGTGTGGCAGAATGGATGAATAGAAACGTATGTTGTCTTCCACAAGCAGCAGACATTTCACGCCGGCTTCCTGCGTATCATTCTCCACATTCATCTTGTCCTCGATAAGCTTGATGATTGAGAGAATCAGCTCTGTATTCCCCAACCAACAGAAGACATAGTCAAAGATGGAGAGGTTCAGGTTCTCCATTCGTCGGCTGATGCCATGTGAGAAAGGTGTCAGGACGACGCAAGGTGTCTCTGGTGTTATCTCTTTCGCAGCCCTTGCCACATCGAAGGCATCATTGTCGGCATTACCAGGCATGCAGATGATGAGGTCAAAATGCGACTTGCTGATGGCATCCGAAGCTTCCTCTATCGTACATACCTGTGTGAAAGAAGGAGGATAGCGCAAGCCCAGCTGCATGTATTCCGAGAAAATCTTCTCGTCAACACGTCCGTCATCTTCAAGCATGAAAGCATCATAGGGATTGGCTATGATAAGCACATTGAAGATGCGACATTGCATCAGGTTCAGGAAAGAGACATCCTTTAAATCCATTCTATCAGTTCCTCTGGGGTTACCAGTTTCTGCTCGCCTGTTGTCATGTTTTTCAGCATCACTTTTCCCTCTGCCATTTCGTTCTCACCCACAAGGGCTACGAAAGGTATATTAAGGGCATTGGCATAGCTCATCTGCTTCTTCATCTTTACGGCATCGGCATACACCTCTGTGCGAATACCAGCCTCACGGCATGCCTTTGCGATAGGCAGGCAATAGGCAGCCTCTTTCTCACCAAAGTTGAAAAAAAGCAGCTGTGTGCCATTGATAGCCTCCTGAGGATACAAGTCAAGCTGA
>DJWZ01000070.1:2309-6953 GCA_002449535.1 Prevotellaceae bacterium UBA7017 | reverse complement strand
TACACTTGCAGAAGCCGAAACAGCAGAGAACGTTGCCATTTCTGAAGAGACGCTGAAGAAATACGCAAAGACGGACTCTCCTGAATACACTCGCATGGTGGACGAAATAGCTCGTCGCCTGAATATCGACACTCTTAAATTCTCAAAACTCGAAACAATTATTTCCGCCATCGGATTGCCTAAGTGCAAAGTGTGTACACACTGTTTCGATGGTAGTTCTTTCCATACACTATGACACGTGCCATTATAACAGTCGTCGGAAAAGACACCGTCGGCATCATAGCAAAGGTTTGCACATACCTTTCCGAAAAACAAATCAATATTCTCGACATCTCACAAACCATCGTTCAGGAATATTTCAATATGATGATGATTGTAGATATGTCAAAGTGTAATACCACCTTCGACAAGGTTGCTGCCGACCTCTCCCATATCGGAGAAGGCATGGGAGTACAGGTAAAATGCCAACTCGAAGATATTTTTGATAAGATGCATCGCATCTGATTATTCTGATTATTCTTAAGCTATTATGATAAACATCTCAGAGGTACTGGAAACCAATAAGATGATCGAGCAGGAGAATCTCGATGTCCGCACCATCACTATGGGTATCAATCTCCTTGGTTGTGCTGACAGCGATTTAGAGACCACCTGCGACAATATCTATAAGAAGATAACGACTCTGGCAAGCAATCTCGTATCGACTGGCGAAGCCATTTCCCGCGAGTTTGCCATTCCTATCGTCAACAAGCGTATTTCTATCACCCCTATCTCGCTGGTAGGCAGTGCCTGCTGCAAGATTCCCGCTGACTATGTAAAGATTGCAAAGACTCTCGACAAAGCAGCAAAAGAAGTGGGTGTAAACTTCCTCGGAGGTTATTCTGCCATTGTTTCTAAGGGAATGACAAAGAGTGATGAACTTCTTATCCGCTCTATTCCTCAGGCTTTGGCAGAGACAGAACGCATCTGCTCCTCTATCAATGTCGGCTCTACAAAGACAGGCATCAATATGGATGCCGTAAAACTGATGGGTGAGATAATCCTCCAGACGGCAGAATATACAAAAGCTCAGGATTCCCTCGGATGTGCCAAGCTTGTCGTTCTATGCAATGCGCCTGATGACAATCCTTTTATGGCAGGTGCCTTCCACGGTGTCAGCGAAGCAGATGCCATAATAAATGTAGGTGTATCCGGTCCTGGAGTAGTAAAATATGCTCTTGAGCAGATGGATAAACATGCCAAGCCCAATGGACTTGCTAATTTCGAGGTTCTATGCGAGACCATCAAGAAAACAGCTTTCAAGATTACTCGTGTCGGACAATTGGTGGCACAAGAGGCATCTGCACGTCTTGGTGTACCATTCGGAATTATAGATCTCTCCCTTGCCCCTACTCCTGCCATTGGCGATTCTGTAGCAGATATCTTACGTTGCATCGGTGTGGAACATGCCGGAGCACCAGGCACTACTGCTGCCCTCGCAATGCTTAATGACCAGGTCAAGAAAGGTGGTGTAATGGCATCCAGCTATGTCGGAGGACTCTCTGGTGCCTTCATCCCTGTGTCCGAAGACCAAGGCATGATAGACGCAGTACATGCCGGAGCCCTCACCATTGAGAAACTGGAGGCTATGACATGCGTCTGCTCCGTAGGACTCGATATGATTGCCATCCCTGGTGACACAAAAGCTACTACAATATCAGGCATCATTGCCGACGAAGCAGCCATCGGTATGGTAAACCAGAAGACAACAGCTGTCCGCATAATACCTGTCATCGGAAAAGAAGTCGGCGATACGGTAGAATTCGGAGGTTTGCTCGGATATGCTCCTATAATGCCTGTAAACACTTTTGCATGTGACAGGTTCATCAATCGTGGAGGACGCATTCCTGCTCCTATCCATTCGTTCAAAAACTAACTTATTAACTACATATTTTCAACAACACAACAAAAAATAAAAAAATTCACAACTATGAAAAAAATCAGAGCAGCCGTCGTAGGTTACGGCAACATCGGAAAATTTGCTATTGAGGCTCTCGAAGCCAGTGAAGATTTTGAAATAGCAGGCGTAGTACGCCGCAATGGAGCAGAGAATAAGCCTGCAGAACTTGCTCCTTACGCAGTAGTAAAAGACATCACAGAACTCAAGGATGTTGATGTAGCCATTCTCGCTACCCCTACCCGCTCTTGTCAGGAATATGCTGAGAAGATTCTCGCTATGGGTATCAATACCGTTGACTCCTTCGATATTCATACCTCTATCCTTGACTATCGTCGTGCCCTTATGCCAGTATGTCAGAAGAATGGCACTGTTGCCATCATCTCTGCCGGTTGGGATCCAGGTTCTGACTCTATCGTGCGCACTCTCATGCAGAGCCTCGCACCAAAGGGACTTTCCTATACCAACTTCGGTCCTGGCCGTTCTATGGGTCACTCTGTATGCGTTCGCTCAAAGGCTGGTGTAAAGGATGCTCTCTCTATGACAATTCCTGTCGGAGAAGGAATCCATCGTCGTATGGTATATGTGGAACTCGAGGAAGGAGCAAACCTTGAAGAGGTAACAAAGGCTATCAAGGCTGACCCTTACTTTGCAAATGACGAGACACATGTCTTTGCTGTTGATAGCGTTGATGCCCTCAATGATGTAGGTCATGGTGTAAACCTCACACGTAAAGGTGTCAGCGGCAAGACCCACAACCAACTCTTCGAATTCAATATGAAGATTAACAACCCAGCCCTCACAGCACAGGTGCTTGTAAACGTAGCACGTGCTTCTCTAAAGCAGCAGCCTGGTTGTTATACAATGATTGAGATACCTGTCATCGATATGCTGCCAGGAGACAAAGAGTCAATCATTGCACATCTGGTGTAAGCAAAGTTCAAGCATCAATAAAAAAAGACCTCAAGCAAATTGCCTGAGGTCTTTTTGGTTGGGGTACCCGGATTCGAACCAGGAAAGGCAGGACCAGAATCTGCAGTGTTACCATTACACCATACCCCAAAACTCTATCTGCTATCGACCTTTTGTCGAATGCGGGTGCAAAGGTAGTAACTTTTCCTGAAACAACCAAATTTTTTTCAATATTTTTTTTGTGGCAGTGCTTTTTTGTGCCATAATGTCACTTTTGGCACACCTTTTGCCAAATATTTTTTGCGTGGCACACCACTTGTAATATAAAAAGGTGTAAGAAATTCACAAAATTGAAGTTAAACTCAAAAAAATTATACAACTATGGGAAAAATTATTGGAATAGATTTAGGAACAACAAACTCTTGTGTTGCTGTATTCGAAGGCAACGAACCAGTGGTAATCGCAAACTCTGAAGGCAAGCGTACCACTCCGTCAGTAATCGGCTTTGTAAAAGATGGCGAGCGTAAAGTCGGTGACCCTGCTAAGCGTCAGGCAATCACAAACCCAAAGAACACCATCTTCTCTATCAAGCGTTTCATGGGTGAAACCTATGACCAATCTGCCAAAGAGGCTACCCGTGTGCCATATACCGTTGTAAACGAAAATGGCTATCCACGTGTAGATATTGACGGTCGTAAATATACTCCACAGGAAATCTCTGCTATGGTGCTTCAGAAGATGAAGAAGACAGCAGAAGACTACCTCGGACAAGAAGTTACTGATGCTGTTATCACAGTACCTGCATACTTCTCTGACTCACAGCGTCAGGCTACTAAGGAGGCAGGACAGATTGCAGGTCTTAACGTACAGCGTATCGTCAACGAGCCAACAGCAGCAGCCCTTGCTTATGGTGTTGACAAGGCAAACAAGGATATGAAGATTGCCGTATTCGACCTTGGTGGCGGTACCTTCGATATCTCTATCCTGGAGTTCGGTGGTGGTGTCTTCGAAGTGCTCTCTACTAATGGTGACACACACCTTGGCGGTGATGACTTCGACCAGGTAATCATCGACTGGCTTGCAAACGGCTTCAAGGCAGACGAAGGCATAGACCTTACAAAAGACCCAATGGCTATGCAGCGTCTGAAGGAGGCTGCCGAGAAGGCAAAGATAGAACTCTCAAGCTCTACCTCTACCGAAATAAACCTTCCTTATATCTCAGCAGAAGGTGGTGTGCCAAAGCACCTTGTCAAGACCCTCACCCGTGCACAGTTTGAGCAACTTGCTCACGACCTCATCCAGGCATGTCTTGTACCATGTCAGAATGCAATGCGCGACGCAGGTCTGCAGACATCTGAGATTGACGAGGTAATCCTCGTAGGTGGTTCAAGCCGTATCCCTGCTGTTCAGGCACTCGTAAAGAACTACTTCGGCAAAGAACCTTCAAAGGGCGTTAACCCAGACGAGGTGGTAGCAGTAGGTGCTTCTATCCAGGGTGCTATCCTCAACAAGGAAAGCGGTGTCGGAGATATCGTACTTCTCGATGTAACACCTCTGACCCTCGGTATTGAGACAATGGGTGGCGTTATGACAAAGCTTATCGATGCCAACTCTACTATCCCTTGCAAGAAGTCAGAGACCTTCTCAACAGCCGTTGATAACCAGACAGCCGTAACAATCCACGTTCTTCAGGGCGAGCGTCCTATGGCAAAAGACAACAAGTCTATCGGTCAGTTCAATCTCGAAGGCATAGCACCAGCACGTCGTGGCGTACCACAGATTGAGGTAACCTTCGA
>DJWZ01000070.1:0-2247 GCA_002449535.1 Prevotellaceae bacterium UBA7017 | reverse complement strand
GATATCGATGCCAACGGTATCCTTAATGTAAGCGCCAAGGATAAGGCAACAGGTAAGGAACAGCAAATCCGCATCGAGGCATCAAGCGGTCTGTCAGAAGAGGAAATCAACCGCATGAAGGCAGAGGCAGAGCAGAATGCCGAGAACGATAAGAAGGAGCGTGAAAAGATTGACAAGCTCAACCAGGCTGACTCTATGATTTTCTCTACCGAGAACTTCCTCAAGGACAATGGCGACAAGATTCCTGCTGATGACAAACCAGCCATCGAGGCAGCTATCCAGAAGCTGAAGGATGCTCACAAGGCACAAGACCTTGCTGCCATCGATGCAGCAACAGCAGAGCTCAATAACGTCATGCAGGCAGCTTCCCAGAAGATGTATCAGGCAGGAGCACAGCCAGGCGCACAGGCAGGTCCTGATATGGGCGGTGCACAACAAGGTGGTGCCACAAACGGTCAGGCAAACCAAGGCACTGGTTCATCATCAGCTCAGAACAATGCACAAGATGCAGACTTCGAGGAGGTGAAGTAACCGCAAATATATCCTATTATAAATAAAGAAATCCGTGCAATCTGGTGGTTTGCACGGATTTTTATTATAGTCCGAAAGACCATTTGTCCGAAGGTATTCAATTTTTTCTAATAGTGTCGGACAAATGGTCATGCAATTTTAGTCTTTTGAGTCTTCTTCAAAAGGAAAAGCGAACCATTTACATTACCTTCCACATTCCCACATCCCACATTTCATCGCCCCAAAATAGTCGGAGGCTGCAAGGATGCAGCCTCCGTAGTTGTTGAAATACCAAATGACACGATGACACGATGTCACGATGCGCGGCTAAAGAACAATAACACCAGTCTTGCGGAATACAGATTGAATATCACCTCGCCCATCACTGATTTTCTCTACCAGATGGTCACTAATCAATCTGTTAGTTCTTTTTCTTGCAGACGGAATACTGGCAAGATTGAAGCACCTCATCACGTCTTCATTCGTGAATGTTTCTGGCAAACGGTTGAAAGCTTCAATAGTCTTCTTTTGTCGCTGAACATTGACGTTGGCATCCCTCAGCTTGTTGTCGAAGTAATTCTCAGCCATAGCTCCGAAGTAATACTTCTGACAAGCATACTGGATGTTTACTATCAGTTCTGCCAAACGCCAATCCGTTTCGTCTGTTTCAAACTCTCCGCACCAGTAGTTGCCATCCTGCTTCATCTTGTCCCAATGACGCATCACGATGAATGGTGCAGAAAAGTTTATACCATGATAGGCGCAACGTTTCAGCAACATCTCGTCAGCCCTCGAATCATTATCCTGGGCGTCCATCATTCTGCGTGCTGTCCAGTCGTAGAGTTCATCGACAATCTTCTGAATAGTCAACTCACCCTTCATCCTGTCAAGCTTTCGAGCCCACTCTGTCAGTCGTGCGTCACTGTCATAGTCGATAGTATCTTCTCTTGACATCATCTCGAAATTCGTAGCAGGAAGAGGAATACAGGTAAGACGTGTTGCCAAGCCACTGCCAAAGTTGGTGTCATTCACCATCTTCTTCAAGGCTATTGGCGTACCCGTATAGATAAAGTTCCATACCACGAAAAAGTTCTGGAACACAGAGTCATTGTTAGAATACGCCTGTCCATCCTCTTCATTATGGAAGGCTTTCAACTGCAGACTCTGCTTATCTATATACGCACCACCTTTCTGCAATGACAAGGTATTGTCCAGCTCAGTGTCGAAGGTAAGCATATGCAACTGCATCGGCTTTCCATCAACTTCTTCTACAGAGTTCACCATGTCCTGAATAAACTGAGCATTTGAGGTACGCGCTGGATGAATCCTTATCGTCACCTTCGGCTTCTTAGGCTTCTCCTTATTCGCGCCCTTCGTCCTCATCTGCTCACGATAGGCGTTGATTGCCTTGATACCCTCTTCATCCACCTCCTTGATGGGGACAGAAAGCAGTTTGAAAAGTCTTGTAGCAAAACTTTTACCACTTGCAGGGTCGCCAATGATGAGGGTTGAGTTATTCAGCCTTCTCAATTCTTCAGGACGATGGTAGAAACGATATGAGCACCTTGTCATAAGAGTCATCATCAAACCACCAGCCACGAACATGGCAGCAGGATATTGGTTATACTTCAAACCTCTGCAGACATCCCTCAATATTGGATAGTGAGGCATCAGAGCTTCGATTTCCCTACCCCACTCGGATAATTGAGAATTTACAATTGACAATTGACAATTGGC
>DJWZ01000148.1 GCA_002449535.1 Prevotellaceae bacterium UBA7017 | reverse complement strand
TTTTTTTTGTTTTATGCGCCTAAAAATTTTTTTTATGCGCCTGTAGCAAAATTTTTATACTTTTTCGTTTTGTTTTCTGAGTGCAATGCTCGTGCAAACCGAACGCAATCAAGCTCGCTTGTTTTGCTGAGGTGCAGCCGAGTATCGCCGATGGTCAAATCTCTTTTGAGATTTAGCAGACGAACTTGTTCGTGTGCCAGAGAACTTGTTCTCTAAACCATCGGCAAAGGTACTCATTTTTTCACACCTCAACAAATAAAATCTCAAAAAAAGCACGCAAAAAAGCACGCCCCTTTTTTAGAGATTATAGTGTATAGTTTATAGTGTATAGTCAGTGGTAAGTGTAGAGTGTAAAGTTTGTAGTTTTCGTTTTCGTACGAAGTTTTGAATTCTGTTGCAGTGTTGCAGTGTTGCAGTTCAAAATACACACCCTGAGAAGGGTGGAAAGAATTTCTATATTAATATATATATATATATATTAATATAGACCATTTTTAGGGGTATACGATATGCGGAAATCTAACTGCAACACTGCAACACTGCAACACTTTTGGGGTATAAACGCCTATAGGGGAGACTTGTAATGTGCTGATATACAATAAGTAACGAATGATGTGAACCGCATTATTCAATAGGATAATTATATGCCGCCTCGCGAGTCAGAAGATGGTTTTATACTGAAAAAGTTGTCATTTTCCACTAAAAAAGATGTCTTTTTGCTGAAAAATCAGCCATTTTTGAGAAGCCCATTTTCATCAAAAATGTATAAAAATCGGGTGATTTTTGTTCACCACTCCCTCAAGTGCTGAGAAAACCAATGAATGTTAAGGTAGAGGAGCATGAGGGGTGGGTGAGGGGTCAAAAGCATCCCTCCCTCAGCTTGAGCCCAGTGTTCATGGGTCTTGCAGCCATACAGAGGGAGAGGGGGAGGATTAAAACGCAAAAAACTTATATTCTGAAAAATATTACGATTTTCTTTGTAAGTTTGAAAAATAGTTGTAATTTTGCAGATTAGAAGAAACCTAAAACAATACAATTATGAAATATACTTGGATTCCATTTTATATTGAGTTTGGTCAGAAACTCTTAAAGTTTAGAAATAATAGAAATCCATTAGTAAACTGGATTTATGATAATATTGATGGAAGTCTAATAAAGCATTTTAAAGATAACTCAGAAGGTAAACGAGTTCCAGATACTGACCCATTTACTGTAATGGCTATTATTAATCGTGGAATTTCATACAATAAGAAGTTTGAACTTTGTAAACAATTCAAGGTGTTCCTTGGCATTTCTGCACCTGTTCCACAAGAGTTTTCAGGAGTACCAGAGATGAATAATATGTTATCAAACTTCATGGCATTTGAAAAAGATAGAGAAGATGGTGATATAGAAAGGTTGTGGAATCTGTTTGAGTGCGCTGTTCTTGATAAAGATATTGAGGAAGCATATGATGCTCTCAAAAATCAGTATCTTATAAAATATAATATAACAATGGGATTGTTCTGGATACGTCCAGACAAATACTTGGCTTTAGATGGTAATAATAAAGCAAAGTTAACATCCTTAGGAATAGCCTCCTTTGATGGTAAGTTTGTTCCATATAACGAATATAAGGCAATTATGGAACGCCTTGATGCAAAGATGGCATCAGGAGAAATACGTTGCAGCAATTATGCTGAGTTTTCACAAGAGGCTTATACCCAAAGTGAAGGAAAAGGAGAACTGCCAAGGCAAGTGGGTTCGAATAGCTCAAATTCTGCAAAAACATATTGGACATACTCTCCTGGAGAACAAGCTTCTAAATGGGATTTTTGTATTAAAGAAGGTGTTATGTGTATAGGTTGGGATAAATTAGGTGATTTGTCTCAGTATACATCGCTTGAAGAAACGAATCAGGCTGTAAAACGTTTCTATCCAACAGAAGGTTCTGCTAAAAATGACACCCTTGCTGTTTGGCAATTTGCAAACGAAATGAAAGAGGGAGATATAGTGTTTGCAAAGAAAGGAAGAAATACAATAATTGGACGCGGTGTTGTTGATTCAGAATACATGTTTGATGATGACTTGTCTGAATATAAACATATAAGAATAGTGAATTGGACAGATGTCGGAGAATGGAAAACAGATGACCTACATGCTATGAAAACATTGACAAATGTTACTCGCTATAAGGATTATGTAAATAAATTAAATCAACTAATCGATGATGTGAATGGTATGGTATCAGAACAAGATGTTGAATATAATGTATCAGGCAATGTGGATTATTGGTGGTTATTTGCTAATCCGAATACATGGAAGGTTGATACATTTAATGTAGGTGATATTCAAGAATACACAGCCTACAATGAAAAGGGTAATAAAAGACAACTATTTAAATATTTCAAAATTGTTAAGCCTGGGGACAAATTGATTTGTTATGAAACATCGCCAACAAAAAAAGTTAAGGCTTTATGTGAGATTACAAGAGAGTTGCATGAGGATGATGGATTTGAAGTTTTTAACTTCATAATCAAGGAAAAAGTGGCATATGAAATCCCGTGGGGTGAATTGATCCAAAATGAAGTGTTCAAAAAAAGTGAACCATATAGAGCGGCGACAGGGTCATTATACCATCTTACTAAAACAGAATATGACACAATTGTAGAGTTGGTAAGAAAAAAAGAATATTATACAAAGTCGGATTTCCTTGACGAAGTCTTTATGACTGAGGAGGATTACGATAAATTAAAAGGTCTTTTACTAAGGAAGAATAACTTGATTCTGCAAGGTGCTCCTGGAGTGGGTAAAACATATGCAGCAAAAAGATTAGCATATGCCATAATGGGAGAGAAAAATGATAAAAGAGTTAAGATTGTTCAGTTCCACCAAAACTATAGTTATGAGGATTTTGTGTTGGGATATAAGCCAAATGAGAATGGCGGATTTGATCTCAAGGAAGGTATCTTCTATCAATTTTGTAGAAAGGCTGCTGCAGACAAAGATAACGAATATTTCTTTATCATTGATGAGATAAATCGTGGCAACCTGAGTAAGATATTTGGTGAGCTATTGATGATGATAGAGAAAGACTATAGAGATACTCCTATACAGTTGTCATATGCTGACAGAAGGTTTGCCGTTCCTTCAAATGTCTATTTGATAGGAATGATGAATACTGCAGACCGTTCTCTTGCTATGATAGATTATGCTTTGCGCAGACGTTTCAGTTTCTTTGAGATGAAGCCTGCTTTCGACAATGCTGTTTTCAAATACAATATCATAAAGAAGCATGACACACATCTTGATAAGTTAATTGATGCCTTAAAAGAACTGAATAAGGTAATAGCAGAAGATGATTCACTTGGTTCTGGCTTCTGTATAGGTCATAGTTATCTTTGCGATTTGGGAGATGATTATGATTTAGAGAGCATTGTTGAGTATGACATCATTCCTATGCTTAGGGAGTACTGGTTTGATAATAATGAACGCTTTAATAAAGAAGCTCAAAAGTTAAGAGAAGCCATCAATGACAGAGGATAAAGGTATATTGATACGCAATATCTATTACATGCTTGCTTATGCTTTTCAGGAGCTTAGGCAGAATAACTATGAAGAAATAGAAGGAGAGTCATTTAATGATATCTATGACCTCTTTGCTGAGATATTGTGTAGAGGTATATCATATCAACTGAAGCAAGGACTCTATCGAGAATATGTTTCTCATAATGAGGCGTTGCTGACAGTGAGGGGTAAAATCAATATGAGTGAAACCATCAGAAACAGGATGCGCAATAACCAACAGATAAGTTGCGATTATGACATACTGACTGAGGATAATATCTACAATCAGATTCTTGTGGCTACAACTCATATTTTATTGAAGCATTCTGATGTAAAGAAAGAGACAAAGATGAGGCTTAAGAAGCTGATGTTGTTTTTTCAAAATGTGGGTGTCATAGATGTTCATACAATCCATTGGGACAGGCTTAGATTTGATCGCAATAATAGAAATTACAGGATGTTGCTATACCTTTGTTATTTTATTGTAAAGGAATGGCTGTTGACAACAGAAAATGGAAACTTCAAGATGCAGGCATTCTCGGATGAGCATTTATGCAGACTGTTTGAGAAGTTTGTATTTTCATATTATAAAAAGCATCATCCAGAATTCAAGCCAGAGGCCAAGCAAATAGAATGGAATATAATAAAAGAACAAACAGACACTTCTGTTCTACCTATTATGCAGACAGATATCTTGCTGACAATAGGGGAGAGGACTCTTATAATTGATACGAAATACTACTCCAAGATATTGCAGCAGCAATATGGAAAGGAAACGATTCGTAATAATAACCTTTATCAGATTCGTACTTATGTTAATGAATATGATAGAGAACATCATCATAATGTAGATGGAATGCTTCTATACGCAAAGACGAAGAATGATGACTTTGATGATGCTACAATAAATCATAGGGATGGATATTCACTTTTTATTCGTACCTTAGATTTGAATACAGATTTTGATGGCATCAAGAAAAGATTGGAGAGTTTTATAAATTAAGAATATCATTAAACTCAAAACCTATACAATAACTAGCAACAATCAAAACCTATGAAACAGCAGAAAGACGATATTGATATAAATGATGTGTGTATCACTCTTGAGGTGGAGAGTGAGGTAATAGAGAAGGTTAAGAAGGGGGAGATTACCAACATTACCTTGGATATTACAGAACATAACCAGAACCTTATCCTTGAGACTATTGATGGGGAGTTGGTTTTGGTGATTGATAAGAAACCTATAGCATATCGTAGTTGCTATTTGTATAATGATGGTGTATTCCCTTATGCCATAAAAGGGTCGCTGGATTATCTGGTGCTGAGCGCTGGGGAAGAGGACAGCTGCCTGACTCGTATTATTGATGTGAATACTGAGCCTGGTATCCGCTTTCGCTTTCAAGAGGCTGACAAGTCTCTTGTAGAGGACCCTGAGGGTGATTGCTGTATTTGGAAGGTGGATTTTGAGGTGGTGCCGATGCCAATGGATGCAAGGACTTACCTGATGCGTTGGAACCCGTCAATAAGTTCTTTTACTGAAAAGGATTATGAGGAGTGCTTCGAGAATATGGTGCATGGAATGTTTCGCATGAACTGGAGCATTTCTGATTGGCAAGAGGCTCGAAGGGGTGATATGTTCTATATGCTGCGTTCTGGTGATGACAAGGCTGGTATCGTCTTTCAGGGGCAATTCCTCTCTGACCCATATACAGGTGATGACTGGGCTGGTTCTAACAAGCGCAGGTGTTATGTGGATATGGTGTGCATGAATGCTGTAGAGCCAAAGAATAGTCCTGAACTTTCCCTCGAGAAACTACAGAAGGCTATTCCTGAAATAGATTGGACAAAAGGCCATTCGGGAGAATCGCTGTCAGAAGAGGTGGTAGAGAAGTTGAGTGAGATGAGGGATGAAGGTTGAGGGAAGGATGGAAAAAAATGCCGAGGATAAAATCCTCGTGAAATAAACGGGACTGGAGATGGAAGAGGAATGCCGAGGATAAAATCCTCGTGAAAAGAACGGGACGGGAGTGGAAGAGGGATGCCGAGGATAAAATCCTCGTGAAATAAACGGGACGAGAGATGGGGAAAGATGTATAATTGTTGTTCCGTCATTTTGATGTAAATTTTATTTGCACTCATGAACAATGAGAGTGGAAACATAGATAAACATGAGACATTCACTTGGTTGCAGCCTGGTGCGTGGCGTAAGCCTTGCATCGTGCATGTAACGATGGTTGCTAATGCTCGGCAGTCTTTGTTTGGCTCTCTATCGCATAATGGTACTGTGGCGATAGTGGAGAAGACTCGGATAGGTTGGGTGCTAATCAATCAGCAACGCAGGATGCTGGAGATGTGTCCTGAAATAAAAATCTTGGCGGACAAAGTGATGCCTGACCATCACCATATGGTGTTGCAAGTGACGAGGACAATGCATCGTAGCATAAAGGAGGTGGTGCGCGGATATATGCAGGGATGCAAGGCAGAGGCGCGTAAGCAGGGATTTATGGAGAATCTGTATGACGAAGTGCCGTACTTCCGCGTACTGACACATAAGGGACAGTTGCATGCAATGATAGAATATGTGAAGGCTAACGCGGAACGTGCGTGGCAACGCAAACAGAATCCAGATCTTTTTCGTATGCATAGGAAGACGGAGGTATGTGGGGTGCAATTCACTACGCTGGGCAACCATTTCTTGTTAGACTGGCCCGACAGACAACAGGTGGAGATGTCAAGGAGTGCCAGCGAGGAGCAGATAAAGGAACGCTTGAATGATGTGATAGCGGCAGCACATAATGGTGCTGTAACATATACAGCAGCTATCAGCAAGGGTGAGCGTATTATAGCAAGAGCGGTGCGGGAGCAAGGTTTTCCGTTGGTAGTGTTGTTGAACGATGGTTTTCCTAAAGAAGGCTCGCAGCAAGAACGTTACTATAAGCCAGGTGGGGTGTATTTTGATGCTTGCTCAAAGGGAAAACTGCTGCTGATGGAGCCTGATGAGAGCAGCTATACGCACCCTGATGTGATGGCTTCTACAGTGGAGACCTTGCGACGAAAAGCTGAAGCGAAGCACCTTAGTTATAGGGATGTACCAATCGATACACAGCGCTATCGCTTTGTGGCCCTAAATGAGATGGGACGAATGATGGTGAGCAAAGGGGGGCATGAGATGCTGAGGATGAAATCCTCGGAAAAAGACGGGACAAGAGAGAGTAGAAGTTGATTTAATAAAAAATACAATTTTTCCTTCTGAAATTTGGAGTTATCGCATAGAAACATTATCTTTGCAAACTGAATATAAATGAATTATAAACTATTATATACAATGAAGGCAAAATTATTTTATGGACTACTATTGTCTGTTTTGACATTGGGCGCTATGCCTGTGATGGCTCAGGAGGAGTATGGCTACAAGAAGATAAATGTTGTTGAGGACTTTACCGATAATGGTTTCCAATGGTTTAGGGATGCTCAGCTGCTTGCCAGTGGTAACAGGGAGAAGAGCAATGCAATGACTATAGGGTGGGGCGGAATAGGTACTCTCTGGGGCAAGACAGCAATGACTGTCTATGTGGCTGAACAACGCTATACAAAGCAGTTCCTGGATGCTTCGGAATATTTTACTGTTATGACCTTTGGGGTTGAGAACAGTAAGGTGCTGACGTATATGGGAACCAAGAGTGGCAAAGACGGTGACAAGGCTGCTGCCTTAGGACTGCATACTGCCTATACTCCTAATGGTGCTCCTTATTACACAGAAGCAGAGATGGTGATAGAGTGTAAGATAATGTATGCTGCTCCTTTTGACCCGAAGTATTTCAAGAGTGAGGTGCCAAAGAACCGGTATAAGAATTTTCCTGCCGGAATACATTCTATGTATATAGGTGAGGTTACTAATGCGTGGAAGAAGTGACCACACCCCTGCCCCTCCCAAGGGGAGGGGGGGACAATAATCAATAATCAATAACCAATAACCAATGAAAAAGTTTATATA
This sequence comes from Prevotellaceae bacterium UBA7017, assembly GCA_002449535.1. Lineage (GTDB taxonomy): Bacteria > Bacteroidota > Bacteroidia > Bacteroidales > Bacteroidaceae > Prevotella. The sequence continues at coordinate 30,405 of DJWZ01000148.1, read as the reverse complement.
TACTGCTTTGATGGCACTGACAGGAGTTGCTGCTGCCTGTGGACAGAAGAACTACGAGGATGCAGATGTAGAGACATTTGCAAGACTCGCTGAGTCAGAAAATGTTATCCTGCTGGATGTCAGGACTTCGCAGGAATATAGCGAGGGACATATTGCCGGTGCCATAAACATAGACCAGGCAAAGGGTGACTTTCTAAACAAGGTGCAGCAACTGTTGTCAAAAGACAAGACGATTGCCATATACTGCAGAAGCGGACGACGTTCTGCCAATGCTGCAGGAATATTGGCAAACGAGGGTTATAAGCCTGTAAACCTGACTGGTGGTATCATAGCATGGCAGAAGTGGGGAATGCCTGTGACGACTGACACTTATGAGATAGATGTTTTCAAGACAAAAAGTGGTAAGACGATAAAGTTCTACTCATTGATGCATGCCTGCATCAGAATAGTATATGACGGAGAGGAAATACAGATAGACCCTGTAAGACAGTTGGGTAACCGGACCATAGATTACGGTTCTATGCCAAAGGCTAACTACATTCTGGTGACTCATGAACATCAGGACCATTATGACAAAGGTGCCATAGACATGCTGACTGATGCTTCAACAAAATTCATAACCAACAAACGTTGTGCTGAATTGTATGGCAAGGGACAAGTAATGGCAAATGGTGACGAGGCAACCATAAGTTCAGACATCACCATAGAGGCTGTTCCTGCTTACAATACAACAGAGGGACGTCAGAAGTTCCATCCCAAGGGACGTGACAATGGTTATATCATTACTCTTGACGGCACAAGGATATATATTGCCGGCGATACAGAGGATATTCCGGAAATGGCGAATATCAAGGATATTGACATTGCATTCATGCCTTGTAACCAACCTTATACTATGACGGTAGAGCAACTGCTGGAGGCTGCCAAAACAGTGAAGCCGAAGGTGCTCTTTCCATACCACTTCGGACAGACGGATGTTAGCAAAGTGCCGTCACTGCTGAAGGCTGATGGAATAGATGTCAGGGTGAGGAAACTGCAATAGTTGAGGAAATAGGGATATGTGGGTTCAATAGGCTAATAGGGCTTATGGGACCAATGGGAATTTGTCGTGATAATGCAAAAAAAATAATGTTTTTCTTGCATTATTCAAAACTTAATTGTACCTTTGCAGCCGATTTTCAAGGGGTGCCCCGTTTATTGGCGGAGCTGAGAACAGACCCTCTAAGCTGATCTGGATAATGCCAGCGTAGCGAGGATGCATAAAGACTTGTCCTTTAATTTTAAAAAAGGAGCCCCTTCTTTATGTTCAACTAATAATCATTCTAAGAATGAAAAAATTTTTGTTGGTTGCCTTGGGGGCAACAGTGTGTCTGCCGATGATGGCAGAAAAGTTAAGTGACGTTGATTCACTGAAAATGTATGAATTGCAGGAACTGCAAGTGAGGTCTTTACGTGCTACAAAAGTAACTCCTGTAGCATTTACAGACATGAAAAAGGCGGAGTTGCAGAGTGTCAATCATGGTCAGGATGTGCCATACATACTGTCATTGACACCAAGTATCACAACTACCAGCGATGCAGGCAACGGCATTGGCTACACTTCGCTCAGAGTGCGTGGTACAGACCCTTCACGTATCAATATTACTGCTAATGGCGTGCCTATGAACGACCCTGAGAGTTCTACTGTATTCTGGGTAAACATGGGTGACTTTGCCAGCAGTGTGCAGTCGATGCAGATACAGCGTGGTGTGGGAACATCTACAAACGGTGCCGGCGCATTTGGTGCAACGTTGAATATGCTGACAGAGAGTGTAGGCATGAAGCCTTTCATAGGTATAGACCTGAGTGGTGGCTCGTATTACTCTCATAAGGAGACCCTGCGCTTTGGCACAGGACTGCTGAAGGGACACTGGGGACTTCAGGGCAGGTTGTCAAACATCGGCTCAAAAGGCTATTTGGACAGAGCCTCGACAAAACTGAATTCTTACCTGATACAGGGTGGATACTTCGGTGATAATACAGTGGTGAAATTCATTACATGGAATGGTATCGAGGAAACCTATCATGCCTGGAACTACACATCGAAGTATGAGCAGCAGCTTTATGGACGCACATACAACTCTTGCGGAGAGTATTATGACGAAAACGGCAACAGACACTACTATAAGGACCAGACAGACAATTATCATCAGCAGAACTATCAGCTGCACTGGAACCAGTCATGGAGCCCTTATTGGGATTCACACATTGCCTTGCATTATACAAAGGGTAAGGGTTATTATCAGCAGTATCAGGCAGGCGCTTCTTGGAAGCAGTTTGGATTGAGCGTCAGCGACGATGTCTTCAACGACCTTGCTGACCAGCAGAAGATGGACAATGACTTCTATGGAGTTGTGGCTTCGCTGACATACGATAACAAAAGAGGTCTGCAGACAGTTCTCGGAACAGGGTGGAACCATTACAAGGGCCGTCAGTTCGGACACATAGTATGGGCAAAGCCAGGTGTTGCTACCGTTGCTCCTTCGGCAGACAGCTTCTCTCCAGATTTTGAGTACTATCGCAACAACTCAAGAAAGACTGACTTTAATATCTATGGTAAGGTGAACTATGCCTTGCTGAATAATTTGAATGCTTATGTGGATTTGCAGTATCGTCATGTTCACTATAAGCTGCAGGACCCTACTGTGATGTATGGTGTGAATCTCGATGGAAGTTATATCATTAACAACAACTATAACTTCTTCAATCCAAAGTTTGGTCTGAATTATGACATAACACGCAACCACAGGGTGTATGTATCTTATGGCATAGGTAACAAAGAGCCTGTGCGCAATAACTTCATGCAGCAGGTGGCAAATCCTGACAGAGAGGATGCCAAAGCAAAGGCTGAACGTTTGGGTGACTTAGAGTTTGGATATAAGTACCAGAGCGGTACATTCTCTGCTGGAGCTAATTTGTATTGGATGCACTATAAGGACCAGCTGGTGTTGACAGGAGAACTGAATGCTATCGGTGAGGCTCTGACAAAGAACCTCAGCAAGAGTTATCGTATCGGTATAGAACTGGAAGCTGCCTGGCAGCCAGTAGATTGGTTCAAATGGGATGCCAACGCTACGCTCAGCCGCAACAGGGTGAAGGATATGAAGGTGACGCTGAATGACGGTGTGACAGAAGTAAATCTTGGCACACAGCCATTGGCTTTCTCGCCAGACTTTATCATGAACCATATCCTGACTTTCAAATATCAGGGTTTCAGGGCTTCTGTACAGTGTCAGTATGTAGGAAATCAGTATCTTACAAATACGGGCTTCAAGGATATGCAGTGTGTGGATGAAAATGGAAATACTACATACGAAACATTGCTGCTGAAGAAGCACTTTACTACAAATCTCGACCTCAGCTATACCTTCAAGATGCATAAGTTTGGCATGAAGGATGCAATGATTGGTATTACGATGTATAACCTGTTCAGTGCAAAGTTCGACAACAACGGTTGGGCAGCACCACAATTTACCAAAAACAGCAATGGCAGCGTAATAGCTGTCAATGAGTATGGCATCAGAGACTGCTGGGGTGCCGGCTTTGCACCATCAGCACCATTCAACGTAATGGTAAACCTGTCTGCAAACTTTTAGGTAATTCATAATGCATAATTACCTTATCCCTTAAAATTATGACTGCATTCTGTGAATATCTGAACGAAAACTGGTTAGAGGTGTTGGGAACCATAGTGGGGCTCGTATATCTCTACCAGGAGATAAAGGCTTCTATATACCTATGGATAACAGGCATCGTAATGCCCGCCATCTATACTGTGGTATATTGGAAGGCAGGGCTGTATGCTGATTTCGGAATACAGATATACTACATCATTGCTGCCATATACGGATTGCTGGTTTGGAAATTCTTCAGAAGCAAATCTGGCAATACCCTCCAGATAATTCATCTGCCCCTGAAGAAATATCCCTTTTACATATCAATATTTGCCATTTCTTATGCTATCATAGTATATATACTGCTTACATATACCAACAGCGATGTCCCTTACCTTGACACCTTTACGACAGCCCTCAGCATAGTAGGACTATTGCTGCTTGCCCGTAAATACATCGAGCAATGGATTGCCTGGATATTTGTAGATGCTGTGTGTGCAGGACTTTATATATATAAAGGTATATACTTCACTGCCGGTTTGTATGCACTATATACTGTGATAGCTGTATGGGGATATTTTGAATGGAAACGGCAGATGACGAGGGCAAAGGTCTAAGGTTAAAGGCGCTTTTTAAAATCAAAAACATAAGAAGGCTCTCCGAAATGGGGAGCCTTCTACTTTATATGTGTGGAATTTTAGTTTGCAGAAACGAATTCTTCAAGGAATCGCTTGTCGTTTTCTGAGAACATACGCAGGTCGCTGACCTGATACTTCAGATTGGTGATACGTTCTACACCAAGTCCGAAGGCATAGCCGCTGTATTTCTTGGAGTCGATGCCGCAGAGTTCGAGAACGTTAGGGTCAACCATTCCGCAGCCGAGAATCTCTACCCAGCCTGTATGCTTGCAGAATCCGCAACCTACACCGCCGCAGATATGGCAAGAGATATCCATCTCAGCCGATGGCTCTGTGAATGGGAAGTAAGAAGGACGAAGACGTATCTTAGTATCAGGACCAAACAACTCGCGGGCAAATGTAAGCATCACCTGCTTCAGGTCTGTGAAGGATACGTTCTCGTCGATATAGAGTCCCTCAATCTGGTGGAAGAAACAGTGAGCACGTGCCGTGATAGCCTCATTACGATATACTCGTCCTGGGCAGATGACGCGAATAGGGAGACCTTCTTCGCCCATCTTTGACGCGATATCCATCACGCGAGCCTGTACTGAAGAAGTGTGGGAACGCAGAAGGATGTTCTTTGTCACATCACCTGTCTTGCTCTCTTCCACGAAGAAGGTATCTTGCATATCGCGAGCAGGATGGTCGGCAGCAAAGTTCATCTTGGTGAAGATGTGAAGGTCGTCTTCTACCTCTGGTCCGTCAGCAAGGGTGAATCCCATGCGTTGGAAAATCTCTACGATCTCGTTCTTCACAATAGAGAGAGGATGGCGGGTGCCAAGTTCTACAGGGTATGCAGTACGGGTTAGGTCTAACTCGCCGGCATCTCCTTCTTCTCCATTTGCAAGTTGGCTGCGAAGGCCGTTGATGGTGTCGAAGGCAAGCTGCTTGAGCTCATTAACCCTCATACCTACAGTCTTCTTATCTTCTGCAGCAACGTTCTTGAAGTCAGCCATCAGCGCCTGCAGTTCTCCCTTACGTGAGAGATACTTAATGCGCAAGGCTTCCAACTCCTCTGCATTTTTAGCATGCAGGGATTTAATTTCTTGTGTCAGTTTTTCAATCTTGTCTAACATCATATTTTTATATGGTATTTAATGTTTATATTCTTTGTTAATAAGGAACATCATTGGAGATAGAACCATTGAATGGACCGCCTCCGTCTAATGGGTCATCGTTGATGGCGCCTTCGTTCATGCGGCTGGAACGGAAAGAACCATCCATTGAAGCTGGCGTAGCATATTGGTCATATTCGTCAGGATTGGCAAAGCGTGTAAACTCTCCCTTGAAGGATAGTGTGACATCCTTTGTTGCGCCCTTACGATGTTTTGCTATACATATCTGTGCCATACCTTTCAGGCTGTTACCCTGGGCATCCTCCAGAATGTGATAGTATTCAGGACGATGCACAAAGATAACCATATCGGCATCTTGCTCTATGGCACCTGATTCGCGAAGGTCAGAGAGTTGTGGCACTTTTCCCTGCTCGCCTGGTCGCTGCTCTACGGCACGTGACAACTGCGACAGGGCAATAATAGGAATATCCAACTCCTTTGCAAGACCTTTCAGGGAACGGGAAATTGTAGAAACCTCTTCCTGACGGCTGTTGAATTTTGCTCCGCTGGCATTCATCAGCTGCAGATAGTCAATCATTATGAGTTCCACCTTTTTCTCTTTCACCAGACGGCGTGCTTTGGTTCGAAGTTCAAAGATACTCAGTCCTGCTGTATCATCAACATATAACGGAGCCCCCTGCATCTTGCCGATGTTGTTGTCAAAGCGTTTCCATTCGTCGTCGGTAAGTTGTCCGTTAAGAATCTTGCCACCAGGAATAGAACATACATTTGATATCAGACGGTTTACGAGCTGGAGGTTGTTCATTTCCAAAGAGAAGAAGGCAACAGGAATTTTTTCATCAATAGCAATATTCTTTGCCAAAGAGAGGGCAAAGGAAGTCTTACCCATTGCAGGGCGTCCTGCAATAATAATAAGGTCGGACCTTTGCCAGCCTGCCGTTATGGCATCAAGGTCTCTATATCCTGTCGGGACACCAGTAATACCACCAGTATTTGCAGCAGCTTTCTGAATAGCGTCGCGGGCTTGTTTCAATACAGGGTCTATCTGGGTGTAATCTTGCTTGAGGTTATTCTGGGAAATAACAAACAGGTCAGCCTCTGCCCCCTGCATCACGTCCTTGATGTCCTGTCCTTCATCAAAGGCATTTGTTGCCACACGTGAAGAAAAAGATATCAATTCACGAGCCATATATTTGTCACGCAAGATAGAAGCATGATGCTCGATGTGTGCTGATGACATCACATTCTCTGTAAGCCCGATGATATATGCAGGAGCACCGACTTCGTCATAGGTGCCCTCATGCTTCAGTTCTTCCATAACGGTAAGATAGTCAACAGGCAGTTCCTTGACATTTAGCGTCTGGATAGCATTATATATCTTTTGATGACGGGGATCCCAAAAGGTCTCTGGTGAAATAAGTTCTGATACAACTGTGAAGGCATCACGGTCAATGAGCAAAGCACCAAGCAGCGCTTTCTCAATCTCGACATCCTGTGGGGGCACATGTCCCAAAGATGTGTCTATGACAGTTGTTTTCTTAGAGCCGGATTGTCTGGACATAATATTTAGAACATGAAGTGTTTAATAATAATTTGGAGGTGTCAGGCTGGGCGTCAAAGATACCGAATACCGTAGAGCCGGAACCGGACATCGCTGAATAGATGGCACCATTTTCATACATTTTCTCTTTTGTCTCTGCAAGTATCGGCAATTTCGGGAAAATACTGTTCTCAAAATCGTTGGTAAGATAATCTTTCCATTCTTCAATAGGTCGCAGAATGGAAACAGCAGGTTTCTCTTGTGGCTTTTGTGGTTTGATACCCATGTAAGCCTCTTTGGTAGAAACTGCTACATCAGGCTTTATCAACACCAGGTATTTTCCCTTGAGACAGTTGAGTGGCTTCATCGGAGTAATGATGTCCCCGATTCCTGTAGCAAAAGCGGGAACGGGATTCTCAGAATCTGTGTCAATGAAGAAGGCGCAGTCGGCTCCAAGCTTTGCAGCATATCGTCTCATCTGTTCTACGGAAAGCCCAAGATGGCATATCTCATTGATAGCTCGTATCGTGTATGCACAATCACTGGAACCGCCACCCAAACCAGCCTGCATAGGGATGTCCTTTGTCAATGAGATGTGGAGTGGGGGAAGGCTATGGTTTTGTGACAATAATTTATATGCCTTCGTCACAAGATTATCTTCTGAAGGCACGTCTTCAACGTCACTGATTTCCACTACCAACTTGTCACAAACAGCGATAGGCAGGAATACCGTTTCGAGATTGTGATAGTTGTCTGGACGTTTCTCTGTAACGTTAAGACCAAGATTTATCTTTGCACAAGGATAGAGTATCATTGAAGGTGAAATGTGAGATGTGAAATGTGAAAGGTTGGATTCTTCTCAATATTCAATGTTCAATTAAAAACATCATGCCAGGCTTTGAATATCTCCACACCGTGTTGTCCGAATTTCTTGAGGGAGTGGATAGCTTCTTCTACAGTCTTCTCATGAGTAAGACGTGTCTTGGAGAAGAACTTGTCAGCATAGCATACAATCTTTTCTTCTGTTGATGAGGGCTCGAGTCCTGGCAGCCCGGTTCCTGTATGTCGTGCACAAACCCTTTTGTACTTCTCCATATCAGGAATCTTGTCGCCAAACACTTGTGATGCCTCTGCCAGCATCTCTGCTCCTATCACTCCATGCTTAATGTATTCTTCTGTACCAAAGCAATGAATGGAAGGAGCATTGCATCTTATTATTCCGATGTCATGCAGCATAGCGGCATTATATACGAACTGCTCATCAGCCTTCAGCTCCGGATGCTTCTGGCAGATACTGCGCGCCTTGTCAGCAACAGCCTTGCTGTGAACCAAGAGAATATTCCTCAGCTCGGGAACCTCGCTTTCGGGATAGTAATAATCTATGATATTATCAACCCAGGATTGCATCTGCCAAAGCCTCAAGTGCAGGAATATCAGAATCCTTCATGCGACCACGAAGGGTAACGAGCTCACCCTTGATGGTAACATCCTTCATCTTTGAGAACATCTCTGTCATCACACGACCTGCAGAAGGTGCCCAAGAACCATTCTCTATGATGGCAACCTCACGCTTCTGCCAAGCCTTTATCTCCAGATGATGGATGAAGTCATACATTGGTGGGAAGAGTCCTGCATCATAAGAAGATGCAGCAACCACCATCTTGCCATATTTGAAAGCATCTTCAACTCCCTCATGAAGGTCTTCACGAGTGAGGTCTGAGATAGCAACCTTCTTGCATCCCTTTGCCTTCAGAATCTCAGCAAGCTTCTCAGCAGCTTCTTTGGTACAGCCGTGTATAGAAGCATAGGCAATAAATACTCCTTCTGCCTCAACATCATACTTTGACCATATAGAGTAAAGTCTTATTGCCTCAGCCAGCATGTCGCCTTTCAGAATAGGACCATGCAGAGGCAGAATCTGCTCAATCTCCAAAGCGGAAGCCTTCTTCAGCAATGTAGATACTGGAGCACCGTATTTTCCGCAAATGTTGAAATAATAACGGCGAGCTTCACAAGCCCAGTCATCAAGGTCTGCATCAATGGTTCCGAATTTTCCGAAACCGTCAGCAGAGAACAATACCTTGTCTGTTGCATCATAGCTGACCATTACTTCTGGCCAGTGAACCATTGGTGCCATGAAAAACTGCAACTGATGCTTTCCGAGGGAAATTGTCTCTCCTTCCTTTACAACCTGTATCTTCTCTGCAACCTTTGTGTCCGGGAAATAGAGAGGCATCATGGTTTGAGCTTTTGCAGAACAAAGTATTGTGATGTTAGGATACATATCAACAACATCGCTGATGCCTGATGCATGATCAGGCTCCAAGTGGTGAACAACAAGATACTTTGGCTGCTTACCATTGAGAGCCTTCTTTAGGTCTTCCTTCCACGCAGCAAGGGTGCGGGCATCGGAAGTGTCCATTATGGCAATATCGTCATCCATGATGACATATGAGTTGTAACACATGCCATCTGGGGTCTCGTACTGTGACTCAAACAGTCGGATGTCTTTATCATCCTGACCTATGTATATTATATCGTTAGTTATATTCATAATTAAGAGTTGAATTTATTTGCTTTCAGTCATGTCTCCTTCTATATACAGACGTATCAATTCAGGCTTGCCGTTAGAGCGTACTGTAATAGTCTTCTTGAAATGTCCAGGGAATTTGCCTGTACCGATATATTTAACTTCTATAGTACCCTTCTCGCCTGGTTTTACAGGAGTCTTGGTATATGTAGGCTCTGTACATCCACATGATGCAACTGCTTGATTGATAACAAGAGGCGTATTGCCGGTGTTGGTAAATGTAAAGGTACATTTCTGTGTGGCATTACTCTCTGGGAAACTGCCAAAGTTGTGTGTGTACTTGTCAAATGTAATTGTCTGGTCTTGTGCAAAAGTAGCAACAGATGTCAGACAAACGAACAATAGGAAAAGAATCTTTTTCATAGTTGTATCTGTTTTTTAATTCATAATTCAAAATTGATATATTATTCTAATTCAAATAGCTCGCTTGGGGATTTGCGTTTCAAGTCTTCTATGATAAAATCTTTCTGAGCCACCAAGCCGTATGAACGCAACACCTGTTCCACAGTCTTCAGTGCCAGTATCGGATGATTGTTCTCTTCTGAAAGGTGACACATCCAAACGTGCTTCAGCTTAGCCGTAGCGTAATTGGCAATAGCCTCACCACAGTCGTGGTTTGACAAATGACCTGTAGGAGATTCTATGCGTACTTTGAGGTATTGCGGATAAGGACCGTTTTTTAGCATCTGCTTGTCGTAGTTTGCTTCTATGACGAGATAGTTTGCCTCTCCTATGTATCTCTGCATCTCTTCGGTGATGTGTCCTACATCAGTCATAAGGCAGAATGTCAGCCCCTCCTCTGTTCCGTTATCTACCTCAATACGATAGCCTACATTGCCGCTGCTGTCATGAGGAACTGTAAAAGGGGTAACGTAGAAGTTTCCTAATTTTATTCGTACATCCTTTTCTATTACTTGCTGATGAATGCCTGGAATCTTTTTGGGTACGCAGTAATTTCGCATAATACCAGCATGCACATCGCTGGTGGCATAGACGGGGATATCATATTCTGTGCTGATTACCCCCACAGATTTTATGTGATCGGCATGGTCGTGTGTTATAAGTATTCGTTTAACACTGTCAATGCTGATGCCTTTGTCGTGAAGGAATTTCTTGACATTCCTAATCCCGACACCTGCATCTATCAGCATAGCATCATCATCTTGTGCAAAATAATAACAATTTCCGCTACTCCCACTGCCGAGGGATATGAATTTCAACATTTTTTAATTTATAATTTGCGTGCAAAGATACAAAAAAGATTAAAGATTTGATAATAAAGAATGAAGTTTTTATTTATTTTGTGTTTTTTTTATAATTTTGCAACGTGATATTTCTATTATGAAGTCATTGACAATATATAAAGCGAGTGCCGGCAGTGGAAAAACCTATCGTCTTGCGATGGATTATATCAACCTGCTGCTGAATAATCCTGCCTCTTATGAAAGTATTCTTGCTGTTACCTTTACCAATAAGGCTACAGCAGAAATGAAACGCCGTATCCTGATGGAACTGTGGGCTGTAACACAGGATTCGGAACGTTCCCTGAAAGAACGCAATAATGCCCGTCAGGCTCTTTCCTTGCTGCTTGAGAACTATCATTTCTTCAGGGTACAGACAATAGATACTTTCTTCCAGAATGTGTTGCGCAATCTGGCTCATGAGTTGCAGCTGAATGCTAATCTGCGTGTTTCCTTGAGCAATGATGAGGTTGTCAGTGAGGCTGTTGACGACTTGATTGATACTCTTGCTGATGATAAAAAGCTTAGGCGTGTTGTCATGAACTATGTTATGGACTCCATGCGTGAGGGGAAAAAATGGAATATCATCAGTGACATAAAGAGTTTTGGCAGTACCATTTTTAAGGAGTATTATAAAGTAAATCGTCATAGGCTTGAAGAGGTTTTTAAGGATGAGGACTTCTTTGATAATTATCAGAAGACTTTACGTGCCTTGTGCGATTCTGTTGGTGACAAGTATCAGGAGGAAGCCCGGAAAGTTCTCGACGAGATGAAAAGCAGGGGCTTGAACGAAGGTGATTTTACAAGAAAGACAACAGGTCCTCTGTCGTATTTCCTTAAACTTCAGCAAGGTCTTTTCTATGATGAGAAGAATCTGATGAACAAGACTGTCCGTGAGGCAAAGGATGACCCTTCAAAGTGGTACAAAAAGGGTGATGCTGGAAATGCCGTTCTCACATCTTTTGTAACTGACGTGATACTTCCGGCAATAGAGAGAATAGAGAAGACCAGAAAGCAGGATGCCAAAGATTACAACAGCGCAAAAGAAACATTACGACATCTTAACGAGATGCGCTTGTTGGCAAGAATAGAAAAAAGTGCTCACGACCTTAATGCCGCAGCACAGCGCTTTATGCTTAGCGATACCCAAACCTTGCTGCATGATATTATAGGTGACGACGATGCTCCTTTTATATTCGAGAAAATCGGTTCTCGCTTGAAACATGTAATGATAGATGAGTTTCAGGATACAAGTACTGTGCAATGGAAAAATTTCCAGACCTTACTAAAGGAATGTATGAGCACCAGCAATAATACCGATGATGACTTGTGCAATAATCTTATCGTAGGAGATGTGAAGCAGAGCATCTATCGCTTCCGTTCAGGAGATTGGCGCCTTCTTAATGACTTGGAACATTCTTTCCCTAATGTCAGTGAGGTGCGTAATCTTTCAACCAACTGGCGCTCTTGGCGAAATATTGTTCAGTTTAACAATGTGTTCCTTCGCAAGGTAGTGGAGGCAGAGATTAGTGGGATAGAGGATGAAAAATGGAAGTCTGCCCTGCAACGTGCCTATGCAGACTTGGAACAGGAAGTAGCCCCGAGAAATCAGGACACAAAGGGATTGGTACATATAGAATTACTACCCAAGGACCAGCTTCCTGATACTCCGGCAAAGATATATGAAATTATCTGTGAGCTTGCAAAGAAAGGTGCGAAATATAATGATATCGCCATCCTTGTACGTAGAAGGCGCGAGGTATGTGATATTGCAGACTTCCTTGAGGCAAACGATATCCACGTACTTTCTGCTGAGGCTTTCCGACTGGATGCTTCACAGAATGTAATGTCTATAGTGAATGCCATGAAGGTGCTTGCCCATCCTAATGATGAACTGTCTCAGGCATATCTGAACCTGGTATCTCCGGGTTTGTTGCCACAGATAGAGGAACAGCGACAGGAATTGGTACAGAAAACCTTACATGACCTCGCAGAGAATCTCGTCTTGATGATAGGGTGTACGGAGCCTGCTTTCGTAACAGCATTCTTTGATGCGTTGGAATCTTTCTCTAATGATATTTCTCCTGTCCTCGATGATTTCCTGACGGCATGGGACGAAGACATCTGTGGCAATATGATAGAGACTACTACAGGTGACGGCGTCACTATTATGACAATCCATAAGAGTAAAGGCCTTGAATTCAATCATGTCATCGTACCATATTGCAACTGGGATTCCAATCCTCCATTTGCAAATACTTTATGGGTAGAACCAAAGGAGTACCCATTCTCACAACTGCCATTGGTGCCTGTGGATTATAGAAATAAGGATTCTCTGAAAAACACTATCTATGAGGAAGATGGTACTAATGAGTATATCCAAAATATTGTAGATAATTTCAACCTTCTCTACGTTGCTTTGACACGTCCTTGTCAGTCATTATTTGTCCTTGGCGAACGCGATAGTAAAGAGGTTTCACGTTCTTATCTGATGCAGAATGCTCTGCTATCTATGCAAGAGATGCAGGCAATAGACGGAAAAGAACTCCATTTTGGTGGTCTGGAGGATGATGGCGAACCTCTTACCCTTACTTTCGGAAGCCTTGACATGTCTTACAAGGAGGCAAGTCAGGAGAAGAAGAAAAATCCTTTTGCCCTGCCGGTAGAAACAGAAACAGTATCTTCAATGCCTTCCTATAATCCTGCAGTCAATTTCCGTCAGAGTAATGCAGCACAGCGATTTGCTGCTGACGATAATATGGATGAGCAGTTGAGGGCTCGCCTCTCTGGAACGGAGCAGCATTGGGTTTTCTCTCATATCAAGACCCTTGCCGACGTACCACCAGAGTACGAAGAGGTGTTTCTGGATGAACAGGTGCGTCAGTGGTTCGATTCTCATTGGAAAGTATATAACGAATGTTCTATCATAACAGAGTCTGGCGAATATCGCCCCGACCGTGTCATTGCTGACGAAAAACAGACTGTTGTCATTGACTTTAAGTTTGGCAGTCCTCATCAGGGATACCAAAATCAAGTGCGCAGATATATGCAACTCCTTGCAAAAATGGGATACCCGGATGTGAAGGGATTCCTGTGGTATGTAAATGCTGCCTCACCATCTGAAAGAATCGTTCCAGTAAGTTACAGTTAGAAAGATTATATGACTTCATTCCTCGATACAGTAGCTGCCAGTTTGCATGCAGAATTTAAAGGCAATCTCTCTGATGTTACGATTGTCTTTCCTAACAAGCGTGCTTCCTTGTTTTTCAACAGGTCTTTGGCTAATTTCCAGACACCTGTATGGTCGCCTCGATATGTCACTATTTCTGAACTGTTCAGGAGTTTGTCTCCCGATTTGGAACTGGCAGACCATATAGACCTTATAATAGATTTGTATAATGTCTATTGCCGGGTGACGGGTTTGGAAGAGTCCTTGGATCAGTTCTATGGATGGGGGGAGATGATGCTTGCCGATTTTGATGATATTGACAAGCACATGGCTGATGCAGCACAGATATTCTCTTTGCTTGAAAATATTCATGAACTGGATGATGTAGATTATCTGACAGACCAACAGAAAGCAGAACTGCAACGTTTCTTTTCTAACTTCACGGAAAATCATAATACAGAGCTGAAGCAGCGTTTCCTGAAGCTGTGGAAAAACTTTGGCGATATATATAGCTCATTCAGAAAACTGCTTCAGGGAAAAGGTGTAGCCTATGAAGGCATGCTGTATCGTCATGTTATAGAAAGTCTCTCTGATAATGCCCTTGAGTCCAGGTTTGTTTTTATAGGTTTTAATTATATCACTCCAGTAGAGCAGAGGCTCTTTGACTTCCTTCGTAAGGAGAGTGGGGCACTGTTCTTTCAAGATGATGCCCCATTGGAACCATTGCCCGTAACATATCTCTCCAGCCCTACCAATGACCTTCAGGCACGATATATAGCACAGTGGCTTACCCCGGAGCGTATAGCTGCAGGCAGAAAGACGGCAATAGTGCTTGCTGACGAAAATCTTCTCGAAACAGTCCTCCATTGCCTGCCACCATCTGTGGAACATGTAAACATAACTGTGGGCTATCCATTGGCAAAGTCTCCCATATCGTCTATGGTCCGACTATATTGCAATATGTTGCAGCACAAGTCGTTGACACTTCATAATATCAATGCCTTGTTGCGTCATCCATATATGAGACTGGTGTCTGATAAATCTATCGAGCTGCATGAAACCCTCAATGAGCAGTCTCGCTATTATCCATCAATGGAGGACCTGTCGCTCGACGATAATCTGAAGGAGTTCTTCTCGCCTACGGAAGACCTTCTTTCACGCCTGAAATGGTTGATAGGGTTAATAGCCCATTCCGATGAAATAAATGATGACTTCTTCCATGAGTCAGTCTTCCGTATGTATTGTATCATGGAACGCTTATACGATATCAACCAGAAGACGCCTGTTTCTTCGTTGTTTAATAATCTCCTTACCCAGATTATAAAGACAACGACTATTCCGTTTCATGGTGAACCCCTTCAGGGCATACAGATAATGGGTGTGTTGGAAACCCGTAATCTGGATTTTGACCATGTATTGCTCCTGTCTTGTAACGAAGGCTTTATGCCGGCACATGTCAATGACACTTCCTTTATACCATATTCCGTAAGAAAAGGATATTCCCTGACAACGGTTGACAATAAGGTAGCCATCTATGATTACTATTTCAAGCATCTTTTGAAGCGTTGTCCTGATGCTACTCTTGTATATAGTAATTCCACAACAGATGGAAAGATGAATGAGATGTCACGTTTCATGTTGCAGTTTCTTGCCGAACATCCTGACCTGGTAGCCCATCGCATCCTGACACCTGCATTGCAGGCAGAATCGTCTTCAGACATCTTGTCCATTGAAAAGAAACGACTGCCGCTGCCCATTACTCTCTCTGCATCTTCTATTGCACGCTACCTGCGCTGTCCTATGTCATTCTATTACTATAAGGTGATGGATATTAAGGATACGGAGGAGAGTGATGAAGAAGAGATGGATGCCCGCACCTTTGGTAATATCTTCCATAAGGCAGCAGAACTGCTCTATCGCCCCCTTATGGGACGTACTGTGCCAAAGTCTTATTTTGGGAACCTGTTGAAGGAGCGAGGCAATGTAACACTGGAACGCATTGTGGATGAGGCTTTCCGCATAGAATTGTTTAACCTTAAAGACTCTGACCGCCCAATGCCGAGAATGGGAGGCTTGCAGGTGATAAACCGTGAAATGGTGTTGAGATTCCTGCGTAACCTCGTTGCCTACGACTCCCAGTTCCCGACGCTTACTATTCTCGGAACAGAACTGCCTATATATGAGCAGATATTGCCTGATATAAATATAACAGGCTTCATAGACCGTCTTGACAAGGTGGTAATAGACGGCAAGGAATATGTGCGTATAATCGACTATAAGACGGGACGCCTGTCCGGTTTCTCCAGCAAGTTGAAACTTCATGGGATAGATGATATCTTCCTCCCAGAGTCGATAAAATATCATTCTGCCTATTTCCTGCAGGCTCTGCTCTATTGCAGTATGCTTGCAGACTCTTCTAAGGCAGATGTCAGGCAGAAGGTGGCAGGTATGCCTCTGCAACCAAATCTCTTCTATGTGCAACATCTGAATGAAGAGACTTATACTCCAAATCTTCTGTTCGATACAGAGCCTATTCTCGATGCAAGACGATATAAGGAACCCTTTATGCAGGGAATAAGGCAGCTTATCAGCGAGATGCTCGATGAGGGGAATACCTTCCCACGTACCACAGATACCACTCGTTGCAGAACCTGTGGCTATCGCGAACTGTGTAATATTACTCATAATGATATAGACTAAACAAAATGAAAAGAATTATCTCACTCATCCTATTGGTGACAGCGAGTTATGTCTGCTTTGCTGACAAGTTGGATTCTCTGGAGTATCTGCTGAAGGAAAGGTCAGTAACCCAGGAAAAGATTTATATCCATACCGACAATAACTGCTATTTTGTCGGAGATACGCTGTGGTATAAGGCGTATGTGGTGATGGCAGATAGTTTCAAACCTACCACGTATTCCAAGGTGTTGTATGTGGAACTCCTGACCCCCGATGGCTATCTGGTAGAACGTCAGCAACTGTACATCAAGGATGACGGTACTGCGGCATGCCAGTTTGCCTTGAGCGATAGCCTGTATTCAGGATATTATGAAGTAAGGGCATATACTAAGTGGCAGCTTAATTTCAATAGGAAAATACGTCCACATTCTTCTCAGAATAGGTTTGAGTTCTACAGTAAACAGTTTGAGACAAACTATTTTCGCGAGTACGAAGGCCTGTATTCTCGTGTGTTCCCAATATATGAAAAGCCAAAGCAACCAGGCGACTATACAGACAAATGTATCATCCCACGACCAAAACAGAGGGTGTATGCAGACAAACCTGAGATACAGGTGAAGTTCTACCCGGAAGGTGGGCATATTATAGAGGGAATGGACTGTCGCATAGCCTTTGAAGTAAAGGATAATGATGGTCAGGAACTTGGTAGCAGCATAGGGGCGCTCGACAATGGATTGTTCATAAAACCTACCCATGGTGGAAAGGGTGTGTTTGAATATAATGCACAGAAGGCACCAAAAGAAGCGACGTTTGAGTATATGGGCAAGAAATACACCTTCCCGTTGCCAGCAGCAAAGAAATCAGGTGTTACCATAAGGGGTGACAAACCTGCAAAGGGCGACAGGGAATTTGTCGTAAAGGCAAAAGGTGTTACTGTTGCTGCATATAGTGTGACATGTAGAGGAAAACTGATAACGTTTGTCAGAAACCCAGGCGAAAGGATTGTCCTGTCAAACTGTCCTACAGGCATCAATGACCTGACTCTGTATGACGAACAGGCTCGTCCGTTGGCGTCAAGGCTGTTCTTCGTAAACAATAAAGATAAAGAGACACAGGCAGACATATCAATGACTTCTGGCAGCAAGACGGTCAACAATAAGACAGAATTGCAACCATACGAGAAGATAGATATAACGGTTAATGGACAGGTGCCTATGAGTGTCGCAGTTTATGACAAGAGTACACAGGATTTGTCTTATAGCGATGGCAATATGCTGACAGATATGCTGCTTACTGGTGAGCTGCGCGGCTTTGTGGCTAACGTGTCACAGTATTTTAAAGAGGGAGCGGAAGAGAAACTGGACCTGCTGATGATGGTGCAGGGGTGGCGTAGATATAAGCGCATCGACAAGATATTCTTCCTGCCAGAAAGAAATCTTTCCTATGAGGGACAGGTGCTGAACATTCCGTCTAATGCTAACATAATAGACATCGACGATATCAATGACTTGAGCCAATATGGAAGTGACCGTTCCAACTATGTTCTGGTATCTCCTATTGGTAACGGTGGCTTGATTTATAATCGTTGGCTTGAGATGCAGGGACGCCTGCTTGGGGGAATGATAAGTACCACCAAGTCAGATGGAGTGGAAACGAGTCTGTCGGATGTAGTAGATGTGACAACTGAAAGTGGTGAAACAGGCACAATCGATCCGGTAGTTGATAATATCCCTGAAACTAATCCCCTGTTGACATACAGACGATTCAAGAATAAAGATGTAGTGATTGAGGGCGAAATAGTAAAAGGTACAGAAACAGGTGACGTAAAGGCAAAGGTTGATGAAAACGGAAACTTTAAGATTAACCTGCCTTGGTACACAGATCAAGCAATATTCTTCATTACGGCATACGAAAATAAAGACTCGCTGAAAAGGGGACTGCATGGTGTGAAGAATAGCAAGCGCATGGATGAGACACAGTACCCTAAGTATTATGTGAAACGTACTGTCGATTTCCCTATGTACTGTGAGCCATATTCATGGTATCAGTGCAACCTGCCAGAGGATGAGAATTATTGTCTGGATGATACGGAAGAAGATGGTGATGATGCAGCTCTCGGACCAGAGAATAACCGCCTTGCCGGCGAGCACTATCTGCAGAACGTTACGGTAAGGAAATTTCGCCGTTCAAAGCGTAAGCTGAACTACGAAAAGCCTGCTATCGTCATTGATGCCTATAAATTATATAATGAGATGACAGATTACGGCTTGTCTTACGGTGTGCTCGATATGACACGTTTTGCAAAGCAGGCATCGACATATCTCTTTGGGTATCTTGACCAGGCAACAGATGTCAAGATACGAGGACTTGTAAGCATATATGACAACAAAACGTCATTCTATCGTAACTACGTACAGACCAGCAACGAGCACGATGTGCCAATGACGAAGACAGCCATGCTGGAAGCCCTGCGTCTGAACAAGATGAAGAATATACGAGCCTATACCGATTATGACAAACGTAACGGCACTCATCTGGAAGTCGATGGAGCACCTGCTGTGACATTGTGGATTGAGCCAATGGATGGAAGACGCTATACATACAGAGACCGCCGTTATATTCTCGATGGCATAACGTATGCGGAAGAGGTCTATCAGCCTGACTATAGCACAGCAAAACCTGCTGAGCCGACAGATTATCGTCGCACCCTGTATTGGAATCCTTATACAACCCCAGACACCGATGGCGTCTTCCGTGCCATATTCTATAATAATGCCAGCACCGCCACAAGAGTTGATGTCTCCGCCTGCGGTTTAGATAAAGATGGACATATCTATGTGAAGTAAATTGACCATTGAAAATAAAGCCTTTGACTTTTGACAAAAAAATGAATAATTGTGTTATACTTGCTGCAGGAGAGTTTCCTACAGCGCCTGAAGCTTTGGCAGCCCTAAAAGAAGCTGACTATGTATGTTGCTGTGACAGTGCAGCAAAAAGTCTTCTTGCATGGGGTAGGGAACCTGACGCTATTGTAGGGGATGGTGACTCCATCGATGAAGCGATAAAAGAAAAATATTGTCATATCTGGCACAAGATTGACGAACAGGAGGATAATGACCTGACGAAGGCAACACGATTCTGTATGTTCCAGGGCTTTACACATATAACATACCTTGGAGCAACAGGAAAGCGTGAAGACCATACCATCGGGAATATCTTTCTCATGGCTCGCTATTTTCGTGATTTTCGTATCTACCCCGTGATGATAAGCGACTATGGAGTTTTTACCCCTGCAAAGGGTAAGACAACCTTCTCCAGCTTTGCTGGACAACAGGTCAGCATATTCCTTCCCTTTGGCAATGATATGCAGATGAAGAGCCAAGGACTCAGATGGAACTCCTATCCCTATGACCAGATGTGGCAAGGCACCCTCAACGAATCCTTAGGCGACACCTTCACCCTCGAAGGCGATAAAGAGTACATCGTCTTCCAAACCCATTTGGCGAGTTAGTTTTGAAAAATATTACAATTTTCTTTGTCAGTTTGAAAAATAGTTGTAATTTTGACATTCGTCCAAGTTACTTCGTCATGATAATGCCCCAAGATAAAAATAATTTCTTATTTTTTTTTGTATTATTCAAAACTTAATCGTACCTTTGCACTCAGAAATCTAAATAATAGAAAATGAAGAAATATGAACAAATAGAAGAAGAGCCACAGATGGCACAAGAAGCTGTGTTGGTCAACATGATTAACACCAGAAGCGATATCAGTCGTGCCATAACTGGCGAGGAACTCCTAAATCGTTTACGTCCTAGAATCAAGGGCCTATTCCAATGAAGCAGGTACTCTTTGCCCCAGACGTAGAGGAAGACCTTTTCCAGTTGATTAGAATCCTTGTGGAAAAACATTATCTGAGTATATTTGATTATGCCGTTTCCTATGTTGAAGACCTCGTGGAATATATAAATGAGCATATTCATACATACCCCCATAAAGATGTACCAGAGCATTTCCTCAGATATGGTTCGGATGCTAAGTACATATCGTATAATAGAAGCAACCATACTACGTGGTATATTATATTCGAGGAAAGACAAGAAGCATATTTCGTAACTCGAATTACAAACAATCACGTTAGTGGACAGTACTTCAACCAATAATAACCAACTAAAAAGCTAATGCTTATGACATAATCGAAATAAACTAAAGACATATAGGATTTGAACATCCACTTTTGATTCTTGTCATCTGAAAATCGCCAATTGACAGAAGAAGTAATCAAGAACATTAGTAGATAGTTCACGCCAGATTGGCGTGGGCATTTACTCGTTTAAGATTACAAGGTGTTTGGCGATGCCTCAGATGACGTAGACGAAGTATATTGCTCACGTTTTTTTTATTTACACCTCATAAACTCTCCACTCTATTAAGCTAAAAAGGAGATGAAGGAAAACGCGAAAAACTTATCTTTGAAAAATATTACAGTTTTCTTTGTCAGTTTGAAAAATAGTTGTAATTTTGTGGCTGGAATAGAACCTAAAGTAGTTGTTTATGGCAACCTGGAAAAAAATAGAAAGACTTACTGATGAAGGAAATATAGTGCAAATGCAAGTTCCTTTGATTGTTTCGGCAAGCAGAAGTACTGATATTCCTGCTTTTTATGCTGATTGGTTTTTTCATCGGCTGCAGAAAGGTTACTCTGCATGGACAAATCCGTTTAATGGGGTTAAATCATATGTTTCATATGAAAAAACTCGATTCATTGTGTTTTGGTCAAAGAATCCTCGTCCTTTGCTGCCATACTTAGATAGGTTAAAAGAACTGAATATCAAGTGCTATATTCAATATACTCTTAATGATTATGAACATGAAAGACTAGAGAAAGTCCCATCACTCGCAAATCGTATTGAAACCTTTAAGTTACTTGTTGAGCAACTAGGAAAAGGTTCAGTAATATGGCGTTTTGATCCAATGATATTGACTGATGATATATCAGTAAATGATTTACTATTGAAGGTTCAGAATATAGGTGATCAGCTGAAAGATTATACAGAAAAACTTGTATTCAGTTATGCTGATATAGCAATGTATAGGAAGGTAAAGCATAATCTTGATGTGAATGGTATACTATATCATGAATGGGAAATAAACCAAATGGAGGAGTTTGCAGAAAAACTTTCAACTATGAATACAGAAAGAGGATGGAATTTTCAACTCGCAACTTGTGGAGAGAAAATTGATATTTCAAAATATGGAATTCTTCATAATAGATGTATCGATGGTGACCTTATCGCTCGACTTGCATGGGAAGATAAGGAATTGATGGACTTTATGAAAATAAAGATAGAACACATGCCTGCCCCGTCATTATTTAGTGATTCGGAAATTCCTGAAGGTGCAATTATTCTGCCAAATAATCATTATTTCTGTAGCACTCACAAGAAGGATCGTGGGCAGAGAGAGTTTTGCGAATGTATGGCTTCAAAAGATATTGGCGAATATGATACATGTCCTCATCTATGCGAATATTGTTATGCTAATACAACCAAACAACTAGCATTATTGAATTGGAAACATCATCAAGAAAATAGATTTTCAGATACAATAACAGGGAAATGAAAGAATGTAAAACAGCATATTCGTATTTAATAGAGCATTTGCAAGAACCATCTTTTCTAAAAGTATGGGATATTGCATTTGATTTTGTTCGAAAATTGCCAAGTGATTTGTGTGACGAACTTCACGAGTCGTTAAATAGAGGTGTTGATGTCCTAGACTCAGAACCGCTGCTACAGATGTATATCTATGCTTTTGGAAAGATGCACAATGCAAAACTGCAATATGCTTTCGAGCATATGCAGAAGAATGCAATAAAATATAGTGAAGTTGAAATTGTTGATTACGGATGTGGGCAGGGCCTTGCTACAATTTGTTATCACGATTACCTTCAGGAACACAACAAAGAACAGAAGGTAAAAAGAATTATTTTAATAGAACCATCGTCTATGGCTTTATCAAGAGCCGAATTACTTTGCTCAAGATTTTATCCTAATGCAGAGATACTTGCAATTAACAAGCAATTTGACGATCTGACAAATGTAGATTTAAATTTTTCTCCTGAAATTCCTACCATTCACCTGCTATCTAATATACTTGATATTGACTCATACGATTTACAACATTTTTCTAAGATCGTCAAGGAACAATCGGCTGGTGACAATGAGTATGTATTGGTCTCTCCTATGCAGAACACAATGCGTATACAGCGATTAAAGGATTTTGTTTCTATTATTGAAAAGCACATTTATTTTGAGCAATATCTAGATAAACGACAACTTGATAGTGAGAAAGAATGGACTTGTGTAGCTTTTCTATGTTCAAATCGTGATATCTTCGAATATGATTGCGATAAAGTATTTGAAGATGCCAAAACAATAGTTGATAACAAATCAGAGATGTTGGATGAGAAATACTGTTCTGAGCTATTTCACAAATTACAAGCATGTGCAACCTATGGAGATAAAAGGTGTCAAAATATGTTGGGGAATTGGTATCAATTAGGAATAGTGTCTGAACCAAATTATCAACTTGCAATTGAATGGTATAAAAAAGCTGCTGAGCAGGAATATGTTTCAGCCTTCTATAATCTTGGAGTGTTGTATGGTAATGGTGAAGGCATTACTAAAAATATGAAAAAGGCAGTAGAGTATTATATATTGGGAGCGAATCATAACTGTCCTGATTGTATATATGATTTAGCGTGTTGCTATTTTTCAGGGGAAGGAGTTAAAGAAGATAAAGAAAAAGCTTTTTCTTTATTTGAGAAGGCATCAGCCTTAGATAATCCGTTTGCAAAACATGAATTATACAAATGTTATATAAACGGATGGGGTACAGAAAAAGATGAAAAGCATGGTCTAAAGGTATTAATTGAAGCAGCAAAACTAAAACATCCAGTATCATGTTATATATTAGCAACATATTACGATTCGGGAGAATTAGTCAGAAAAAACGAACGAAAGGCGTTGAGGTTGGTTAAAGAATCAGCCGAATTGGGGTATTGTCAAGCTCAAGAAAAGTTAGGTGAAATATACAGAGAAGGTGCATATGATGAAAGTGAATCTCCCAAAAGGGCTTTTAAATGGTACTATAAGGCAGCAGAACAAGGCAGTATTTCTGCAGCATTCTATATTGGTTATTTCTATGCTAAGGGCTATGGTGTAAAGAAAGATGAAAACTTGGCGTTTGAATGGTATTCTCGTGCAGCAAAAGAAAATAGTCCTGCTGCACTCAATAATTTAGCATTATGTTATGAATATGGGAAAGGCTCTGCGGTTGATTTAAAGAAAGCTATTTTTTATTATGAAAAAGCTGCTAAATTAGGGAACGCTATAGCTCAAAAGAACCTTGCAATATGCTATAAAAATGGAACAGGGGTTGATGTCAACTTCCAAATGGCATTCTATTGGACGTTAGAAGCGGCTAAAAGATCTGACTTAAAATCTCAGAAGACAATTGCAATGTATTATCTAAAAGGATTTGGAACAGACAGAAACGAAGAAGAGGCATTATTGTGGTATGCAAAATATTACCTTAGAGTTAATCTAAATGATGCAAAACAGGCATACAACTCATTATTAGAGAAAGCAAAAGAAAACAATCCACAATCTCTTTACATCGTTGGAAAATGTTTACAATATGGTGTTGCTACAGAACAGGATAGAGTTGAGGCACATTCGTGTTTCGTCAAAGCTGCAAAATTAGGCCATATAGAATCTCTTATTAAGGTGAGGCAAATATCGGCACTTCAAGATTTTTGTTCTATAAAAGATAACAAGAATTCTATCAAAGATTCTGCAGGTGTCACATATTCAAAGGATAAAAAGATTTTAATTAGCACTGGATACATCAAGGCAGAAGAATATGAAATAGCGGAGGGGACAAGAATAATTTGTGACAATGCTTTTTATTATGCTTCAATTAAAAAAATTATAATTCCATCGTCTGTGCTTTTAATAGGTAAGAATCCATTTAGTAGATATAAGGATGGTTGGGGAGAGAAATACTACATAAATAATATCGAAAGTCACTCTTGTAATTTTGTCGTATCGGATTATGCACTATATACAAGAGATATGAAGAAACTGATTTCATATTTTGGGAAGGATTCTAAATTTACAATACCTCAAGGTGTTGAAACAATTGGGGAAAGAGCTTTCGCTGATAGCTATAATCTTGTAGAAGTAATATTTCCTGAAGGCCTATGTAGCATTCAAGACGAGGCATTCATGTGTTGTAAAAGATTAAGAAAAATAGATTTTCCAGTGAGTGTTACGAGCATAGGAAATAGATGTTTTTACGGTTGTACTAATCTTTCGGAAGTTTTATCGTTAGGGAATATAAGGATAATCCCCAAAGAGACCTTTATGGGGTGTAATATCACAATGTTAACCTTCCCCAATACTCTCGTGGAAATAGAGGCTAATGCGTTTAATTCTAACAATAACTTACAAAATGTAACACTACCTGATTCCCTAAGAGTCATAGGGGATAGTTGCTTTGCCTATTGTGGCATTAGCAATATCTCCTTAAATAGTAATTTACAAAAGATTGGAGACTTCTGCTTTTTTTTATGTCAAATTGATAGGTTAATAATCCCGTCACGAGTCAATAGTATTGGAATTAATCCTTTTATTGGAACCAAGCATATTGATTGTGTTGATCATGGAACATTTGTTTCTGAGAATGGAGTGCTGTATGACAAAGGATATGGTAACGTAATTTCACATTTCGAAGATACGGAGGTTGCATTATACCCTCCAATATCTCGAATCAATTCATTCGCTTTTTACGACTCTATTGTCACAGATGTATTCATGGGAGTAAATATTGTAGATGTTGAACCGTGGGCATTTTACCATGCAGAAAAACTTGAAAGAATTATATGGCAGAAAAGCAATATAAAGGTAGTTCCAGAAGGATGCTTGGGGAAATGCACAAACTTGACTAAAATTATTATTCCCGCATCTGTGAAGGAAATAAAAAGAGGTTCTTTGTTTGATTGCTATGAATTAAGAAAAATACGTTTTGAGGGTAAATATACCAAAGCTAATGAGAAAATATTTGAGAGAATACAAAGGCCTATTGGTATACCTAAAGCGTATGAATCACCTCATCATTTTATGGGCAGTACAATAAGCGAGTCTTACGGCAGAGAGAATGTTGATTTTAGCTCTTTTACAAAAATAGAAATTAGTGTTCCCTACGGATGTTCCGAAAATTTTAAATTTGAAACGATATATGAAACTCATCCCCATGATGAATATAGTTCATATGGTTATGGTATGGATCGTACTTTTGTTATAAGTGAGGATGGAAGAGAATAAACTTGCCCCTGTGATGGGAGTCGATCGATTGCGGATGGGGACTGATGGAAATGGTATTACTTCGTTGGTTACCTTCTATGGGTGTCCCTTAAGATGTCGGTATTGCCTAAATCCTCAATGCCATAGAGACCTGTCAAACATTAAGTTTTCTCGACCTAGTGATGTGTACGATATAGTTGCTCTTGATGAACTATATTATTTAGCCACAGAAGGAGGAGTGACATTTGGGGGCGGAGAACCTTTGTTATATTCTGATTTTATAATTGAAATACTTGAGCAAGGTGCAAAGAAATGGAACATTACGATAGAAACATCATTGAATGTCCCTTTTGAGCGAATAAAAGCCCTATTACCATACTTTAATGAAATGATAGTTGATATAAAGGATGCTAATCCTCAAATATATGAATTGTATACTAAATCAAACAACAAACTTGTTTTAGAAAACCTAAAACGACTCGCAAATTGTGGCTATGCTGACAAAGTGATGGTGCGCATTCCATTAATCAACGGATACAACAAACAAGATGATGTTCAGAATAGTAAACACATTCTTGAGGACATGGGTTATTCAACATTTGATCTCTTTGAATATAAAACAGACTATAGGTATGAAGGGAAAAGATAAATGCGCATTGCTAAAATCTATTAGGGTTAGGCTTGCAGAGATAAATAATATCCCATATACACCTCATCCTTGCAATAACACAGAAGATTGCAGTGGAACATGTGAATTGTGTGATGCTGAATCAAAGTGGTTGCTGTACACATTGAAAGAACTTGAGAGCCAAGGCTATCCAATTATATATTCATTGCATGAATCAGACGTTATTGTTTCGGAAGCAAACATAAATATATACTCAACAGATTCGAATTGTGACACAAGAAGATAAATATAGACAGCAGGCAAGAATTCTCATAAAGAAGATTATAGAGGCAAGAAAGAACTTCACAAAACATAGACCTTCTGTTGGTTATGTCGGAGAGCTTCTTTTACGACAAGTTCTGAGAAAATTGTTGCCAATTGAGTATGGGATATGTCAAGGGTTTATTCTCAATGACAATATCAAGACTGAAGATAAGTTATCAACTCAATGTGATATTATAATTTTTCGTAAGGGGAGCGAATCTATAGCATATTCTATAGGAGATTTAAAAGTTATCAATGCTTCTTATGTTATCGCTGTAATTGAAGTAAAATCATCACTTAATAAGAAAACATTTTTAACAACACTTGAAGCGTTTGAGAAATTACAAGAATTAAGAGTAATATATAAATTTGTATTTGTTTATGGAAAGTTATCAAAAAAATCGCTTCAACGTTGTTTTTTCCAATATAAGTATCCTAAAAATTGTAATGAAGGATTTTTTGTGATAGATACAGAATTATATGATGGGTCAGATATAGAATGGTTACCTAAATCAATTCTATCACTTGAGTCTCACAATTTGTTTGTATTAGATCATCTGCAAGATGATAACAGAGACTATGTTGGATATGCATCTTACAAAATAAAGGATAAAACGAATAAGGAAATAAGTTGCTTGCAGCAATTCTTTGCAAATCTGATGGATATTTTAAATGATACATTTGAAATAGATATTAATGATTATTCAATAAAAGATGGATTCCCTTTATTATAATAGATTCAAGGAAATATATTAATAGGAGTGATGTTAATGAGGATTATCAATCAGAGTTCTTTGATTTCGATTTCTTACATCCTACTCACTCTTTTTGCTTTTTTAGATCTTCTGTATTTCCTTCTGTTAAAAATAAATTAGGGTGGGTGTAATCGCTGTAATCGTAATCGGTGGGTTTGATGGTTGAAGCATCGATGACGATTACACCGATTACAGTGGGGTAATTTATTTTTGAAAGAGTAGGGTGATTTGCAGAGCCACTATTTAATATATAATATATTATATAAATAGTGAACTAAATATCTATAATATAATTGTCAAAGGTCTAAGGTCAAAAGTCAAAGGTTCTCAATGTTCAATGATCAATGTTCAATAAAATAAATAGGGGTCGTTGTCAACTGTAATCGTCATCGCTTTGGTCGCTTGCCTCAATAACCGCTAACCTGTAACCGCTAACCTTTTTTTCCGTAACTAGCGAAATCTTTTTCCGTCCCGAGCGAAAAGTTTTTCCGTAAGGGTCGGAAAATTTACGGAAAAATAGGAGAGTTCCCTTTGTTATATGGAATTTTTTTTGTATCTTTGCAATTGTTATGAAAGAGATTGAATTATTTAAACAGAAGGCTGCAAATGGTTATACTGTTTGCTATGCAGAGCAATGTCCGAAGAAGGACCAGTGCTTGCGTTGGGAGGTGGGGCAGCAGATGCCTGATACCACAAAAGAGTTTAATTGTGTGAATCCGAAATATGCTGGGGTAGGGACTGATGAGTGTGAGTCCTATAAGAGTTCTGAAAGGGTGAGATTTGCAAAGGGCATGATGAAGCTCTTCAATGACGATATGCCAAAGAAGGTGGTGGACTTTGTACGCCAAGCTATCATCAAAAAGCATTGCCAGACCTACTATTATGAGTTCCGAAAAGGCGAAAGACTCATATCTCCAGCTCTTCAAGAGCATATTCGAAAGGCTTTTCGTGAAATTGGCTGGGATAAGGACGTTGAGTTCGATAGCTATATAGAGGAGTTTGAGTGGTAAAATCCCGTTTTTAACGTTTTTTAGGCCCTACAACGCGTTTATGCCCTTTTTTTTTCGTACCTTTGAGCCCAAATTTAAAAAAATATATAACAGATAAAATAGGTTTAAATGGACGAAACACAAACTTTTGACCGTGACAGAATCCTCAAGGTGAATATTGAGGAAGAAATGAAGACGAGTTACATTGATTACTCGATGTCAGTCATTGTAGCTCGCGCTCTGCCCGATGTGCGCGATGGCTTTAAGCCGGTTCACCGCCGTATTCTTTACGGTATGCTGGGAATTGGTAATACCAGTAACCAACCTTATAAGAAATGTGCCCGCGTGGTAGGTGAGGTGCTTGGTAAGTATCATCCTCATGGTGACTCTTCTGTATATGGTGCGCTGGTGCGCCTGGCACAGGATTGGAACATGCGTTACACTCTTGTTGACGGACAGGGTAACTTCGGTTCTGTCGATGGTGACTCTGCTGCTGCTATGCGTTATACGGAGTGCCGCCTGTCAAAGATGGGCGAACACATCATGGACGACCTGGAGAAGGATACCGTCGATATGATGAACAACTTCGATGACTCTCTGCAGGAGCCGACAGTGATGCCTACAAAGATTCCTAACCTCCTCGTAAACGGTGGTAACGGTATCGCCGTGGGTATGGCGACAAATATGCCTACACACAACCTTGGTGAGGTAATCGACGGCTGCTGTGCCTATATCGACAATCCTGACATTGATACTGACGGCTTGATGCAGTATATCAAGGCTCCTGACTTCCCGACTGGTGCATATATATATGGTATCCAAGGCGTAAAGGAAGCTTACGAGACTGGTCGCGGACGCATCATTATGCGTGCAAAGGCTGAGATTGAGTCTGACGAGAGCCACGATAAGATTGTTGTTACCGAGATTCCATACGGTGTCAACAAGGCTCAGCTGATAGAATATATCGCAGACCTTGTAAAAGAGGGCAAGATAGAGGGCATCTCGAATGTGAATGACGAGACAGGCCGTCAGGGTATGCGTATCGTTGTTGACGTGAAGCGTGATGCCAATGCCAACGTCATCCTGAACAAGCTTTTCAAGATGACAGCCTTGCAGAGTTCTTTCTCTGTCAACAACATTGCTCTTGTAAAGGGTCGCCCACGTCTTCTGTCGCTGAAGGAGTGCGTGAAGTATTTCGTGGAGCATCGTCATGATGTCACCATACGCCGCACCAAGTTTGACAAGGCAAAGGCAGAGGCTCGCGCCCACATCCTGGAGGGCTTGATAATTGCCGTTGACAACATCGACGAGGTTGTACGCCTGATACGTGCCTCTAAGACTCCTACTGACGCCCAGCGTGCCTTGGAGAAGCGTTTCGAACTTGACGAACTGCAGTCGAAGGCTATCGTTGACATGCGTCTGTCACAGCTGACAGGTCTGCGTGTAGAGGAGTTGAAGGAAGAGTATAAGCAGATAATGGAACTCATTGCTTACTTGCAGCAGATTCTGGATGACCCAGAGCTGTGTAAGAAGGTGATGAAGGACGAGCTGCAGGAGGTGAAGGAGAAATATGGTGACGAGCGTCGCACAGAGATAAAGCTTTCCAATGCTGAGTTTAACCCAGAGCAGTTCTATGCCAACGACCCTGTTGTCATCACTATGTCACACTTAGGATACATCAAGCGTACCTTGCAGGCAGACTTCCGTGCCCAGACACGTGGCGGCGTAGGCTCT
>DJWZ01000049.1 GCA_002449535.1 Prevotellaceae bacterium UBA7017 | reverse complement strand
ACATTCTCACCAAAGCCAATCATGCGAAGCATATTCTGAATTTTCGGATTGCGAGCCTTGGAATTCCCTCCTCGATAAATAGTCTCTACAGGCAACTTCAACAAGCCTGGATTGCGGAAACAGAGACAGTCATCATGTTTCTCTATCCTCAAAATACCAGCATCCATCATCAGATCGCAGTGGATAAAAGCATTCGTAAAGGCTTCACGGACAGCTTCGCGTTGCGGTGTGTCGTCTTTTCTCTTCCAACCTTTCTCCAGTTTGAATGGTCTCGGTAAGTCGAACAAAACCTTTGGCGACACAATACGGAAGAATTGGTACAAGTTATTCTCCCAAAGTCCATCGTATGTCAGTCGGTCGTGATAACGCTCATCACCCACCAGATGACTCATGTCCAGATAGTCCATACGGAAGTTTGAGAACCTATCTCTGATGGCAAGCCCCTTTCCAAACATCATCAGACCAGCCAACGTCAAGCCCTCCCTACCTGTTTGTCTGTCCTCAGTATAACCACCAAGATTCCTGAGGAAAGTCTTATCGTCAACCTGATTCCAGACATGGGTACTGTTCTCCTGTCTGAACTCTGTGCGATACTGGCGCAAGGAATCAAGGTCAATATCATCCATACCGTTGTGACTCGAAGTCATACACGGTTGATGACGCGAACACTTTTATATGATTTCTTTCTTTGTGCATATCATAATGCCATTTGTCATTATTATGTTTTTGTTCCATTTCCTGTTGCCTGTGGAATGGATCAAGAGGACTGTTTCCTTGATCTCAGTTTGTCACTCTGCAATATATGCTTCTATTTCTTGAGCTAATTCTCTTTCTGATGCTTCCATGCAAGTGAGATAATCTTCGAAAGAATCTGCTTGACAATCCATGTTCACGCCAAAGACAGACATCAATCCTCCTTTTCCATTGAGCTGTTTGGCAGAAGTTCGAAGTTCTCTGTTCTTTATAGGAACAACATAGCCACCAAAAGTTTTGTCCAGAACGTGCATATATGAAATGACCTGATACAGGTCTTTGGTCTGCACCTTGCTCCAATCGTCATACCATTTGTATTTCGCGTCAAGCACCATGTCGCGACTTACAAAGTCGGGGTAGCACCAACCTGTACAATCGGAGAAAATATATTTGCGCCCCTGTCCCTCCTTGTTTCTTGGATGCTCGAAGCCAATGTCTGCAAGGAATGTGTTCAGATATTCCTCCCAAAGCCAAGCACCATCGAACAGGACTCCATAGATTTCATTATCGCTACATCCGTATTTCATTTCTTCCTGACGCAGTATCTGTAGGCACAACTGTTGAAGTGGACGGTAATCAACATAGTATGGGTGGTTGACAGGACGAAGATTCTGGTTCATCACCTTTTGCCGCTCATTGCGGCTATATGAATTTGTTGCCTGACAGATGGCATTCACAGCATTCGTAGTGTCATCATCGTTATGGAGTATGTTACCTGAAAACCTGTGATGAGCGATGTACTCTATCGTGTGACGTATCAATTGTGTGAGATGATTGTCCCGCTCATACTCCCGAGTAGTATAGGCTATCTTTCCAGCAAAAGGGATGTTCCGCCTGATGTGGCGTGAAACGTCTATCCGACTTTTGAGGTTGGCATCATTATACATCCGAGTCTGGTATTCCCTGTACATTCCCTGTTGAATAGCCCTTTTCAGAAATGCAGGAAACAGATAGATAAGAAAGTCAAAGATGCTTTCCACGTCAGAGTTAAATTTTAGGTCAAACAGATTAACGGCAAATACTTTCCGCAGCATATAGTGCAGGAAATAGTCATCCCGTCCTTGTGTAAAGCGCGAACTGATGCTCACCTTGGTATTGCCGCAACCGATGAAGCCCATGATGTTACCTGTTACGACCGTGTCACCTTTCATCTCAAAGATATGGGCATCGCCAATTTTATCCCCATAGACATCAAGGTTTTGTGGGAATATCAACAGGTTGGAATGCTCCTCAATGCTCAATTTCGCTATGGTGGGCTCTGCAAGCTTCCTGAGTGTCTCGAGATGGCAAAGCTCGTCCTCTGTCAGCAGCCTTTCAGAATTATCCCTCACTTGTATGGGCAGACTACTCATCGGTGCTTGTCTTGTTGTATGCTTTGTGCAATTTCTCTAACTGTTCCTTTGCCCTGCGGTTGCCACGCAGATACTCGCAGAGCAACCCTTTCAGGTGATTATTCCACAGACATTCGAAAGGAACTTTTTTATCTTGATAGTCGAGATACTTTATGAAATAGGCGGCTCCAATCTGATATGACTCACCCAAGCCTTCCATCTCAGCAATGGCCTTATTTAGGCTGAACATTCTTTGTTTGATTTCATCCTTGATGGTGGCAAATTTGGTGTCGTTCTCGATAATGTTTGAATAGCTTTCCTCTGCTGTCACTTCCTGCCAGGCAAAACGGCGGCGCATAGCGAAGTCCATACTCTCCACACTGCGGTCAATATCATTCATCGTGCCGATGATATAGACGTTGTCTGGAACGTAGAAGCCGTCTTTGAACACATCATCCTCTCCTATCATATTTTGGTACTGAGTGTTCACCCTTCCTTTCTCACCGCGATAGCCAGGGTCTATTGAGAAGAATAACTCACCGAAGATTTTTGAGATTTCACCACGGTTAATTTCGTCAATGATGAAGATAAAAGATTTCATCATCGGCGATTCCTCCACTGTGGCATGAAGAGAATTGTGGCTATATTTGTCTTTAACTTCAGTATTGCCTCCATCAAGATTATAATGTTCTCTTAGATAACTGATGATAATTTCACAATGCTTACTATACCAATTATCCTTGTTGGTGTGGTCGTAAAAGCTTCTGACTTTTTCCTTTGTAATAGAATGACCATTGACCCTCAAAACAGAATCATTTCCTACGCTAACAACAAATGGGGCACTTCTCGGTCTGTCAAACGTAAGTTCTTTCCTGGACTCTCTTAAATCTCGTATCAAAATGTCATAAGCTTTGTCAAAAGAAGCCGTTTCGTATTGTACAGAAAAGTTGACAGTATTTTCCTTATATGATTTTGCGCGATTCAACAATTCATACAATATAGCGTAAACAATGTTTGTATTTAGACTTAGAACTTTGCCATTAGATAATGTTGCTATACGGTTATTTAGCTCATTAGTTTTAATTTGCGATAAGTCATAGACATTATTGCCTGTTAAATCATCATATAAAAGTTTTATACTTTCTTTATTTCCTAAAGTTAATCTTCCCTCTACAGAAACAACCCCATGTTTTGTTTTCAATTGCGTTATACGTTTAGTTCTTATATCATCCTCTAATGACTTGTAAACCTGTTCAAACTCAGGGTGATTCGTGCCGTTAGACGCGATTGTCGTTTCTGTTGGTCTTGTGGTATGAACCACATTTCTTTCCTGTGCCGATTTACAGAACTCTTTAAATACCCCATCCTTTCGTTCAAAACCAACATTTCCATTCCCGTTGTTCTTTGGCCTTAATCCTTCCACAAAGTCTGTATAGTCATAAGACGGATGGAACTGTACAAACCACACTTCTGCCCCCATCACTTCTGCAATAGACTTTGCCAAAAAAGTTTTCCCTGTCCCTGGGGCTCCTGTCAGTATCAGGTTCTTGTTTGTTTTCAGCAGGTCGATGTATTTATCTATTCCCATATTATATGTTTTATATTCCTCATATTACAATTAAGTGCACCACATGGTTTTGACATAATTTCCGTTTTTTAAGAAATCTTGATCTAAATAACACATTTTTGCTTCATGTATTCCTCGTTCAATGTGTATATTCCGTCATTTTAGTAGAAATCTAATATCTATAGGCGTTTCGTGTGCAAATATACTAAATTAGTGGCAAGAAAACAAATGTTTCCATTTATTTCTGCGTTAATTCTCCAAAATCCGTCTTTCGTTACAGACTTTTTTCGTAACTTTAGCTTACTATGCACTCGTAAATGAAAAGAAAATTTCAATTTTCTTTTGCATTTTTCTCGTTTTTTCGTAACTTTGCAGCCCGTATGGCGAAAGATAAAATAGCATACGTTTGTGAGAATTGTGGTCAGGAGTCTGCAAAATGGATTGGCAAGTGCCCTTCCTGCAATCAATGGAACACTTTTCGTGAGATTCGCATAAAGGCGGATACTGCCCAGCAGTCCCTCCGTAATATAGCGAAAACTTCCTCTGCGCCATTACTGCTGAAGGATATTCCTTTGCAGGATGTTTCGCGTATGGATATGCATGACGATGAACTCAACAGGGTGCTGGGTGGTGGTCTCGTTCCTGGCAGCATTGTGTTGCTGGGTGGCGATCCGGGCATCGGTAAGAGCACGCTGACTCTGCAAACCATCATGAGGATGCCAGGTACCAATGTCCTCTATGTTTCCGGCGAAGAGAGTGCCCATCAGCTGAAACTAAGAGCTGACAGAATTTCTGCCAGTATGCAGGGTGGGGGACATAACGAAAATGTTTCAGTATTGTGCGAGACAAGTCTTGAGAAGGTTTTTGACTCTATTCGCGATTCTGCCCCCGATCTTATCATCGTAGATTCCATCCAGACTATGGAAACCGAGGTGGCAGATTCTGCTCCTGGCAGCATCACGCAAATCAGGGAGTGCACCTCTGCATTGCTTCGCTATGCAAAGACAAGCAGCGTTCCTATAATTCTCATCGGACACATCACCAAGGAAGGTGCTATTGCCGGACCGAAGATATTGGAGCACATCGTTGATGCTGTAATACAGTTTGAGGGCGACAGACAGGGCATCTACCGCATCCTGCGCAGCATAAAGAACCGCTTTGGCTCTACGTCGGAGCTCGGCATCTATGAGATGCAGCAGAATGGTCTTCGTCCGGTCAGCAATCCGTCGGAATTGTTGCTAAGCGACGACAGGGAAGGCATGAGTGGTGTGGCAATCTCTGCTGCTGTGGAGGGCATGCGCCCCTTCCTCGTAGAGACGCAGGCACTTGTAAGCACAGCCGCTTACGGCACTCCGCAACGCTCTGCAACGGGTTTCGACCAGCGACGTCTCAATATGCTGTTGGCAGTACTTGAGAAACGTGTCGGCTTCAAGTTGGCACAGAAGGATGTCTTCCTCAATATCGCCGGTGGGCTGAAGGTTACAGATATGGCGATGGACCTTAGCGTCATAGCGGCAGTTCTGTCAAGTAATGTCGATACTCCGATAGAGAGCGGCTACTGCATGTGCGGCGAGGTAGGACTCAGTGGTGAGGTGCGCCCGGTATCACGTATAGATCAACGCATAGCAGAAGCCGAGAAACTTGGCTTTACCGATATAATAGTTCCTTACAGAAACAAGATAGAAAAATCAAAGTTCAACAACATAAACATACATCCCGTTCGCAAGGTGGAAGAAGCCCTGCGCGAATTGTTTGGTTAAGTAAAAAGATTGAAATAAAACAGTTATGGCAAAAATTACGAAAGAGG
>DJWZ01000101.1:28768-37533 GCA_002449535.1 Prevotellaceae bacterium UBA7017 | reverse complement strand
GGGGCATCCTTATTTTGTTTCTGTTACTGGCTGTCTCCTCTATCACTTAATATTTAGTTGATTCAACAGATTCTTAAACGTATTACCGTCAGCATAGGCAAGCCCGAACTGCAGGGTCTTGGGAGTCTCGAAGAAAGCAGACATTGTTACTTCATCATAAAATGCCACAATTTTCCCATTATTTACGTAAAGATACTGATAATCCTTGTATTTGTCCTGAACAAGCGATTTTATTGTCGAGGCATCAGCTTCTGCCGTAAACTTCTCCTTCAACTCATAAGTGCGGCTGGTCAACAGCAGCAAGACAAGTTTATCACCCTTGAACCCAAACTTCACATTCGCCCAATCATACCCTTCCAATTCTATATCATGGGTATTTACTTCGTTTGTCTTTGAGGAATATTGTTTCCCCATTCCCTTTAGAGTCTCTTCCACCTGTTGTTTGGTAGCACTTCCGATTTCAAGACCGAAAAAGTTCCTTTGAATCTGAGCATTCACCACCGCCCCCCACAATAGCAAGGCATACAAAAAAAATATTCTTCTCATAATTTATAGATATCAATATTCTGATTGCAAAATTAGAAATTTTCCTCCATATATACAAGAAGACACCTTTTTTTTTTATTGACCATTGAACATTGAACATTGAACATTGAACATTGACCATTGAACATTGAACATTGAACATTGACCATTGAACATTGACCATTGAACATTGAACATTGACCATTAACCATTAACCATTGAACATTGACCTTTCACATTCCACCTTTCACCTTTAACCTAAGCCTTCCCCCCAACTCCCTCCCCAACTGGGGAGGGCTGGGGAGGGGCCTTACCCTTCGTCACCAGTGCCGCCACTTGGGGTGCCGCCACCGCCGGTAGTAGGGTCAGTGCTCGGGTTCTGGTTTTGATTCCCTGACGTTCCAGTGTTTGAACCGCTTGAACCAGCGTTGTCACCAGTTTCGGTAGTGTTGTCAGGATCCTCTACGGTGCCGTCATCGTCGCTGATGACACGTTTCACGATTTCACCGTTGCGGTCGTAACAGGTAATCTGCACTGCCGTGGTGGATAGCTCCTGCTTCAAGGCTGATGAAGGAGTGAATATGATGCGACGAGTCTTGATAAGATTCTTCTTCACATCATTAACATCCTCCACAGACTTTGCAGACAGTCCGAAACGCATGGTTCCGAGACCAGGCAGGGTAACAGAGTGACCTTCTGTCGCCCATGCCCTGATTACGTCACCGGCGCCCTTCCAGCATGCAGCCATCACGCCTTGGCTCACGCCACAGCGGATTGCTGCCTCTTCTATGACCTTCTGCTGGTCGAGGGTTGAATACAACTCGGGTACCATCACATAGCGATATACCCCTTCTGAATCTTTGGAGAATTTCATCTTCTTCTCCTTGGCTTTGATTTTTAGTGCCATTGTTGTGTGTGTTTTTTATGGTATTAAACCTATCGGTCAACTGCATCGGGTGACCGCTCCCGCTATATTTTCATTCTTTCTTTTCACTGACAATGTTGCGAGTAAGCGAGGGCAAAGAAAGCTTGCTTTCAAATTGCCGAGCGAAAGCAACATCGCAAATAGAAAACCTCTGTCAAGAGGTTGCAGACAAACTTGTTTGTATGCCTTGAGACCACCGTCTCATTTCTATTTGCAAAGATACTAAAAATCAATGACATATGCAAATATTTTTCCATATTTTTTTTGATAAAAAATGAAGAAAAATCAGGAAGCATCGTAACACTTTTTACGAAGCCTCCTGACAATTGTTACAAAGCCTTCCAACAATAATTCCTAAGCCATGTTTTGAGGACAGGAACTATTCAGCAGGATGTCACACAAATCCGTATTCGGAGGATATGACTCCAGCTGCTTGTCTATGCTGTAGTCTATATCACTCGCTTGCTCCATCTGGCGACACCATTTCTCATAGCATCCGCTGTCGGGAAACAACGTGACATTCCGTCCTGCCAGGCACTTTACCCTCTCTGCAGACAAGCCACCGCTGCCTGCTGTCGCCAACCATAAATGTTGCGGCATGTATGCAGCCATTACGAGGGCTGTTTTCTCGCTTTCTACAAGACAGACGTGAGCATCCGGATATTTACATAGCAGATGCTCGCCATAGAGGCACTGGTACAGTTGCCAGTCAAGCGGCAGCAAGCCCCTGCGTATCAGCGGTATGTGCGTCCATCCCTGAAAGCCCTCACGATGTCCGTCTGCACGATACTGCATGATATGTCCGCCATGCACCTGCTGTCTTTGGTCTATCTGCCAGAAGATGACATTTCCTTTCTTGGTGGCTCCAACCAAATAGTCATCATAGACACGCTGTATTTGCTCCGTAGGAATATTCAGCTTTTTTACAACATCGGTAGATAGCCATTGCCAGAAGGTACTCTGCTTTGAATGGCTGCGAACTACATATTCCATAGGCATTGCCTGGAAGGGAGGCAGGATGACTGGAGTGCAATGCTTAGTGGTGTCATTGCCGTCATCGCGCTCTGCGTCCCACTGATTGTCCTTGTAATACTCGCTGGGCTTATAGTGGTAGCCACACGAGTGCTGGTGGTCGCACTTGCCAACATCGTCGGCAATGTATCTGCAGTCGTGGTGCGTATCGACATACCTCACAAAGCATTTCTTCCTGCCGCAATGCGGACATGTATATTTCATCTGTCGGTGTCCGGTGACCTTCGGGGTCTCAAGTTTATAACGATAGTCGGTGTTCATAACTAAATGTGAATTAAGAGAATTTAGTGAAAAATATGGGCGATTGATGTGCGTGCGTGATTGCACTATATATATAGGTGCAATCACAAACACACAAAAATCTTATCGCAGTCAGAAAGGAATTAGCGTTTCAGGTTTGTCTGAAACCATCTTTTGGACTTCAAAAATCAAGCCGTCTCTTACCTGTGCCGTTATAAATTTAGAAGCGGTAGTACGATCTATGCTTGCTGCCTGTGCCAGACTTTCTGCAAGTACGCCTCTTGCAACCTGACCACCATTCCTGCGAATGATCTCCAGGCACATATCCAATCGTTCCTTCTGCTTGCGCTCAGCTTCCTCCCTGCGCTTCTGCTGTTGCTCTACCTTGCGCTGCTCAAGGAACTGGCGACGTTGCTCATCGGCGTCCACGATGTGGCCATCCTCATTGAACATGATGCTCCAGTCGGGCATCTCTGCATGGCGTGCATCCGAGCACCTCACGGTGATGACGGTGTCCCTCTTCTGACACTCTATCACCGTGCCCGCCTTCTGGCTGAGCATGGTGCCGAGGTGTCCGCGCATGTTGTGGTCCTCGTCTGCCTTGTTTGTATGCAGCACGCAGAGCATGGCAAGGCGGTTCTCCTCAGAGATACTCAGCAAGTCATGGATAAGTGCCTTTGCCAGTGCCTCGTCATTGAAGCTCGCCACAAACTCCACGATGCCATCAACGATGACAACATCAGGCTTGATATCGCCGATGAGCAGTTTCATGTCGTCAAGCAGCATGTTATAGTCGCGCTTGCGCAGGGCATACACCTTCAGGTGCTCGTCAACAAAGTCGGCTGACAGCCCCGTCATGTCCATGACATCCGTGATGATAAGCTTCACGTCAGACGCCTTCTGTTCCGTGTCAAGATAAAGGATGCTGGGCTCGTCAAAGCCCGACGTGACGCGAAACTGCCTACCGCTAAGCCATGCAGCAATACACACCTTCAGGACGGTTGTCTTACCGCATTTCTGCTTGCCCTTGATGGCATGGATGTCGTTGCGTGCAAACACACCGACCCCGTCAACCGTGAGGGCAAACTCCTCGGGCTGCACCTCCGTGCCACTCTGAACAAGCAACCTGGCAAGAGCCTCCCTGCGCTCATTCTCTTTCTGCTCCTCCGCAGTAGGTTGGTTGACAGCCTCGCCCACGATGTTTTCAACCATCTCTTGGGCTTGGTTGTTTACTTGTCCAGCCAGCTCTTCCGGCTGCTGAACGTTTAAAGTCTCTTTATTTTGTACCTCCATTTTCTTACTATTATTTGGAAGGTTTAACAAAAGGTGAGACGCCTCGATGCCACTACTCCTAAAAGCGCGCTGGAAAAGATGGCATCACAATCAGGATTATCCTGAATGCAAGGCAAAGGTACGGGTATTTTTTGATATGACAAAAAAGAAAAGAATATATTGGTTTACGCGTAAAGTCTTTGATTTACAGACGTTTAGACGCATGCACACTTTGTATTTTACAAAAACAGTAGCCGATAGACGCATGTCAACGAAGAGTTTTTACAACGGAGGTATCTGTTGTAAAAAAAATTAAAAAAAAATGACAAAGCTACATTTACGTTGTAAAAAAAAATTGACAGATTTTTTCAAACCTGTCAATTAAATATTTGTATAAATATAATGCTTAAGCTACCTTTGATTCGTTTTCAATATATTTTGCAAAGTTATTTGCCATTTCTTGCATGGAAATATTTTCTCTATACAAGAATTTTCTTGCAGCACATACAGCCTGCCATGAAGGCAATATATATTTTCCCTTATATTTTTCTTCTACATATCGGTATAATTGTCTTTCTTTGGCTTCGTCTTTTACTTCCGTACCATTATTACTCATATAGCTAACAGCACTCCATTTTATAAAATAGACCATCTCGGTGGCTTCAAATGTACCCTCTTTTCCTTGGAGTTCTGCTTTCTTGCTTTTTCTAAAAGGAATAGATAACATATCCAACTTTGGTATTATATCGCATACCTTACGTCCCCATTCCGGATTTCTATCCCACAACAATGCAGCTTTATCATCAAGACCATATTGATTTCCTGTCACAAGCCTACGA
The DNA here is from genome assembly GCA_002449535.1 of Prevotellaceae bacterium UBA7017. GTDB lineage: Bacteria > Bacteroidota > Bacteroidia > Bacteroidales > Bacteroidaceae > Prevotella. The sequence continues at coordinate 32,700 of DJWZ01000101.1, read as the reverse complement.
ATAATCCCTTCCTCCATTAACCATTTCTTATCGTGTTTGTGATACTCCTTTGCTATCCATTCTTTTATAGGACGAGCATTTTTACGTCTCTCTGCCAACTCTTCATCTGATACTAATTTGACGTTATTAAAAGTCTTAAACACCTCACGCACACTATGAAGGACCTGATCACAACTATCATTGAAAATCTGTATAAGTCTTTCCGTATCCCCAAGAACCTCTTCCTCTTTACGAATCATATCCTTGCATAATTTCAATACGGTAATCAAATGATAGAAAAAAGAAGACATTTCCTGAAGTAGTGTTTTTACCAAATCAATATATGCCTCCACTCCAAATAATTGTCCATAAAACTGACGAAAAGTCAGTCTGGAATAGTCAAGAGTAGGAACGACATTGCCTGCCCCATCTAACTTACGGCGTACAACAGGACAGAACTTGCGAAATAGTTTCATACTTCCGGTTATAGTTGTCCCAATGCGTCTGATAAGTTTCTCTGTTAAACGAAAACATTCGTTATGATCTGTAGCATATTCCTCAATAAAGTTTTCCGAAAACTCAACCAAATCCATAGACTCTATATTTAAACGAGCCTGATAAATTCGAGTCAGGTTAAGTATTTGTTCAACCTTTTTTTTATTTAATTTGCATGCTATAAGAGCCTCCAATAAATTCTCATTCTCAAATTGACGGGCAGCATTGTACATTTCCTGAAAGCCCTCTTCATTTCTCTGTACTATGGTGGAATATAACATAATTATCTATTTATTAAAAGTTCATCACCCGCAAAATTAACAAAAACAATCCGTATTATTACCAAAATTTAGGTTAGAATGCAGGAATTGTGCAAATCCTTGATAATAATCAATCCAAAGACATAAACAAACGCCATAAAACATAAAAAAATCTTCCCATTTTTTTTGGTATTTCGGAAATTTTTACTACCTTCGCGCTCAGAATAGAAACTAAAACTCAAAAATAATGACGAAAAAATTATCATTACTATTTCTCATTTGCATTTTAAGTGCCTTAAACATCAATGCAGAAGTTTATGAAGGCTCATGTGGAGCTAACGTTAGATATTCTCTTGACACGAGTACAAGAGTTCTAAAAATTTCCGGAACAGGTGCGATGACCAATTACTTGTCTGACTCAGATTCTCCGTGGAAATCAAACAGTTACTATATCTCTACGGTTGAAATATCTAATGGTGTAACATCAATTGGGGATAATGCTTTCTATGGTTGCTATTTTCTTACATCTGTAAGTATAGGCAACAGTGTAACATCTATAGGAAGTTCGGCTTTCAATGAGTGTTCTGGTATTACATCTATTACTATCCCAAACAGTGTCACATCAATAAAAGATAGAGCCTTCTGCAACTGCTCTCTTTACTCAATTATTATGGGTAATAGTATAAAATCTATAGGTGATTATGCTTTCTATCATAATAAAATTACATCTTTGACCTTCCCTAACAGCTTATTATCATTAGGAAAAGGCGTTTGTGCTTATTGCTCTGATCTTGCATCTGTTACTTTGGGCAATAGTGTAGAAATATTAGGAGAAAGAGTTTTTGGTGACTGTAATCTTAAAGAATTATATTGCAATACAAAGAAGGTACCAACAGCAGCTGATAATGCGTTCAGTTTTACACCTTATGAAAGTGGCACTCTATATGTTCCAAGAGAATCAATTGATTCATATAAGACAACAACTCCATGGAGCAAATTTGGTATAGTTGAAGATATAGGCGACATTTATTCTGGCTCATGTGGGTATGGTTTAAATTATTATTTCAACTATAACACTGGTGTACTTAAAATCACTGGTACAGGCACAATGAAAGATTATACCATTGCCTCTGATGCTCCATGGTTCTCTTTTAGGTCATACATTACGATGGTTGAAATACTAGATGGCGTGAAATCAATCGGTAATTATGCTTTTAACGATTGCTCAAACTTAACTTCTGTTGCTATCCCTGGCAGTGTTACATCAATAGGAAGCAATGCTTTTGCAGACTGCTCCGGCCTGACATCGGTGACCATTCCTAATAGCGTGACATCAATAAGAGAACGTGCTTTCTCTGGATGCTCCAGTTTGAAATTCATTGAAATCCCCAACAGCGTGACAAGCATTGGAAAAGATGCATTCTCTGGCTGCACAGGTTTGAAAAAAGTTATAGTTCAAGACATTGCAGCATGGTGTGGAATATCTTTTGGAAGCGAGAACGCAAATCCTCTCTATTATGCCCATCATCTCTACAGCGATGAGAATGCAGAAATAACGAATTTGGTAATCCCCAACAGTGTGACATCAATAGGAAATGGTGCGTTCAATGGTTGCTCTGGCCTTACCTCCGTAACCATCGGCAACAGCGTGACGAGCATTGGAGAAATGGCGTTCTATAATTGCTCTAAACTTACCTCCGTCACCATCGGTAGTGGAGTGACGAGCATTGGAAGTCCTGTATTCTCGTCTAAACCAACAAAAGTTATCTGGCTGACAAATACCCCTCCGCAAAACTATACAAATGCTCAAGGAACTGTAAACTATGTTGCCAATAATAATTATACAAGTTTGAGTAACAAAACTGTGTATCCTTTTCTTAGTTCAATGTTTGTGGTTGACGGAATTAGATATGTTCCTGTAAGCCCATCAGAACGTACTTGTGATGCTATTGACTGCGTTTATGATGATTCAGCAGAGAAGATTAATATTGGTGAGAAAGTTACGAACAAGGGCATTTCTTTGACAGTAAAACAAGTATGCCCACACACTTGTTATGGTAATACATTTATCAAAGATGTGAAATTAAGTTTTACAGGTGATTTAGGTAATGATGCCTTTTATGGTTGTACAAGTCTGAATACTGCAACCATTAGCAACCAAGGAAATATAGGAGAAAGTGCATTTGATGGTTGTACAAACTTAAATACTGTAACCATCAATAACAAAGGCGATATAGGGAAAAATACATTTAGGGAATGTTCAAGCATCACAAAAATCGATTTAGGAAATGGAGTAACATCAATTGGAAGTAGTGCATTCTATCGTTGTTCAAAATTAAGTAGTATTACAATTCCTGATGCTGTTACCTCTATAGGAATCTATGCTTTCAACGATTGCACCGCCTTAAATTCGATAAAGATAGGAAGTGGGGTAAAATCAATAGGTTATTATGCCTTTTGGAACTGTGCTGCTTTAGAAAAAATACAAATACCACAAAGTGTTACCTCAATCGATAATTATGTTTTCAAAGGGTGTACAAGACTGAAAACGGTAATAATGGATAATGGTGATTCTGATTTGTCGTTATCCAGTAATGGTTCTAATCCTATGTTTGCTGACTGTCCTCTTGACTCTGTATATATAGGAAGAAATATTACATACAATACATCTTCAAGTTATGGCTACTCACCTTTCTATCGTAATACGAGCTTGAGAACAGTTGTGATAACAGATAGGGAAACGGAGATTTCGGATAATGAATTTTATGGATGTACCAATCTGCAAAGTTTCAAGGTTGGTGATGGCGTTACAAAGTTTGGCAAGTATGCTTTCTCTGGTTGCTCCAGTTTGAAGAGTCTTTCATTTGGAGCAAAATTACAAAGTATCGAGCAAGAGGCTTTCTCTGATTGTAATGCTGTTACAACTATAGTCAGCAAAGCAACGACACCACCTGTTTGTGGTAGTCAGGCACTTGATGATATCAGTAAATGGGATTGCGTTCTTTATGTTCCTGAAGGCACCATATCAACATATCAAGCAGCTAACCAATGGAAAGAATTCTTCTTTATAGAGGAAGGTGACCCATTTGCAATTCTGCGCGGTGATGCCAACGGTGACGGCGAGGTTGGTATGCCCGACGTGATGTTCATAGTAAACTACATACTGGGCACTCCTGACGCTTCGTTCAACACGGAGGC
>DJWZ01000101.1:19980-28677 GCA_002449535.1 Prevotellaceae bacterium UBA7017 | reverse complement strand
GACGGCGAAGTGGGCATGCCGGACGTGATGTTTATCGTAAATTATATCCTGAACGGAAAGTTCCCGGACGAAAAATGATGAAAAATTAAAAGATGAAAATATTAAGAGATTAAGAAAAAGCTCACGTAGATTCTTCTCTGCGTGGGCTTTTTATGTAGCATAGTCATTGAAGTAAAGCAAAGACTCCGGAAACAGATAAAGAAAAGGAGCAAAATAAAGCACACAAAAAAAACCGGAAGGATGTTTTCATCTTTCCGGTTTCTTGATTGTAAGCCACAAAGCTGTTAAACTATTAAACCTTTTACTTCAGTACAGCTTGTACAGCCGTTATCATGTCTTTGTGGTTTTCTTCTGGTTCTGTGAGTTTTGACATGGGGGGATATTGCCTGTTTTATCTTTTATTGAGAAGATACCAGTATAGAGTATTATTACTTCCTTTTATGGATTCTGTTGCTGCTGTCGGAAGTTGCTGATGACAACAACGGCATGGCAGAGCCTGAAGCCTGAAATAACAAGTCATAGTTTACGTTGGATTCTGCATCATACAAATACGCCTATGCCGCAAACAAGGATAGCAGCAAGCATCCAGTTTTGAATCTTTTTCATATATTGCTTTTGAAAAGTAAAATAAACTAAATTTTCGCATGTTTCACAAATACTCAACTTTTCAGAGGTGAGAGGTAAGAAGTGAGAGGTGAGAGATTACTTTTGCAGCTACTGTTTCTGCAGTTTTTTAAGCCAACACGACATATCTCTTACCCCTTACCTCTCTCCACTTACCTCTAAAGACTGAGCAAGAATGACTACATCCCATACTCAAGCATCACCATCGTATAAGGTTCCAAGTCAAGGCTGAATTTCTTCTGTGCCTTCATGGTTTCCGTCTTTGGTGCCACGGGCTGCTTCTCATAGTTGTTCTCATCGTTAGCCTCGCCCGTCAATACTGTCTTTACGGCACTCTTCTTTATCGGGAAGCGGCTCAGATTGATGTCTGCCACCTTCTTTTCGGCAGAAGCATTTACCAACTTCACGTACAGTTTACGTTTCTCTACGTTTAGCACTACGCTCTGACCATAGTGCACATCCACCTGTGGCTGCTCGACACCGGCGGCATCACCCTTGAACTGCACGCAGTCACCGTAGTAGTACTGTCCCGACGACTGTCCGAACATCTGCTGCACGTAGTAGCTGCACGTCTGGTAAGGACGTTCATTATCAAAATATATAAGGTCAGGATTCCAGTTCGTAGCACCCTTCTTTGCAAAGAGCGGTGCGTATGATGTCATGCAGACTACATCGCCATTGCGCTCTACATGTAACAAGTACAAGCCCTCTGCCAGAGCATCAATGAGGCGTTTGTCTTTTGCTGCATATTCACCCAGATAGACTTTCGTCTTGCGAGTGCGGGGATAGTTGTCATACTGGCGTTTGCTGAGGAAGAAGCTGTCCCTCTCATAATAGTGTTCGTCAAGTATTGGGATATCCAGTTCCTCTGCCAGCTTCCAGCCGTTCTTGAAGTCGCCGTTGCCAGGATGTGAACCAGGACCTGCCGTACCGACTATGACAATCTCCGGATGGGCTTTTGTCACTCGTTCGTACATATATTTGAAGCGTTCGCAGAACTCGGGGGTTATCTGCTCCTCGTTACCCAAGCCGAGGTATTTCAGGTTGAAAGGTTTCGGGTGCCCTGCATCGGCACGCATCTTTGCCCATTTGCTGGTAGCAGGGTCGCCATTTGCCCATTCTATGAGGTCAATAGCATCATTCACCCACTCGTCCATCTCTGTCATCGGAACGACATCCTGCGCATATCCCTTCATGCTCCATCCGCCGTTGGTGCCCTGACACGAAACACCGCAAGGCAGGATAGGCAGTGGCTCCATGCCCAGGTCTTCACAGAATTGGAAATACTCATAGTAGCCCAGTCCCATGCTTTGGTGGTAGCCCCACGTATTCTTCAAGCCGCGACGCTGTTCCTTGGGACCGATTGTCGTCTTCCAGCGGTAGGTATTCCAAAAGCCGTCACCCCCGCCATGTACCACGCAGCCGCCAGGAAAGCGCATAAACTTAGGTTGCAGGTCGGCAAGCAACTGTGCCAAGTCCTTACGCAGCCCATGTCCTTTGTAAGTATCCTGAGGCATCAATGACACCATATCGACATCCATAACGCCCTGCGTCTGCACCAGAATCTGCAGCACAGCCTTCTTGCAGTCGGCATTAGGAACGAGGACGGCGCTATATTTCTTCCAGTCAGCAGCGTCTGCGGTAATGAATGCCTCTGCCAACAGCTTTGGTTCTTGGCCACGCTTCTGGGGCTCTGCCAAAACTATGCGCACCTGTTTTGCCTGACCATAGTTGCGCAGGAATACCGAGAAGTCATACTGCGCCCCGCTCTTCACGCTGATGCCGTCAAATCCGCTGTTCTCAATGCCATAGCCTTTCCAACCTTTGTAGTCGTAGTATTCTTTTACACGCTCTGCCGTCAAACGCATATAAGTGGGGTTATTGGGGTGTATGCCATTATCCATTTTCACCTCCAGCAAGCCCAGCGAATGTCCCGGGCGCACTACCCTCCAAGCAGTACCAGCCCCCCATCCGTCGCGCTCGGCAGGAGAATACTCGAACGAGCCGTTCTGTACCAGCTCTGCATACAAACCGCCATCAGCACTTGAGCTGATGTCTTCAAAGAATATACCAATCAGTTTGTCACTAATAGCCTTGCCGCCCTTCGGAGCAGTCATAGGCTTCTGGGCATTCATGCCCAATGTCGCTGCCAACAGCAGCTGAACACACATTGTCAGTTTTCTCATAATAATTTTTATAATTAAGCTAGAACTTTATATATCAAACTTCAAATTATCTTTTTCTATTCCGGGAACTTTCCGTTCAGGATGTAGTTCACTATGTACATAACATCCGGCATACCCACCTCGCCGTCAAGGTTGGCATCAGCAGCCTTTATATTGAAGCTTTCAGCAGGAGTACCAAGGATATAGTTAACGATAAACATTACATCTGGCATTCCTATCTCACCATCGCCGTTAGCATCGCCACGCAGGAATAGAGGCTTATAGGTGAGGTAACCGCCTTCATCATAGTGGGCTTTGGTCTTGTCAGTACTCTCCTCGTCGTAGGTAGTACCATCTTGACCGACAAGAGCTAAGCAGTTGTGGAACATATCTTCACTTTTCTCAACATTCTCAGTATTCCAGTTGTCACCAACATAGATAGTCGTGAGAGCTTGGCACTCGCTGAACATAGAACTCATCTTTGTCACATTCTCAGTATTAAACTTGCTGACATCGATAGTGTCGAGTTTCTGACAACCGCTGAACATAGAACTCATATCTGTCACATTATCGGTGGCGAACATATCGGGGTCATAAGATATTGACGTGAGGTTCTCGCAGCCGCTGAACATGCCAGACATCTTTGTTACATTCTCAGTATTGAACGTAGTAAGGTCGAGAGACGTAAGACCCTGACAGTCGGAGAACATAGTATTCATATCCTCCACCTTACGGGTATCGAAATTGTTGAAATTAAGTGCAGTCAGTTTCTTACAACCTGTAAACATACCGTTCATTTTTATTACATTTTCTGTATTGAAACTGCCAATGTAGAGCGTATCAAGATTCTCGCAGCCGCTGAACATAGCATTCATCTTTGTAACATTGCCGGTATCAAAGCTACCCAGGGTGAGAGAGTCGAGACTCTGGCAAATGCCAAACATCCACGACATATCTGTAACTTTCTCCGTATTGAAATTACTCAGGTCAAGAGAGGTAAGACTCTGGCAACCAGAGAACATAGCGCTCATATCCGTCACACTGTCAGTGCTAAGATAGTCGAGTCCGTCGATTGTGATGAGGTTTTCCATTCTGGAGAACATTGTTGCAGTGCTCGTGAGGCCATAATAGTCCTTGAATGCGGCATCGAAAGAGATTGTGGTTATAGCATTTCTGTATGTTTCTCCTGTCCACTCAAACTTGTCCATACTGAAAACAGTGCCTGTACGTTCAGGCTTCAGGATATCATAATAGAAAGTGAGAGTATCATCTTCAAGTACGGCATAAGCCTTTGGCAAGCATGAGAGGTAACCATCTTCCTTATAATGTGCATAGGTCGCATCTTCCTTACCATATTCATACTCAGTACCATCCTGACCGACAAGTTTCCAGCAGCCATTGAACATATAATTGCTCGTCTGAACATTTTCGGTAGTCCATCCTTCATCTACATAAATCTTCTCAACATTTTGACAGCCAGTAAACATATATGCCATATTTATGACATTCTTGGTATCGAAACTGCTGAGGTCAAGAGAGGAGAACCCCTGACAGGCATAGAACATGCCCGCCATATTCGTGACATTTCGAGTGTCAAAGCTGCTGAGGTTGAGAGTATCAAGTTTTTGGCAAGCATAGAACATTCTGCTCATACTTGTCACATTCCGGGTATTGAAGTTGCTTACATCAAGAGAGGTGAGCCTTTGGCAAGCAGAGAACATATAATCCATTTTTGTGATATTCTTAGTATCAAAGGAACTGACATTTAGAGATGTGAGGCTTGAACAGTTCGCGAACATCTGCAACATATCTGTCACATTCTGGGTATTGAAATTGCTCAAATCGAGAGATTCGAGTTTTCCACAGCCTGCAAACAAAGCATACATATCCGTGACATTCTGGGTATTAAGATTTGTGATGCCTTCAACAGTTGTGAGATTTGACATGTTTGAAAACATCATACGCATAGTTGTCATGAAGGGATAGTCAGCAAAAGAGTCTTCAAACTTCACCGCTGTTATCTGGTCACGATAGTCTTCATTTCTCCAGTCGAAAGAATTCACTTCGAATATTGTGCCTGTTCTTGTCTCACGTTCGTTGTCATAGCAGAAGGTGAGGACTTTATCCTCATCAAGGAATGCGTAGGCATATTTATGCTCTGGAGAGCCTTTGCCTTCCATTCCAATGACCATCTCCTGACTGGTATTATATCCATCAAGGGAAGTTAGCAGGAAGTATCCGTCACTATGTCCCCATCCCCAGTTGACATGGAAACGATCATCTGTATCATATCCATCAATAATAAACGCATGTCCTCCCATAGAACTTTGACCACCATAGATAACAGGTCTGTTATTCCTCAGTTCATCATATACCTGCTGATTCCAAGAATCTTGAGTACCAATATATTTATCTCGCTGTAGGTAGGATATTGTATTTTTGTAATCAAAATAATCTTGCAAAGCACTGGGAACATAAGCAACAGGGGCGCTACTACCACCACTGAAATTAAGTCCATAATTCATTTTTACAGAGCATCCAGTCACAAACATTAGGTTTGCCACAGCCTGACTCATATCAGACATATTATCCCAATCGATAGCAGTATTGACATCTATGGCAGACATCTTAATACCAGTATTAGTGGTATAAGCAGGTATCTTTTTACTTGTCTGCTTAGGCCACTGGTGATAATACATTATCTGCGACATTGCTGTTGCGACACATCCAGTGACAGTTCGTTCATCACCTATTTTAGGACACATAGCATTATATGGATAATCCTGTCCCCAATGAGTAGGAATCATAGGCAGAATAGCTTCTCCTTTTACAGATGTCAAGGACGCAACCTTTGCATCGCTGTGGCTCTGGAGGTACTGATACTCATCTGCGTAGCCCTGCAGCCAAGCCTTCATATTGTCAGGAATCTCATCAGAATTGTAGGAACCGCTGTAGGAATAGCCCAACACATCTGGCATTCTGTCATCACCACTGACAATGACATAGCCATTAAGGGAATCAACGTTGAAGACATAGTAAGCCTCATTACTTTCTACAGCAGTCAGGGAAACACTTGAAGAGCCAAAACTCTTGCGAATCATAGACCTTGCCTGCGATGACTTGCCCTTTTTGGATGACATAAAACGAGCGGCTTTTTCACGTGCTACACCTTCAGAAATTGGAGCAGCAAATAATGACACACTAAATGCAATAAAAGTGACGACAGCTAAAAGACTTTTCATTGTATTTTTATTGTTTAGATATATTTTCGCTTGCAAATATAATACATTTATATAATAAAACCAAAAATTTACCTTAAAAAATTACGTTTTCTTGTGTCTTCCGCGAAATTTTCGTACCTTTGGCGCCTGAAAATTATATACGATGAAAGTAATACAGAAATATTTTCCCGAATTGACTGCAAAACAATTGGAGCAGTTTCAGGCATTGGAAGCACTGTATCAGGATTGGAACAGCAAGATAAATGTCATATCGAGAAAAGACATTGACAACCTGTATCTGCACCATGTGCTACACTCTCTGGCAATAGCAAAACTAATACGCTTTAAGCCAAATACGAAAATCTTGGATTTCGGATGCGGAGGTGGTTTCCCTGGTATTCCTCTTGCCATTATGTTTCCAGAATGTCGTTTCAAGCTCATCGACGGCACAGCAAAGAAGATAAGGGTATGCCAAGAGGTGGCAAACGCCATAGGACTGAAGAATGTGATAGCTGAGCAACGCAGAGGCGAAGAAGAAAAGGGGCTGTATGACTTCATCGTATCGAGAGCTGTGATGCCCCTACCCGACTTGGTGAAGATTGTCAAGAAGAACATCTCAAAGAAATCTAACAATGCTTTTCCTAACGGCATCATAACACTGAAAGGCGGAGAATTGCAAAGCGAGACACATCCATTCAGAAATATCATCGACCAAACAGAACTGACAAGTTACTTTGACGAAGAATGGTTCAAGGAGAAGTATGTATTATATTTGCCGAATTAAAATATGGAAATAAAAATTATACCATGTAATATGCTTGACGAGAATTGCTACATCGTCAGCGATGAGACAAAAGAATGTATGATAGTGGACTGCGGAGCTGCTTCTGTCATGGAGCAGAAAGCTATCAGCGACTATATTTCTGAAGAGGGACTGAAGCCTGTATTGTATGTATTGACGCATGGACACTTCGATCATGTGATGGGAGGCAAATGGTTATATGAAACCTACGGTCTTCAACCTACCATCTGCGAAAGGGACGCTGAATTATATAAGAACTTCCGCAAAGATTCTGCAGACATGGGGTATCGTGTAGATTACGACCTGCCCATCATAGGACGCTGTGTCAACGATGGCGACACTGTAACATTCGGCAACACAACCTTCAAAGTAATACATACTCCAGGACACTCCAAGGGTAGTGTGGTATATTACTGCAAGGAGGAGAATATAGCTTTTACTGGTGACACTCTCTTCAGGGGGAGCATAGGACGCACAGATCTTCCTGGAGGTTCAATGTTCCAGATGATAAATTCACTGAGATTGCTGGAGCAGTTACCTGACGAAACAAAAATATATCCAGGACATGGATATTTTACAACAATGGCATTGGAGGGAGCTTCAAATCCATATCTCGACAGGTGAAGGGGGAACGCATCATAATGGGCATTGACCCTGGCACGAATGTGATGGGATATGGTGTCATAAAATGTCATGGACAGCAAGCCGAGATGATGGCGATGGGTGTCATTGATATGAGAAAAGAAAGTGACACATACCTGAAGCTGGGGCATATCTTCGAGCGAGTGACAGGCATCATTGATGAATATTTACCAGACGAACTTGCCATCGAAGCACCTTTTTTTGGAAAAAATGTACAATCCATGCTGAAACTGGGCAGGGCACAGGGAGTTGCCATAGCAGCTGCCATACATCATAGTGTACCAATTCACGAATATGCGCCACTGAAGATAAAGATGGCGCTGACTGGTGTTGGGAGTGCCTCAAAGGAACAGGTAGCAGGAATGTTGCAACGCATACTAAAAATTAGCAAAGACGAAATGCCGAAATTCATGGATGCCACAGATGCCTTAGCAGCAGCATATTGTCACTTCATGCAAACCAATGCCCCAATATCAGGAGGAAAGAAATACAGCTCGTGGAAGGATTTTGCAACAAAGAATAAAGACAGGGTGCAGGGTGGTTAACCACAAACCTGAAGCCTGAAACTTGAAACTTAGAACCAATTTGATGGAACAACATATAGCAATAGTAGGACTGAATGCCAGCGGAAAGACGCAGCTGGTGGAAAAATATCTTCGTGAGAATCCCTCTCGATATGTCAGGTATATCACTTTTCGTGACACCTATGGTGGTGATAATGACCGAACATACTACCTACAGCAGAGATGGAACCAGATGGAGATAGACCCTGAGACACCCACCGTGGAGCAACTTTTGGAGAAAGCCTACAAAGCAGGCAACAGCGGAACAGAAGATGGGAAAGCATTTAAGGAACATCTTTACGACATCTTTAACCTGCACTATCTGCTGGACAAATATATCATACTGCTGTCATCAGGCGAACTGAGGAAATTTGTTCTTTGCAGGGCTCTCATGGGACGTCCGAAGACGCTTATCATCGACAATCCTTTTATAGGTTTGGATAGCGAGACACGCGAACAACTGAAGGGTGTGTTGGCAGACATGGCACACGAACAAGGACTAAAGATAGTGCTGATACTGACAAAGGAAACAGAGGTGCCTGACTTTATAACAGACATCAGACAAGTAGAGAGCGATGATAAAAGCATCATGTTGAAAGCACACCCTGAGATGGTGAGCGAGTTATTGGCAGCACAACAACAATCTGCAATAGGCAAAAGTGATGACATCGTAAACCTCA
>DJWZ01000101.1:0-19860 GCA_002449535.1 Prevotellaceae bacterium UBA7017 | reverse complement strand
CGCAGAGGCGAGAGGTGGGCTTTATCAGGACAGAACGGTGCAGGAAAATCGACACTGCTGTCTATTATCTGTTGCGACAATCCGCAGTCATACGCCAATGATGTTGCCCTTTTTGGCATGCAGCGAGGACATGGTGAGAGCATTTGGGAGATAAAGAAACACATAGGATATGTTTCGCCAGAGATGCATCGCTCTTATACCAGGGATTTACCTGTTATGCGAATCATAGCATCAGGACTGAAGGATACCATAGGACTCTATGTGCAGCCTACAGAAGAAGATTATGCCATTTGTCGGAAATGGATGAGAGTTTTCGGAATAGAAGACTTAGCAGATAAGTCATTCATAAAACTTTCTTCTGGAGAGCAGAGACTAGTATTGGTAGTTAGGGCTTTTGTAAAATGTCCGGACCTACTGATTCTCGACGAACCCCTGCATGGATTGGACCAACCACGAAGCGAAATGGTGAAGGACATTATAGACGAGTATTGCAAAGATAAGAGCAAGACCCTGATAATGGTGACACATTATGAGGAGAATCTTCCAAAATGTATAACAGACAGAAAGGTCTTGAAGAGGAACATTTGAAAACAAAAACAAAAATATTATGAAAAAGAAAATTCTTGTAGCCTTAATGGCATCGGCAGCATTTTTGGGCGTTTCTGCCGCAGAAGTAGCTGACAGCACAAAAAGCGATAGTCTCATCTTTACTACCATCAAGGAGATACCTATCACATCAGTAAAGAATCAAGCTCGCTCTGGCACTTGTTGGGACTACTCCACCCTATCATACTTCGAAGCAGAGATACTGAAGAAGAGCGGTAAGACTTACGACCTTTGCGAGATGTTTGTTGCCAACCACAATTATATGGACAGAGCCACAATGATGGTACGCCTGCATGGTGACATGCAATTCTCACAAGGTGGTTCGGCATACGATGTTTACTACATCTTGAGTCACTATGGTATATGTCCGGAAGACGCAATGGCTGCACCTGGCACCATGTATGGTGACACTCTTAACAACTTCAATGAATTCTTCAAGGTGATGACTCCGTATGTTACTGCTCTCGCAAAATCGGAAGCAAAGAAGCTATCTCCTGCATGGAAGAATGGTTTGCAGGGCATCATTGATGCTTATCTGGGAAAGACACCAGAGAAATTCACCTACGAAGGAAAGGAATATACCCCACAGAGTTTTGCATCTTCACTAGGTCTTGATTGGAACGACTATGTTTCTATCACCTCATATACCCATCATCCTTTTTGGACAGAATTTGCTGTAGAGGTACAGGACAACTGGCGAGGCGGAATGTCATGGAATGTTCCGATGGACGATATGGCTCGTATCATTGACTATGCTTTGGATAACGGATATACTGTAGCATGGGGCGGTGACGTTTCTGACGATGGCTTTACTCGCGAAGGATTGGCGATGTTGGTAGATACCAAGAAAGTAGTGGACAACGAAGGTTCAGACATGGCAAAATGGCTCAAGCTGTCAGCAAAGGAAAAAAATGACAAACTGAAGAAACTTGGTGCCAATGTACCAGAAATGACTCCAAGTCAGGAGAAACGCCAGGAACAATATGACAACTGGGAACTGACAGACGATCATGGCATGCTGATATATGGAAAAGCAAAGGACCAGAATGGACGAGAATACTACATGGTGAAGAATTCATGGGGCGAGACAGGTTCTTATAAAGGCATCTGGTATATGTCGAAGAACTTCATCATAGCCAAGACAATGGACTTCCTCATCAACAAAAATGCTATTCCAAAGGACATTCGCAAAAAATTGGGTATTTAAATAAAAACAAGCCTTTAATACCTACCATAACTTGAAAATAGTCAATTTCATAAGTCGCTGGATGGCAGTGATAATACTGGCAGCAGGTATTTTTGCCATGATATTCCCCACAGTTGGAAGTATCGTTCCGGCTTCGTGGATAAACTGGATGCTGGGCGTCGTAATGCTCGGCATGGGACTGATGCTGCGACTGGATGATGTACGCATAGTTTTTTCCCGTCCACAGGATGTGTTGTTGGGCAATGTACTCCAGTTTTGCATCATGCCACTACTGGGTTATCTGCTAACGGTCATATTCCGTTTGCCTCCAGACCTGGCAGTAGGAGTAATACTTGTAGGATGTTGCCCTGGAGGAACTGCATCTAACGTGATGACTTTCTTGGCAAAAGGTGACCTTGCTCTATCAGTCGGAGTAACAACAGTATCTACCTTACTCGCTCCTTTTGTAACGCCAATGTTGGTATGGGCATTAGCAGGTACTATGGTTGAAGTTGACATCTTAACCATGTTTATCAGCATAGTACAAGTAGTGATTGTACCAATAGCCACAGGCATCCTCGTACGCCATTATGCATCATCATTTGCTGATAGGGTGGCTGTATATCTGCCTGCTATATCGGTAATTGCAATAGCACTGATAGTGATTGTCGTAGTTTCTGCAAATCAAGTAGCCCTACTCACATCTGGCATCACTATACTAATTGTCGTGGTTTTGCATAACCTGTTAGGATTCCTGCTGGGATATTGTGCATCAACGCTGATAGGGATGACACGTCCCAAGAGAATAGCGTTGAGCATAGAAGTGGGAATGCAAAACAGCGGACTTGCTTGTTCGCTGGCACAGCAACACTTTGCGACAATGGCAATGGCAGGAGTACCAGGAGCTATCTTCAGCATATGGCATAACATAGCAGGAGCACTGATATGGGGAAGGAATAGAGGAGTTAACGAAAACCAAAGCCAAAATGGGATTTAATTGGTTATTTTTGGAAGAATAAAATATTTTTAGTAATTTTGCATCCGCATAGGATTTATATTCTATAAAACAGACAAGATGAAAAGATTAACATTGATTCTGGCAATACTTCTTACTGCAAGCTGTATGCTAACAATATCTGCAACACAGAAAAAAGACAAGGAGAATGCAGCACCAAAAGAAAAGGCATTGGTAGTCTATTTCTCTGCTACAGGCAACACCACACGTCTGGCAAAGCAGTTGGCAGAGCAACATCATGCTGACATATATCGCATTATTCCTGCTACAAAATATTCTCAGGCTGATCTTGACTGGCACAACAGCAAGAGTCGTTCATCAGTAGAAATGGCGAACGACAAGGCACGCCCAAACATGAAAGGAAATGTAAAACACACAGAAAAATACGACACCATATATTTAGGTTACCCAATATGGTGGGGGGTGGCTCCACGCATTATAAATACATTTATTGATGCAAATCCAGGGCTGAAGGGAAAAACAATAATACCTTTCGCCACATCCGGAAGCAGCACAATAGACAAATCGGTAGAAGACCTAAGGGCAACTTACCCAGCCTTAAACATTAAAGAAGGAATAGAAATAACACATTAACATAAAAACAAAAAATCATGAGCAACTTTATTAAAGAATTCAAAGAATTCGCAGTAAAAGGTAATGCTATCGACATGGCTGTCGGTGTAATCATCGGTGGTGCATTCGGCGAAATCGTAAACAGCATCGTTAATGACATCATCATGCCTCCTATCGGATGGCTCATAGGTGGTGTAAATTTCTCTGACCTCAAGGTAGAACTTCCAAAAGTAGTCCTTAATGGCGTAGAGTTAGCACCTGCCACTATCAATTATGGCAGCTTCATTCAGACCATTATCAACTTCATCATCATCGCTTTGTGTGTATTCATGATGATAAAGGGTCTTGCAGCACTGAAGAAGACCAAGAAGGAAGAGGAAGATGCTGCTCCTGCTGCACCTGCAGAACCAAGCGCAGAAGAGAAGTTGCTGACAGAAATTCGTGACCTGCTGGCAAAAAAATAATATAGCCAGAAAGTTGAAAAGACATTACAAATGACAGCAAAAGAAATACGCGAATCTTTCAAGAAATTCTTTGAAAGTAAGGAACACCTTATAGTGCCCAGCGCACCAATGGTGGTAAAGGATGACCCAACATTGATGTTCACTAATGCTGGTATGAACCAGTTTAAAGACATCATCTTGGGCAACACAACTCCTAAGAGCCGCAGACAAGCCGACACACAAAAGTGTCTGAGAGTTAGCGGAAAACATAATGACTTGGAGGAGGTGGGACATGATACATACCATCACACCATGTTTGAGATGCTTGGTAACTGGAGTTTTGGTGACTACTTCAAAAAGGAAGCCATCACATGGGCATGGGAGTATATTGTTGACGTACTGAAGATTGACCCAGCAGACCTTTACGCCACAGTCTTCGAAGGCTCTGAGGAGGAAGGACTGGCACGCGACGACGAAGCAGCATCTATATGGGCACAGTTCCTGCCAGAAGATCATATCATTAATGGTAATAAGCACGACAACTTTTGGGAAATGGGCGACACAGGACCATGCGGGCCTTGTTCGGAACTGCATGTGGATTCTCGTTCCGCAGAAGAGAAGGCAAAGGTACCTGGCAAAAGCCTCGTCAATAAAGACCACCCACAGGTTATAGAAATTTGGAACCTGGTGTTCATGCAGTTTAACAGAAAAGCAGACGGCTCACTTGAGGAACTGCCTGCAAAGGTGATAGATACCGGCATGGGATTTGAACGCTTGGTGCGCACTTTGCAGGGAAAGACATCCAACTATGACACCGACATCTTCCAGCCACTCATCAAGACGATGGCAGACATGGCAGGATGTAAGTATGGCGAATCTGAGGAAAAAGATGTAGCCCTTCGCGTTATTGTGGATCATCTGCGTGCTATCGCTTTTGCCATTGCCGACGGACAGTTGCCAAGCAATGCTAAAGCAGGATATGTCATAAGACGAATCCTTAGACGTGCCGTAAGATACGGATATACATTCTTGGGACAAAAGGAGGCATTCATCTATAAATTGGTACCAACCCTCGTGGAGGAAATGGGAGAAGCTTTCCCAGAACTACCAGCACAGCAGAAACTCATCATGAAGGTGATGCAGGAAGAGGAAAGTGCTTTCCTGCGTACTCTGGAGAACGGTATAAAGTTGTTGCAAGGTATCATCAACGAGACAAAGGCAGCAGGAAAAGCAGAGATTGCTGGTGACAAAGCCTTTACACTCTTTGACACTTACGGGTTCCCTCTCGACCTCACAGAACTGATTTGCCGTGAACAAGGTTTAACAGTAGACGAGAAAGAATTCAGCAACTGCATGGAGGAGCAGAAAAAACGTGCCAGAAATGCTGCTGAGGTACATCTGGGTGACTGGGTAGTGCTACATGACAAGGAGTCAAACTTCGTAGGGTATGACTACACGGAATATCCTTGCCACATTGTGAAGTATCGTGAGGTACAACAAAAGAGAGGTACTGCCTATGAGATGATTCTCGACAATACTCCTTTCTATGGCGAAATGGGTGGCGAAATTGGTGATAGTGGCGTACTGGTCTCTGAAAACGAAGAGATAAAGGTACTTGACACTAAGAAGGAAAATGGTGTTGCAATACACATCGTTGACAAGATACCAGAAAACTGCTATGCAGAATTCATGGCTTGTGTAGATACCGACAAACGTCATGCTATCGAGAGCAATCATACCTGCACCCACCTACTTGACCAAGCACTTAGAGAGGTGCTCGGTGAGCATGTAGAGCAGAAAGGTTCACTGGTAACTGCTGACTATCTTCGCTTCGACTTCTCACACTTTGAGAAGGTTACACCAGAGCAGCTACGTGAAGTTGAACATATCGTCAATGAACGCATTCGTCAAAACATACCACTTGAGGAATTCCGCGACACCCCAATAGAGGAAGCAAAGCAACTTGGAGCCATAGCACTTTTCGGGGAAAAATATGGTGACAAAGTGCGTGTAGTGAAATTTGGTTCTTCAGTAGAATTCTGTGGCGGATGTCATGCTGCAGCAACAGGTCAGATAGGAATGGTGCGCATCATAAACGAAAGCAGTATTGCAGCTGGGGTGCGTCGCATCGAAGCTATCACAGGCAAGGCTGTAGAAGAACTGCTGGACAGAGCTCAAGATTTCCAGAATTCCCTGAAGGCTCTCTTTAACAATGCTCCAAACTTAATTGACACAATCACCAAGGCTATTGCAGAAAACAAAGAGCTACAGGCACAGGTGGACGAATTTAAGTCACAGCAAGCAGGGCAATTTAAGGAGAAACTGATAGCTGATGCTCGCGAAAAAGATGGTATAAAGATTCTAAGCGGAGTACTACCTATAGAGGCTCAGAATGCAAAAGATATGGCATTTCAGTTGAGACAACAGTTCCCAGAAAAGTTGGTTGTTGCAATAGGTTGCGTTTCGCAAGGCAAGCCGAACCTCACCGTTGCCATTTCTGATGACTTGGTAAAAGAAGGTAAGAATGCCGGACAGATAGTTCGTGAAGCAGGAAAACTGATACAAGGCGGTGGTGGCGGTCAGCCACATTTCGCTACCGCGGGAGGAAAAAATATAGAAGGTCTTAAGAGCGCAATTGACTTAATCGTTGAGTTAGCTCTGGCATAAGAGACTTCCGAATAGACAACGTAACAGAACATGTAGCCTGGAAATCCTGACTTAGGATACGAGGCTGCATGTTTTTTATTATCCTCATGACATCATTAAGTTGCTCATAGGGAAACTTAAATGTCAGTTGTTCTTCCACCTGGCGTTCCTCTATCCTACCCTCTGCTTTTGCATTTGCAATAGCATCATGAGCAGCCTCTCTATAAGCTACTATCAAGCCACCGGTTCCAAGGTTTACACCTCCGTAATAACGTATTACGAAAATCACGACATTAGTAAGGTTGGCACTTAGCAATGCTCCATGAATAGGTTTGCCAGCAGTAGAAGACGGTTCACCATCATCATTAGCCCGAAAGATGCTTCCATCACTGCCAAGCCGATAAGCATAGCATACATGACGGGCATCATAGTATTTCTTCTTATAAAACTGCTGTAGTTCCCTTACTTCCTCTGGAGTTTCCACATGATGTGCGAAAGCATAGAACTTGCTTCGCTTCTCCGTATAATATCCTTCGGAAACAGATGATATGGTGAGATAAGTATCTTCCATCTATACCTTCTTCAAGATGGACTTCATTGTTGACATCGGATGAGTAAGGTCGTCGCGAACAGTCATCATTTCATTAAAAAATTCCGAGAATGCCGTCTGCATGACATTTGGTCTTCGCTTACTCTTATCAGCATGGCTATTAACTATGATTCGTATGCCTTTGCTTTTCAATTGCACATGGAGATCTGTTCCTTCCATGATAGGGTCTCCATCAAAATGTATCACTCCGGGATTGGTGCGTGTGATATGGATATCTTTTGCCTTGAATGAACGGATTTTTGATGACTTGTCAAGGGTTTTGTTCATAAGGTCTATCCCTACTTGTGGTGCATCTATAATATCAAAAGGTTCCATTATGACTACATCCAGCAACCCATCGGACATTGAAGCCTTAGGAGCTATATAGGCATCATTGCCATATTGAGAGGCGTTAGCAACAGATACGAGGAAAGCCTTATATGGCTCTGTTTCATTACCATCAAGAGTAATGGAATATGTCTCAGGCTTATATTTCAATCCCTCTACAAGTACATTTTCTATATATGTCATCGGACCACGCTTACCGGCATCAGCAAACTTTTTTGAGATGAAAGCGTCAAAGCCCATGCCGCAAGTACAGAAGAACGGGTGGTCATTTATCACACCATAATCCAGAGCATGAATAACCCCCTCGCATATTATCTTCATCGCCCCTTCCATATTGATGGGAAGCATCAGATGACGTGCGAGCCCATTTCCTGAGCCACAAGGGATAATGCCTAATGCAGTCTGGGATTCCACAAGCCCACGAGCCACTTCATTTACAGTACCATCGCCACCTACAGCAACGACAATATCTATGCCCTCTTCCGCTTTCTGTTTTGCTATTTCGAAAGCATGACCAGCATATTCTGTAAAGATAATATCAATTTCGTTGGTCTCTCTATTTATATATTTATCTACTATTTCAGGTAGTTTATCCTTTTTACCCACACCTGAAATAGGATTTACTATGAAGACTATTTTTTTATTTTCAAGCATTGAAATATAATTGTCCTGACACTTTTTGCTCTGCAAAATTAATAAAATGACAAATAATAGGCGGAAAAACATGCTTAAAGATATATTATTTTGCACAAAATCAAATTTTCTGTGAAAAAAATTGTGACATCTCATATATTTTTTATACCTTTGCACGTGCATATATAGTTGTTAACTCGAAAAAATGGGACAATTACAAAAGAAATTCGAATCATATCGCTTACCACAGCGATTCATGGAAATGGGAGTATATCCATATTTCCGTGAGATTACCAGCAAGCAAGGCACCGAAGTATCAATGGGCGGACATAAAGTATTGATGTTCGGTTCTAATGCATACACAGGTCTCGTTGGTGACCAACGCATCTGTGATGCAGCAAAGCAAGCTATAGACCAATATGGCACGGGATGTGCCGGAAGCCGTTTCCTGAACGGAACGCTTGACATCCACGTAAAGTTGGAAAAAGATTTGGCAGAATTCGTACATAAAGATGAAGCACTCTGTTTCTCTACCGGATTCTCAGTAAACGCAGGTGTCATTGCTGCTGTAGGCGGTCGTGAAGACTATATTATCTGCGATGACAGAGACCATGCCAGCATTGTTGACGGACGCCGTCTGAGCTTCGCAAAGCAGTTGAAGTTCAAGCACAACGACATGGAAGACCTCGAAAACATTTTGAAGAAGCTTCCCTATGAAGCTGTAAAACTGATTATTGTTGACGGAGTGTTCTCTATGGAGGGCGATTTGGCAAAACTGCCAGAAATAGTAGAGTTGAAGAAGAAATACAACTGTTCTATCATGGTTGACGAGGCTCATTCTCTTGGTGTCTTTGGTGATCACGGCAGAGGTGTTTGCGACCACTTTGGACTTGCTGACGAGGTTGATCTCATCATGGGTACCTTCTCTAAATCCCTTGCATCTATTGGTGGATTTATCGCTGGTGACAAAGATACTATCAATTATCTGAGGCACAACTCAAGAACATATATCTTCTCTGCTTCTAACACCCCTGCTGCTACTGCAGCTGCACAAAAGGCTTTGGATATCTTGAAAGCAGAACCAGAAATTATCGAAAAGCTGTGGAATGTTACCAACTATGCTCTCAAGCGTTTCAAAGACGAAGGGTTTGAAATTGGTGATACCGAATCTCCTATTATACCTCTTTATATCCGTGATGCCGACAAGACATTCCTTATTACTTCTTTGGCATTCAACGCAGGAGTATTCATCAACCCAGTAGTCCCACCAGCATGTGCACCACAAGATACTCTTGTACGCTATGCCCTTATGGCTACACACACCAAGGAGCAGGTAGATCGCTCTGTTGACATCCTGAAAAAGATATTCGTAGAACAGGGGGTTATTAAATAAGTACGAAACAAATTACCTATTTTTAGGTATTGCGCAATAACGAAAAACTTCGTACCTTTGCACTCGATAACAAGAAAAGTTATCGGGTGCTATTTTTATAAAAGAAGTTTTTGTTAATAAGATAAAGTTCATAATGTTTTTGTAAGGTAAAGAAAAAAGGGATTAGCTGTGAAGCTCATCCCTTTATTGTAACCTTTACTCTCGCAATTCGTCGCTGTTCTTTCTTGAGAATCTCAAAAGTCAAATTCCCAAATTCGAACTTCTCGTGTATTCCGGGAAAATCGCCTTTCAACTCCAGCAACAATCCGGCAAGCGTATCAGCTTCGTCGAATTTTTCGAAGTAATCATCATCAAGTGAAAGGATGCGACAAAGGTCAACTATCTTTGTCTTGCCCTCAAATACAAACGTCTTATAGTCGAGTTTTACGTAGCCATTATCTTCCTCATCATACTCATCACTTATCTCACCGACAATCTCTTCCAGAATATCCTCGAGCGTGATGATACCGCTTGTGCCACCAAACTCATCGACAACGATAGCAATATGCACCTTGTTGGTTTGGAATTCCCTCAACAGGTCATCAATCTTCTTTGTCTCAGGCACGAAATGTGCCGGTCTGATGAGGGTCTGCCAACGGAAGGTATTCGATTTTCCGATATGAGGCAATAGGTCTTTAATGTAGAGAATACCGCGAATATTATCTATGCTTCCCTGATAAACAGGTATGCGGCTATAATTATTCTCTATAATATTATCTATAACATCCCTGAAGGAAGACTTGATATCTATATCAACAATATCCTGCCGGGAGGTCATAATCTCCTTCACCATTTCATCGCTGAAACGTATGATACCCTCGAGCATTTCTTTCTCGTCACGTATCTCCTCCTTGTCAGTCATATCCAGGGCCTGCTCCAATTCGTCTGCAGAAATATCATAGTCCCTTCTCTGCACAAAACGCTCGGCTATTATACCAGTTCCCAACAGCAGTGTGCCAATAGGCCAGAATAGCTGACGGAAGAACAATATGCCATTGACGACATTACGACAGAAAGATAACGAAGATATACGGGAATATACCTTTGGAATAATTTCTCCAAAGAGCAGCAACAAAAATGTCAGCAATACCGTAACGACCAAGAAATTCAACCAATATGCCGTACCAAAATCCACCATCTGCCCTATAGCATAATTAAGCAGCATGATGATTGTCACATTGATAAAATTATTGGTGATGAGGATTGTTGCAAGAGTACGCTCAGAATCTTCTCTGAGCATAAGAATCTTCTTGTCCTTCACATTGTCAGGGTTCAGTTCTGACAAGTCCTTGGGCGTTAAACTGAAAAAAGCTATTTCTGAACCGCTTGCAAATGCCGACATCATAAGTAAGAATATCGATGCTATGATACATATTATAGCACTGATGCCGGGAGCATAAAACTGTATTTGCGATAAAGGGTCGTCCATTTAGGATTGCGTTGCGGGTTTAGGGGTTAATAATTCCAAATTATCCACTATCACCTCTGTAGTAGTGCGTTGAATGCCTTTCTTATCATCATATTGACGATATTGTATCTTGCCATCTACATATATCTTATCACCAGTATGTACGTACTGCTCTACAATCTTTGCCAAGCGACGATAAAACACAAGATTATGCCAATCGGTCCTATCTGGCACCTTAGTGCCATTGGCAAGAGTATATCCACGTTCTGTAGTTGCCAGACGTACATTTGCAACAGCCTGATCCTGATCGAAATATCTCACCTCAGGCTCTGCCCCTACATTACCTATAAGAATAACCTTGTTCATGACAATGGTTTTTCTGCACCGAGATAGTGACAATGGAAATTCTTTCCTCGTGCAGCAGGAAATTGCGACCGTTTATCAACACATGTCAGCAGATAGTCACAAATACGATTGTAACAATCTTGCATTGACTCCGCCTTACATTGGGCGGTGAATGTAGTGTCACGATATTCGCATTTTCCAAGATGGTTCACTACGACACGCTTGAAATCCAACGTGCCTTCATACCATCCAGGCAATATTTCCTGTAAGCGTTTCTGTTCCTGTGCCTTGGAGTCATTACCACCAGGCGCCGGCTGACGTACAGCCTTCTTGTCCTTAAAATCCTGCAGACTTTTCGCTTCAGTTTTAATAACAATAAAATACTGGCGGGAACGTACCTTGTAGCGCTTTGGATAATAATCCGAGCTCTCAACATAGTCACGCAAATCAGCCTCCAGTTCAGGAGTTATTTCTATTTCGTCAAGATTTGAAAGAAATACGATAGCCTCTTCGACATCATGCACAAGAGTCTCGTCATCAAAATATCTTAGGTATAAGTTCATTTCTAAAAGAAAAAAGAAGAATAATATAAAACAACAGGGAAGTGAGCGGAAAACGGGACTCGGACCCGCGACCCCAACCTTGGCAAGGTTGTGCTCTACCAACTGAGCTATTTCCGCATCAGGAAAAGTGAAGAGGAGGAGACTCGAACTCCCACGTCGCAATTGACACTACCCCCTCAAAGTAGCGCGTCTACCAATTCCGCCACCTCTCCGACTTTTACGTTGTTATTTTTATGTTATGTGCCCAGAACAGGACTCGAACCTGCACGCCTCGCGGCACACGCACCTGAAACGTGCGCGTCTACCAATTCCGCCACCTGGGCAAAAGACTTTCCAAGAAAATAACCTTTGTAAGTTCCTGTTGTTTCAATAAGAAGAGCGGAAAACGGGACTCGGACCCGCGACCCCAACCTTGGCAAGGTTGTGCTCTACCAACTGAGCTATTTCCGCATTATACGCTTGCAATTTTTCAATTGCGGATGCAAAAGTAATATTTTTTTTTTAATTATACAACTTTTTCTGATTTATTTTAAAAAAAAGATATATTTAGTGCTTTTTTACTTGATAAATATCAACATTGCTACACTCTTAAGCCATTAGCAAAAGCTGCAGCATCCATCTTTGGCTTTCCTACGGGTTGAAGCTTCAACAATTCCAACGGTCCGTCATTACACATTATATATATATGTTTCTTTTCTTTTATCAGAGTTCCTTCTGACACTCCATCAGGAACTTCCTTCTTTTCGCATTTGCCGGCTTTGTATATCTTCATCTCCATTGTCGTTCCGTCTGGCAATGTTACTTCTCCCCATGCTCCAGGTATAGGGCTCAGGCCTCTGATGAAGTCATAAACCTGCTTGGCATCCCAAGCCCAGTTTATCTTACAATTGCTTTTAGTAAGCTTTGGGGCATCGTGCAGGTTTCCCGTATCTGCCTGGGGCTTGCTTTCAATTGTTCCGTTACCGTCTATCAAGGCATCGACAGTTTCGATTGCTATCTGTGCCCCCAATGCCATCAAGCCATCATACACATATTCCACATCGGCATCGTCTGGAATATCAAACGACTTCTGCATTATAATACGACCTGTATCTATATCATGATCCAAGAAGAATGTCGTCACTCCTGTCTGTGTCTCGCCGTTTATGATTGCCCAGTTAATGGGAGCCGCCCCTCTATACTGTGGCAACAAGGCTGCATGCACATTAAACGTACCAAAGCGCGGCATCGCCCATACCACTTCCGGCAGCATCCTGAAGGCAACAACTACCTGCAGGTCAGCATTATATGCCCGCAACTGCTCCAAGAACGCCTCATCCTTCATCTTTTCAGGTTGCAAGACAGGAATTCCGTGTTCCTGAGCATATACCTTCACAGCTGGAGCATGTAGCACGGAAGCATGTCGCCCGACAGGTTTATCTGGCTGAGTCACAACAGCTACTACGTTATATCCGCCCTCCACGAGAGCCCGCAATGTGCCGACTGCAAACTCAGGAGTTCCCATGAATACAATTCTCAAATCACTCTTCACCATAGCTCTTCTGCATCAAATACAGGACCTTCTGTGCATACGCATACATTACCCCTGTCCTTCGTTTTCTCAACACAACACAGGCACGCCCCTACTCCACAAGCCATCTTGTTCTCAAGGCTCACCTCACATTTCACGCCCTTTTCCTTGGCACGTCGTGCTACAGCCTTCATCATAGGGGCAGGACCACAGGTGGAAACGAGTTCAAAAGTTTCCTTTTCCCAAATGGTATGGTCGGTCACAAAGCCCTTTTCACCTTCGCTGCCGTCTTCTGTAGTAACCAAAACGCGCCCCAGGGCTTTGAAGTCATCCACCATCAGCAAATCTTTCTTCGAACGTGCTCCGAGCAGGAAGGTAGGCTCTACACCCATTTCCTTCATCTTACGTCCAAGATACAATAATGGTGCTACGCCTACTCCGCCGCCCACCAGCAGTCTCTTTTGCTTTTCCATAGAGAAACCGTTACCCAGCGGAAGAACGACATTCAGGGTATCACCGGCATTAAGCATACCCAGATGCTTTGTACCGTCACCGATACATGCCACCAACAGGTGCAGCTCGTTACGTTCTTTGTCAACATTATTTATTGATATCGGACGACGCAGGAATGTAGTAGGCGAGCCATCTACACGCACCTCTACGAACTGTCCGGGGAGCATTTCCGGCAATGTATCTTTATGGGTCAGCTTCAGCAGCACATATTTCTCATTTATATGCACCACCTGGCTTACACTCATATCCAAGCAATATTTCTTCATCAAATTTCCCTTAGAATTTCCAATACTAATTTCCACACTTTCTCTACTGATGGTATATGCAGCCTCTCGTCAGGAGAATGAACTCCCCGCATCGTCGGTCCCATAGACAACATATCGAGATTAGGATACCTCTCGGCAAACAATCCACATTCCAAACCCGCATGGATGCCGATTATCTTTGGTTCCTTGTCATACAGATGCCTGTAGCATCTCTGCGCCACGTCCCTGATATGGCTGTCCGGACGCATCTTCCATGCCGGGTAGCCGTCATTGTGTATTATCTCGTCGGCGCCTGCCAATTCATATACGGCACGAACGGTATTCACCATATTCTTTAGGTTACTCATTACCGAACTTCTCTGGGATGATACCACGACACATTTGCCCTCACTCGTCTGCACGGAAGCCAGATTCGACGATGTCTCTGTTATCTCTCCCAATACAGTATCCTGCACAACGGAAAACACCCCGGTATGAACAGCCTGAAGGGCGTGTATCAAGCGCATGCCAAGATTGAAAGGTATCACCTTTACGGCTTCCGCACTCTCCATGTGCCACTCTATGCTTGGTTCCGTAACATGAAATTCCTCTTCCACCTCTGCACAATATACATTCCAGTCAGCCCTGACAGTTTCCTTTTCCATGAAGGGTACTGCGATAACCGCCTTTCCGTCCCTTGGTATTGCATTATGCAGCTTTCCGGCATTGAATTCTGCTATGGCAACAGGCATCTTCTGCTGCTCCATATATATAAAGCGGCTCAGCAGTTTTATGGAGTTAGCCCGTTTTTTGTTTATATCGTCTCCGCTATGTCCGCCTGTAAGTCCCTTCACACTTATTTCCATGAAGAACCAACGTTTTGTCTTGTCGGCATCCTCTCTTTCAAAGTTAAAGGTGGCAGTTGTCGTCTTTCCGCCAGCACATGAGACATAGAAAAGCCCCTCGTCTTCCGAATCCAGGTTCAGGAGATAGTTGCCGCGCAGCATGTCGGCTTTCAAGTTATTCGCCCCTGTCAGCCCTGTTTCTTCATCACGTGTGAACAGGCACTCTATCGGACCATGCTCTATTGTGTCAGAATCCAGCAGAGCCAGTTCCATCGCACATCCTATGCCGTCGTCAGCACCCAGCGTGGTATCGTCCGCCATTAGCCATTCGCCTGTAGCATTGGGCTTGCCGTCGGCATCAGCCACGTATGCGACGATTGGGTCATTCATGAAGTCTATCTCCTTATCTACCAACTTGTCACACACCATGTCCATGTGGCTCTGTATCGTCAGCGTAGGCTTGTTCTCCATACCGGGAGTGGCACCCTTCCTTATTAGGACATTGCCTGCTTCATCAACTATTGTCTCAAGACCTCGCTGCCTGCCAAACTCCTGCAAATAGGTTATCATTTTCTCCTCATGCTTTGATGGACGAGGAATCTTATTTATCTCACCAAAAAACAGAAATACGTCCTTTGGGTTTAATAATTCATAATTCACAATTACAATTTCTTAATTAAACTAAAAAACGATTATCTTTAATCTCACACCCTTCTCTACTCTTGAACTTTTTTCGTACATTTGCATGCAAAAATAGTAAAAAGGACGCAATTAACAAAATCTTTTATAATAAAAATGGCAAAAAATTTTACTTTTAACGCTATTGCAGCAGCAGTCGTAGCACTTTTCACTCTCGCTTCATGCGACAACTCTCCCAAATCCGACTCTTCTACAGAAGAGAAGAAAGAAGTCCCCTCAACCATCAAGATTGCCTTCGTTGAGGTTGACTCTATCATGACACAGTACGAGTTCTGCAAGGAGTATTCATTGATCCTCGAAAAGAAGAGCCAGAATATCCAGAGTACCCTTCAGCAGAAGGGACAGGCACTACAGTCAGCAGCTGCTAACTTCCAGCAGAAGCTGCAGCAGAATGCCTACACTCGTGAGCAGGCAGAGCAGATACAGGCAAGCCTTCAAAAGCAGAATGCCGACCTCGAGGCTCTCCAGGCACGTCTCTCTGCCGAGTTCCAGAACGAGACAGCGAAGTTCAACGAAGCATTGCACGATTCACTGCAGCACTTTATAAATAAATATAATAAGGATAAGAAATACACCATGATTCTCTCCAAGAGTGGCGACAACATCCTTTATGCCAACAAGGGCATCGACATTACAGACGAAATTGTCAAAGGTCTGAACAAAGCATACAAGAAAGGTTCCACCAAAAAAGAAGAGAAGAAATAATAGTGAGGGAAATCCGTTGGGGAGTAATCGGTTGCGGTGAGGTAACCGAGAAGAAGAGCGGACCTGCTTTTAACGAAGTTGAGGGTTCAAGACTTGTGGCTGTCATGAGCCGCAATGCCGACAAGGCATGCTCATACGCCGAACGTCACGGCATCGCCACATGGTACACCGACCCGCAGGCTCTTGTTGACGACCCCAACGTCAATGCCGTCTATATAGCCACTCCGCCCTCTTCGCATGCCACCTATGCCATCATGGCTATGCGAGCAGGAAAGCCCGCCTATGTCGAGAAGCCGCTGGCAGCCTCGTATGATGACTGCGCACGCATCAACCGTGTGTCAGAAGAAACCCATGTTCCTTGTTTCGTAGCCTACTATCGCCGCTACCTTCCCTATTTCCAGAAGGTACGGCAGTTGCTCGACGAAGAGCGCATCGGCAAGGTGCTCAATGTGCAGATACGTTTTGCCTGCCCACCGCGTCAGGTCGATTACAATGCTCCTGACCAACGCCCCTGGCGCATACAGCCCGACATAGCAGGAGGTGGATATTTCTACGACCTCGCCCCCCATCAGTTTGACATCCTGCAGCAGTTCTTCGGCGTCATAGTCTATGCCCGTGGATATTCCTGCAACAGGGGCGGTCTCTATCAGGCAGAAGATACGGTAAGTGCCTGCTATCAGTTTGAGAGCGGTCTGCCCGGCAGCGGCTCATGGTGTTTTGCCGGCCACGAGTCAGGACGTGAAGACCGCATAGAGATTATAGGCTCCGAAGGCATCCTCTCATTCTCCGTATTCGACTATACCCCAATAAGCCTCCACACCTCTGATGGTGTAGAGAATATCGTTATAGAAAATCCCCGATACGTACAGCAGCCCCTCATACAGGATGTTGTTGCAACACTACAAGGCAAGAGCGACTGCCAATGCACCTCGCTCAGCGCCACACCTACCAACTGGGTCTTAGACAAGATTCTAAAGAAGTTTTGAAAAAAGCTGTTTTTGCATCCATTCTGTCACTCTCCACAATATGCGCCACGGCACATGTTGACACCCCTGCACTGTCTCCTCAGCAAGACTCTCTCACCCTCCTTTCGCAAAAAGATTCCATTCCTGTCGCGCCCAAGCCAAAGAAGCAGAACATCTTCAAACGCATATATTATTTCTGCGACAGGATATTCTCACCTCCGCGTGATTCCAACTACATTCAGGTGCAGGACTACAACTGGTGCGGCGAAGTACAGCTCACCAATCGCTTTGAGATGTACGAAATCGACAACGGCTCCGACTTCTTCCTTCGCGTAGCCCCCAAGGTGCGCACCCGCGTAGGTCCCTTCTTCGGATGGCGATTTGCATTCTTCGGCTACAATATCGACATCAAGTCTCTCTTCAACCATGAAGACATCGACCTTTCCGGTTCCATATATTCCTCAGCCTTCGGCATAGACCTTTTCTATCGCCGCGTAGGCGGAAACTACAACATCAAACGCCTCATCGTCAACGATACCAACTATTCCACCGACCTCAAGGACCTTCCCTTCGACGGTATCAATGTCGGCATGTCGCGCATCAATTTCTATTACGTCACCAACTATAAGAAATACAGCCACCAGGCAGCCTTCTCCCAAACCAACCGCCAGCTCAGGTCTGCCGGTTCCCTGCTGCTGGGTGCCGCCTATGCCCACAACCGCATCACGGTAGATTGGGAAAGACTGACCAACGTCATAAACACCACCTACAACACCCACCTACCCACAAACGTCATAACAGGCAATCAGAAGAACAACGAAATAACCTTTACTGCCGGCTATGGCTACAACTGGGTTTTCTCCCGCAACTGGTTGGCAGCAGGCGAGCTGACAGGCGGCATCGGAGTACTCTTCCATCATGCCGACTCACAGAAGCCCGAATCAACCTCCGACATTTTTAAATCCCTCAACAACTTCGCCAACAGCTACCTCGCCTTCAACGGCAACGCACGCCTCGCCATACTATGGAACAACGGTCCGTGGTTCTGCGGAGCACAAGGAGTATTCTTCTATTATCAGTCAGGAAACGGCAAAGTTATCAATCGCAATCTTCTTGGCACGACATACGTATATGTAGGTTATAATTTCTAAATTTAAGCCATTCTCAAAAAAAATCTCTCAAATATTTGGTAGTCTCAAAGTTTTTAATTACCTTTGCACCCGCAAAACCAACATGGTGCCCGTAGTTCAGTTGGTTAGAGCGTCAGATTGTGGTTCTGAATGTCGTCGGTTCGAGCCCGACCGGGCACCCCAGAAAAAAGAAGACATCGCTGAAAAGCAATGTCTTTTTTTGTGAGTACTCCCTTCCCTCGGAGGGGCTGGGGAGAAGTCGTAGGTCAAAACGAGCCGTGTCCCATGCAACTGGTAGTTCCGATGGCGGTCAAGGCTGCCGTGAGGATGCTGATAATGACCTGAATAACAGTCTTCCAAGTTTCTTTTTTCATAGTCTTTTGATTTAGTGGTAAAACATTCTTTTTGAAAAGAGTGCGCCCGTAGGCGCTACATTTACCCTTCGTCACCCGTTCCACCGCTTGGCGTGCCGCCACCGCCGGTAGTTGGGTCAGTGCTTGGGCTTGGGTTCTGGTTATCGTTCTCTGGGTCTTCCACTTCTCCAGCGTCAGTAGAGACACGCTTCACGATTTTGCCATTGCGGTCGTAGCAGGTAATCTGGATGCTGGTGTTTGCCAACTCGTCCTTCAAATCTACAGAAGGAGTGAACACGATGCGGCGGCTCTTGATAAGGTCGGTCTTCACCTCGTTGACGTCAGCCACAGCCTTCGAACGGAGAGCGAAGCGCATGGTTCCCAGTCCTGGCAGTGCCACAGAGTGACCTTCCGTCGCCCATGCCTTGATTACCTCGCCTGCTGCGTCCCAGCAAGCCTGCATCACACCCTGGCTCACACCGCTACGGAGAGCAGCCTCGCGGATGACCTTCTGCGTCTTCAGTGCAGTATATAGGTCAGGAGTCATTACATAGTAGTAACCAGGTTTCTTACCGATTTTGAGTTCGGTTTCTCGTGCATTAACTTTGATTGCCATGATGATAAAAGTTTTTTTTAGTTGAACATTGAATATTGAAAATTGAGGATTTATGACTTTGGCGCCTTAAGTGTCACTACCCCCTACTTCGTACATTAATCTCTTTCACTCCTTTCTTCACTCCCCTTTCACTCCCTTTTTTTTGTTCCCCTTAGGGGCTGCATTTTTTTTCCTTAGGTTTCACGTTGCAAAGGTACGACATTTTTCTCCATGCTCCAAATTTTCGCCCTCCAATTGGGGCGATTTTCAGCACCAATTGACGACATTTTTGCAAAGCCGTATTTTTTATTCAGAAAACTGTTCAAACTGTTCGTTCGCCTCTTGCCCCTGTAGCGTGACAATCCATTGTGGGCAGAAACCGAACGAACAGTTCGAACAGTTTTGTGAGTGCGAACGACTATAGAAGGATAATTATATATTAATATATAATTATAGGGTCAGTTTCACTCTTACACAAAAACTGTTCAACTGTTCGTCTGTTCGGAGAGAGGT
>DJWZ01000147.1 GCA_002449535.1 Prevotellaceae bacterium UBA7017 | reverse complement strand
CACCACCATGTCCGTTTTTCATTTTGCAGTTACGGATTATGATATTTTGGGATGGCATGTTGCGCTCGCGTCCATCACGATTGCGTCCACTCTTGATGGCGATGCAGTCATCACCAGTGTCAAAGAAACAATCCTCTATCAGTACACGGTCGCAGCACTCCGGGTCGCATCCGTCACCATTAGGGCCGTCGTTAATCATCTTTACACGACGAACTGTAAGGTCCGTACACTCCAGAGGATGTATTACCCAGAAAGGAGAACGCAGCAGGGAAACATCTTCCATGAGTATGCGCTGGCACTTGTTGAAATTTACCAACTGAGGACGCAGAAGGTCCTTTGCCTCGAAGGTACGCACGGGATTGCGCTGCCCTTTCTCATCATACATAGGTTCTCCGTCCTCACCGCTTTTAAGCAGACGCGGACGTGCATTTTCATCCTGCTGGCGTGGCATACCTTTCTTCCAACCGTATTTCGGCTTTCCGCACCATGACCACCAGTTCTCGTTAGAACCACCGCCATCGATAACACCCTTACCGGTAATGGCAAGGTCTGTAGCCTCGAAGGCATATACGCATGGTGAGAGATTGAAACAGAGGAGTCCTTCCCATGATGTCTCTACGATAGGGTATAGCTCCGGTTGAAAGACGAAGAGAAGCACGGCATCCTGCTCTACATGCAGATTGACATGACTCTTCAGGCGGATGGCGCCAGTCTTAAAAGTCTGTCCGGCAGGTATTATGACACGTCCGCCACCATTTTTAGTGCATTCATCGATAGCCTTTTGTATGGCTTTCTGATTTTTTGCAGCATTGGCAGATGCATTGGCACCAAACTTCGTGATGTCGTAGTCCTTGCCATTGATGGTTGGCGTCTGGATGCTTTGCTCTATTTGCTTATAGAGTTGTTCGTCCCATTCACGAGCTGTTGCAGGGATAACTGGCAGCATGAGTACCATGAGCAGAAAAGGTCGGATGAAATTCAATTTTTGTGTCATAGGTTATATTTATTATATAATTTCGCTGCAAAAATACTACTTAATAAACATAACTAAGGTGTAATTATTGCCGTAACATGTGGAAAATGGTACAAAAAGGCATAAAAAAGGGGAATAATCGCAAGACTATCCCCCTATTTTTTTATGATTGGTTGGTTTGATTAATCGTCACTCGGCTGTACCCAACGTGGGTCGCCACCTTCAACGGTGTTGTCTGTGATGGTGAAATCACCGTTCTTTGGATCCTTCATAATCTTTGTTGAAGCAGGAACATTTGATCCGGCATAGAAAGGACGTCCAGCCCACTCTGGTTTTTCCGAAGCATCTTTTTTAAATACGAAATCGCTGGTCATGTAGCAGGTTCCAAAGGTATAGGTAAAGTATAATGACTTACCATTGTCATCCTTCTTTTCTGTTTCTGCATCGCGTATGCCTTTGGCGGAAGTTTTGTTTGTCTTGGCAAAGATGCTGTTATTGATATTGTATGTCGGCAGTGTGTTCTGTGCATCAATAAAGTATTTATCACTTCCAATGATGTCGTAGAAAGTAACATTGTTTACATTTATACTTTCAACATTGGCATTACGGAAATCGATGAAGGAATGTACCATGTTGCTCAGAGTTGAGTTGTTTAAATACACCTCTTTGATAGTATAGTTGCTCTTGTTTGCATAAAGTAGAGCATAGCCGCCACTACCTTGATTTTCTATATAGATATTTTCAAGCAGCAACTTATTTAGCGTACATTGGTCATTGGTGTTCAAACGGAACAAAGAACGAGACATAGAAGGTATCCTAACATTGTCGAATTCTATGCTACCTATAGTAAAACCAGTGCTTTGGTTGATGAGATACTGGCAACCTCCATCGGTAATTTGAACATTCTCAAATCGAATTAAGTCGTGATTTCCTGCAATGTTAATTGGCTTCTTGAATGAAAGGAAACGTGGCTTGCCCCCTGGAAGACCAATCAAAGTGACAGACACTCCATCGGGGATAGTAATGGCACTAACGCTAATAGCATCATCAAAAGGATCTTCTACATCGGCAGAAGTAGCAGGGATACCGATAACAACGTCTGCAGTAGCTGAATTGATAAGTGATTCCAATGTCTCACCTGCATCGGTATCAAGGATATGTATACCTGCTGGCAGTGGTTTAGGAGTGGTGACATTCAGCTCGCCACGCTTATCATCGCCATTGTATATTTTGAAGTTATACGTG
Source organism: Prevotellaceae bacterium UBA7017 (assembly GCA_002449535.1). Taxonomy (GTDB): domain Bacteria; phylum Bacteroidota; class Bacteroidia; order Bacteroidales; family Bacteroidaceae; genus Prevotella. The sequence goes on along the minus strand of DJWZ01000147.1, from coordinate 24,602 downwards.
GTGTTAAGTGTCAGACCATAATCCTCATAATTTATAACACATAGACGATTTGTCTTTTCCGTATCGCTAAGTGAGATACTCGCTATTTGCTGACTGCCGTTTGAGATAACGACATGGTCAACAGCAGCAGTTGCTGAGCCTTCATCCTTCTTCCAGCTAAGTTGAACATGATCTTGGAAAAGGTCAGTAGGTCTGATGACTGTCTGTGCAAAATATTTCGCTGTGTAGAAGAGCTGTTCTGCCTTAGTCTTTATATAATAGCGGTTCTTGCTATCCTTATAGTATGACCACTTTGATGGGGGCATATCTGCGGATGTAGTACGTATGCGAACATAATATCGAGTATCTTTTTTCAGGTCTTTAACCTTAATAGTGTCCTTAGCTTCGGCAGGAGTAATGTGAATAACCCGTGAAGTGTTAGTAGCTCCTTCCTCGATTTCGTCATATAAAGTGTCTCGGCTAATCTCGAGAGTATAGGACTCTGCACCTTTGACGGGACTGAAGGTGATATCAAGTTCAGTCATATAACGTACGATGGAGATGTCGTTGCCAGACACTGAAAACATTCGTGACTTTGAAGCATCAGTACTCCAGTCATTGCTGTCGGTGCAGGCGGTAAGGCATAGGGCTATAGCGCCCAAGCCTAATACCTTATTTAATATATGCAGTTTCATAATCGTTTTTTATTAATGATTGTGATAGTCTATTAGTCGGAGTATCCATAAGAGTTGTGTATCATACCGTTGGAAGCAGAGATTGTTGTTGAAGCAATCGGTATAAGGTAGCGATTCTTCACAGCAGGCTCCTCATATGTAATGGTGGTACCACTTACAGTGGACTTACCTACCAAACCATTAGAAATAGAGGGCAGATTTGTGCGTACCTGTGTGTCAGTCTCACTGGTGATACTGCCATTACCGAAACTCTTAGCAGATGCGTCATAGCTGTCAGCACTGGCGCTTGCGTCAGTGTACCATGTGATTGTGCTGAAGTCAATCCGGTTGGTTGGATTTCCATTAGCGTCCTTAATGTAGTTGAAATAGACGTTCTTTTGATATGTCGTTCCATCAGCCAGCTGATTCAGGTATGTTTGCTTGAATTCTTTAATTTTGTCAACCAAAAGGTTCCAACGAATAAGCTCGAACTTACGGAATCCCTCTCCAGCAAATTCCCATGCATTCTCATCTACAATAGCTTTGAACATAGCATCCTTGTCAGTCTTAGCTGCAGTGAGGAATGCGTTGGCATCCTGTGCAGTAGCAAAGGCACGATTGTGTACTTTTGCTAAAGCATCGTATGCTGACATTCCACATGTAGCATCAGCGACAGTAGGACCATAGAGCTCATTCATAACCTCAGCAAACCATAACAGCACATTAGCATAACGAGCCTTGATAGGGTTAATGCCTGTCATGTGCTTGGCAGAAGCTTTAAGATTCTCCTGTAACCAGTCGTTAGCCATTCTCCGGCAATCCCATTTTCCTACATAAAGACCAAATGGGGCGTTCTCGAGCATAGCCTCTATGGTGCCTTTCGTGTCATCTTCTTTGATTTCAAATGGTGCTACGGTAATATCGCGGCGCTGGTCGGATGGGTCATAAGAATAGAGTAGCGGAGCTGTAACCTTCATCTTGCCAGAAGAGTTTCCGTAGCCGTATTTAGAGGTGATGCCATTCATACGTACACCAACCGTATAGCCCAACTCACCGCTAACATTCAGACCCATAGGGATTTCAAATAGATTCTCAGGTGTCGTAGCGACGAGTTTACGTTTGTTCTGGTTGTCCCAAAGTGTTTCGAAATCAGCAGCTAAGTCGTGCTTACCACTGATTATGATAGCTGTAAGATTGGTCAATGCCTTTTCATAAAGAGCAGTGCGTGTGGCAGCATCAGGACGCTGGGTTGGATATACCGCATCGCTGTATGTTGCAGTCTCGTAGCCCTCTTTTGCTGTCTCTCGAATAGCCCATCCAGCCTTTGTCATAGCAATCTGAGCCAAAAGAGCATGAGCATAGCCTTTATTTACATGCTCTGTGCTGATATCATCACCAGCCCATGGCAGATAATTTATAGCTTCTTCCAAATCTTTGATTAATGCATCCATAATCACGTCACGGTCAGTCTTGCCCAGATATGCATTACTCAAATCACTCTTTGAAATCTCTGTTTTGAACGGTATGTCACCGAAATAACGGATCAAGTCAAAATATATCATTGCCCTAAGTGTCAGGCTTTCTCCAAGATATCTTTGCATTTTAGTTTTCTGACTTTCAGAGCCGCTCGTAAGTAGTGAACTGCCACGTATGCCTTCAATATTGAGGTTTGCATCTTCAATGATACCATACAGCATTGTCCATACGTCGCCAATCCTTGCCCATCCTGGATCAAGGTTGTAGTTCATGGCACCACGTTCACTGGAGGTGTTTAACGCATTGTCGCCCAAACCGTCAACAAGTTCGATATCACTATTCATACACCATACAATAGAAAGGTCCTGAGAGTATGAACGGTCATTTGTTAATTGCCCATATAGACGATTGACACGTAGTTCGGTATAGTAGGTAGAACTCCATACCGCATCGTCAGCTAACTCTGAGGGAGATGTTTGATCCAAGAAGTCGGAGCAACTGGTCATCCCAAGCGCACTCAAAGCCAGTGCTATGATTGGAAATATCTTTTTCATAAGTTTATTATTTTTATGTCGTTAATAATTCTGGATTAGAAAGAAACGTTAATACCAACCACATAAGAACGGCTCTTTGGATAGGCTGCATAGTCCACACCTGGGGTCATTTTGTTTCTTTTACTGCTGGTATCCACCTCTGGGTCGTATCCGCTATAGCTTGTTATGCATGCCAAGTTGTATGCGGTTACGTACAAACGGACGTTGGTAAGGAATATCTTCTTTAGCCATGCCTTTGGTAATGTGTAGCCTATAGTAATGTTCTGTAGACGCAAGAATGATGCATTTTCTACAGCATAATCGGTGAGCTGCATTGCAGTAACACCAGCAGGGTTATACATGGCTTTTCCTGTATTGATTTCAGCTAAACGACTCATTAAACCTTCTGCATATCCTGATGCTGCAAGGCCACCATATGCAGTTACTGTAGATGTGGCCGGACGACCAATGTTTAACCCATTGTCAGGATCAATATATGTGAAACGGTTGTCCAGATTGAAATCAGACACCAGATTGTAGTTCTTTTGGGAACCAGCATAGAAGGCGTTAGCCAACTTTGTGCCATTGATAATCTTGTTGCCCAATGAATAGTTGAAGAACACATTGAAGTCAAATGTTCCATACTTGGTCTTATACTGAGAGTCGAAGCCAAAGCCACCAGTTGTAGGAGCTATGGTGTTGCCTAAACGCTGTTTGATAGGGTCGCCATTGCCATCAACTTCTACTTTCGGTACGCCAGGATAGAGGTTTCCACCAAACAACGTATAGCTATTGTCAGTGCCATTTACCATTACCCATTTGCTTCCGTCATAAGCTAAGTCACCTGTACCTGTTGCCGGGTTATAAACAGTGTAGTAACCATTCTGCTTGTAACCCCATATCTCACCGAGACGACCACCTGCCTCTACTCGGAAATCCTCGTATTTGGAAATGGTACTACCTGCCCAGCTACTACTTTGCCATGGGTTCTCCATAGCTAACTCATCAATCTTGTTGTGGTTATATGCAATGTTGAAATTGAAATTAAGGTTGAAATTTCTTCTTTCAATTATTGCAGCATTCAAGGTAAGTTCGATACCGCTATTAGAGGTCTTACCGAAGTTCTGGAACTGATAGCTATAACCAGTATTTGAAGGCACGACACTCTGCATCAGCAGGTCACGTGTTGTGTTCCAATAGAAATCTAAAGTACCGTTAATACGGCTGTTGAAGAAACCAAAGTCGAATCCGATGTTACGAGTGACTGTGGTTTCCCACTTTAGGTCTGGATTGTAAAGATATGTACCATGTTGCAATGCTGGAGCACGATTACCATTGAAGAAGGCTGCTTTACCAGTATTGCCCGCCATAGAGTAGGTAGTAGATATCAGACCGCTGTTGATTCGGTTGTTACCTGCAGTACCGAAACTGAGACGTAACTTTAAGTTTGAGAGCCAATCTACGTCCTTTAAGAAGTTCTCTTCATTCATTCGCCATGCCAGTGCTAATGATGGGAATGTACCCCAACGGTGTCCATCGCCAAACTTGCTGGAGCCATCGGTACGTAGGGTAAATGTTGCCAAATACTTGTCGTGGATGGTGTAGTTGATACGACCGAAGAATGACAATAGGTTGTCTTTCGCAGCTATGTAGCTTTCATTAGCCAAAGGTAATCCTGCTTCAGTATTTGCAAGAACTTGGTCTATCGTGAAATCGTTTGGATAAGCAACTGATGTGCTTGTACGTGTCGTTTGTTTAGCACTGCTCCATTCCTGACCAATCATAACGTTGAGGTGATGCCCCTCGAATAACTTCTTGTTGTCGTATGTCACAGTGTTAGCATTTCTCCAGTTCCTTGCATCTACACGGATGAACTGTGCTTGTGGGTCACCATTGTAGCCGTACTTAGAGTTTGTTGTTGCATCACTGCCCCATACCTGTTCGCTTTTATCATACTTCCAGGTATAACCTATCTCAGTACGGAATGTAAAATTCTTAAATGGTTTCCAGTTTACTCCACCATTATATGATTGCTGGAAACGTTCCTGGTATTTGTATGTAGCATCAATACGTTGATATGGTGTGCGACGCATACTTGTACTATTGCTTTCGTCTTCATCGCTATTGTTTAATGGGTCAACAGGACCGTATCTTACTGTATTGGCAACAATTGAGTTTGCTGCATTCGACTCGTTAGTATCGGCACCGCCATTCAGACCGTCCAACTTTGTAAAACTTAAACGACCGTTGAAATCGATAGTAATCCATTTGCTTACTTTCGCATTCAACTTGGCGTTGATGTTGTTTTTGCTATAGCCAGACCCCATCATGATACTCTTTTCGTCATTGTGGCTCAGACCTGCGTTAAATTTAATATCTTTTGAACCTCCACTGACATTGATGTTGTATTGGTTCTGATGACCTGTACGTCCAAATACCTGGTCTTGCCAGTTATTACCGTCAACAGATTGCCAGATATCCATATCGTTATAGTTTCCGTAGTCTTTAGAGCCTAACTCATACTGGTATAGTGCAAAGTTGTAAGGATCCATCACCTTCACTTCCTTTGTCATCTTCTTCCATCCATGCGAAGCACTCAGGTTTACCTGAATATCGCCTTCCTTGCCGCTTTTTGTGGTTACGATGATTACGCCATTAGCACCACGTGCACCATAGATGGCAGTAGAGGAAGCGTCCTTCAATACGTCGATGCTCTCAATTTCTGATGGAGAAATGTCGCTGATACTTGATACGGGGAAACCATCTACAATGTAAAGAGGAGAGTTGTCTTGTGACAGAGAACCACCTCCACGCACACGAATCTTTACATCGGCATCTGGTGAACCTTCTGTTGTGGTAATATTCACACCAGCCAACTTTCCTGTCAGTGCCTCACTGACATTTGGAACGGGTATTTCAGCAAGTTTTTCACCTTTAATAGAGGCTACAGAACCTGTCAGGTCCTTCTTGCGTACAGTACCATAACCGATGACCACTACGTCATTCAGTGTGGTGTTGTCATCATCTTCCAATACGATGTCAACGGAAGTTTTCCCCTTCACATCGACTTTTTTGGACTTCATTCCAATGTAAGACACCGTAACAGAAGTGTTTTTCCCACTAAGTTTAATTGTGTAATTGCCATCAAAATCAGTAACACCGCCATTGGTAGTTCCTGATTCAACAACACTGGCGCCTATGACAGCCTCGCCTTGCGAGTCTTTCACGTTGACTTTAACAGTCTGGGCTGCTATGCTGCCTACAAACATCAGTAGGGCGAGCAGTAGCGTCGTTCGAATACTCTTTTGTTTTAGTGACATAGAATTAATTTATTTAAGTTAGTAATAAAAAATTTTTGCAAAAATACATATTATTTTACAAATACGGGAGTTCTTTTTTGTCGTTTTATGGGGTATTTTCTTTCAATATCTTCATTTTTTGCCATGAAATCGTCGTTTTTACTCATTTCTGAACAATCTTTCCCCCTACACATATTATATTATTATTATCTTTGTGCCCAAGAAATAATATCTAAACAATTTAAAATACTAAAGCTATGAAAAAAAGTTTATTTTCCTTATTGGTGTTATTCATTATGGGAATAACAGGGACTCTTGCCCAAAGTTATTCTAATGAAGACATGAGTGTCACTTGGAGTATGGCAGATGGCGCAACGAGTGCTGCTACGGCAAGTCCTTCTGCTGCATTCCTTTCAACATCGTGGACAATGGGTAGTAATATCGTTATCGATGCGACGGCTACAGGTACGTATTTTGGAAATACCTATACTCGTTTTACGGACTTGGTGAAGAAAAACAATAATCGCTCTGAACTTGACGAAAACTATATCGAGTTTTCTTTTGCTCCTGCTGCAGGATTGGAGTTTACCCCGACCACGCTCAGCTTTGATATTACGAAGGTCGGTACTGGAGATCCGAATATCTGGGTGGAATGCATACAGGGAAGCACCACGACATCCGTTGCAGAAAATGAGGCAATCAGAAGAAATAGTGAATCAACCCCCAGTGAGCACAAATCATACGATTTGACCACCTTTCCTGCCATTGTCCCAACAACAGGAGTGACGGCAGTGAGAATATACATCGGCAAGCTGACCCCTTCGACCAAGCAGGTAGCTCTTGCCAATGTCGTTGTTTCTGGCAAGGTGAATGGCTCTATCCAGAATTTCACTACTGTATATAACCTTGCGACATCAATGATGGAGGCAGAATCAAACTTTGAGGGTAATTCAGGCGCTCTTGCTGCAACAACGGCAGACGATGCTGCCGAGGCACCGAAATTGATGGTTGATGCCATCAACGGCAAATTGGGCAAAAACAATTCAGACTGGGCACAAATCAATCAGGGTACTGTCCTTACTCTCCCTGGCGTGCCGGAAGGTGCAAAGATTCGGTTTGTCCTTTACAACTCCACAGCCTTCACCATCAATGGTGTTGCCTATGCCAATGGAGATACTTTTGAGGCTTCTAAGGACCAGAATGTTACTATGGTATGTACGACAAGTGGATATATCAGGAGCATTACCGTAGAGGGCAAGGCGTTTGTCGTTATCCCCAATGGCTATTCCAATACATGGCAGTTTGGCAAGAGCAATGGTGCCGAGGTGTTTGAGCTTCAGAAGAGCCCTGAATATGAATATGCTGTCAATGGACATTCTTTGATTATCAATACCGATGCCGGAAAGCTGAACAATGCGAGTCGTACCGACCAGTGGTGCCAGTGTAACAATGGTACGGTGTTCAAGGTGCCAGTCTTTGAAGGTGCCATGGTGACATGGGGAAGATATGCCGGTGGCAGCGAGACAGGTTTCACCATCAATGACCAGTTATACAACGAATACTATGTTGCGACGGAGGAAGGCACTGTGGAGATGGCGGCTATGGGCATCACCTATCTCAGCAACATCAAGGTAAATCCTGTGTCGGTAAATGCAATATCCGGCACTGTCTCTGGCGGTGACATCAATGGTAACACTATTATACTGAAAGCCGCCGGCAACGGTCAGGAATATTCTGCCACTGTTGCCGACAATGCCTTTAGCGTGAAGCTGCCTGCTGACAAATACACTATTGGCATTGGCGGCGATGTGCCATTCATTGTCAGCAGTCCAGAGACTGTCACGTTATCAGAGGATGGCAGCATTGGTGTCGTGACCATATCAGAGGCTTCAGCCCAGACGGTGTCCGGCACTATCGAAAATGCTCCGGCAGAGGCTTTCACACTGACTTTCACTGGCGCAAGCAATGTCGAAACGGTGAATTGTGAGGCAGGTTCTGCGTCATATACCACAGCCCTGATGCCAGATACCTACACCATCAGTTCTAATGTCGGTGCCTTGTCGCCATTGTCTGTTGAGAGTTTCAAGGTCGTAAACGCTGCCGTCTCCCACAATATCTACTTCCCCGAGCCTGCCGTCCCTGCTGCTACACAGGCAGAGATCACTGTTGACAATACTGCTGCCGTTGCTGCCAATGTATATAATACTGTTACGGATGCGCTGGCTGCTGCAAAGGCCGGCTCTGTCTCAAATCCTGTCATTACGCTGACCAGCGGACAGACCTATCGTGAGCAGGTGATTGTTGACCAGGCAAATGTGACATTGAAGACCAGTGGCGCAGAGAAGGCAACCATTACATGGTACTATGGCATAGGTTACAGCTACTATAGCCTGAACTCCGACGGCTACTATGACAAGGACCGTGCAATGACCCGCAACAGCCTCAAGAAACTCAATCCTGCACGCTGGGGCGCTACTGTGCTTGTCAAGAAGACCGGCAATAATTTCAAGGCAGAGAACATAGTCTTCGAGAACAGCTTCAATCAATACTATACTGAGGAGGAAGTCACTGACGGTGTGCTTGCAACCCAGGTAGGCGATGCTTCAATTACCTATAACCGCACCTTGAAGAAGGGGGAGGCAGGCTATAAGGAAGCCGACTCAAAGGATGTCACGGAGCGAGCTGCTGCTATCGGCTTCGAAAACAGTCCTACCGGTTGTCAGCTTTACAACTGCCGCTTTGTCGGTTCTCAGGATACCTTCTATGGCAGCGGAACACTTTACGTAAAGGATTGCGACATCGTAGGCAATACCGACTATATCTTTGGCGGCGGTCAGGTAGTGTTTGATAATTGTAATCTCGTAATAGGCGGATATAGTGACAAGAGGACATCAGCCTATATCACTGCCCAAAAGGGCAATGCCGGCGAAGCCTTTATCTTCCGTGACTGTACCGTGAAGGCAGCCGACCGTGCATACGTCTCTGCAAATCTCGGACGTGACTGGGGCGGCGCTTCTGCAACGGTATATTTCTTCAATCTGAAGAATGAGATAGGCGATAACCTCGTTTATAGGTGGACCGACATGGGCGGTGGCGTAAGTGCCGGAACAGCCGACCTCCATATCTATGACTTCGACCTGGCTGTCAATGCCGCCTACGGCACGACAGGCTCTGCCGGCGCCAACATCAATGGCTTGCTCAGCGATGATATCGCCCTCGGTCTTTATGCCGGCGTTGTCAGCCGCCTGGGTTTCACACCAGAGAAAATCTATGACGGTGCCCTTGAACTCAGCGAGAACAGCGCATATAACGTATGTCGCATAGCTGCCAACGATAATGTTCAGCGCAGTGTCATCCTGAACCGTGCCATCGCTGCCGGCAGTTGGAACACTATCGTGCTGCCATTCGCAGTCAGCAAGAGCGACTTAGAGACAGCCTTTGGCACTACTGCTGCCGTAGCACGGTTTACAGAGGCTGCCGGGGACGCATTGGGCTTCGCTTCTGTTACTTCCCTGAATGCCAATGAGCCTTATCTCATAAAGGTTGACAACGATGTCAACAGCGTCAAGAGCTTCAGCAATGTCACTATCGTGAACAGCAGCGACCCAAAGGCTTCTGTCGGTGACTATACTTTTCAGGGGACGTATGGCAGTGGCAACGTTCCTGCCAATTCATACATACTGACCGACAATGCCCTCGCTAAGCAGAAGGATGACCAGACAAAAATAAACTCCTTCCAGGGTTACTTCACAGGAGCCACTTCTTCTTCTGCCGACCGTCTGCTGGTAAAGGTTGACGGAGAGGCTATGGGCATCAGTAGTCCTACATTGGATACCTCAGTGTCCGGTTCTCGGTCTTCAATGAAGATATACGACCTGCAGGGCCGTAGGGTGACAAATCCCCAGAAGGGACTCTATATCGTTAATGGCAAGAAGATGACAAAATAATATAATGATGTTATGAAAAAGACTTTTTTGAAAATATTCGGTCTGTTGCTCGCTGCAACGACAGCGCAGCCGTCTAATGCCCAGGTTGCTTTCTCTATGGCAGACGAGAAGGCTAACCAGAATACCCCTGAGGGCTGGAATGCCGTGGAACTTCCCCAGGGATTGCCTGAGTTCACGGCAGCCAATACGTTTGATATCACTGCCGCTCCCTTCAATGCCTCTACATCTTCTGCGGACAATACTGCTGCCATTCAGGCTGCCCTCGATGCTGCTGCCAATGCTGGCGGTGGCATGGTGGTGGTGCCTGCCGGCACATTCTTGTCAGACTGCCTTCAGATGGGCAGCAAGACGGTGCTTCACCTCTGCAAGGGAGCAACCCTGAAGATGAAGGCTTTCGATACTTTCCCCGTTGACGAAAATGGCTATCGCATGATGGAAGCGCCGTTTATTACCGGAAAGAAGGAGGCTTCCGACATCGTAATCGAGGGTGAGAGCCGCACATCGTCAGTCATCGACGGACAGGGCTCCCCCTGGTGGGGCCAGGTAGAGGCGGCAAAGGCTGTGAAGAAATCTACCAAGCGCCATGCAATGATACGCTTCTGGCAAGGCAGTCGTTATCTGTTCCGTAACTTCTGCGTGCAGAATGCTCCGAATACCAACATCACCATCGGACGTAATGGCAAGGGCGGACATGCAACAGCTCATGGCATCAACATAAAGAATCCTGCCTCTACCGCTGCAGACCCTTCCCATAATACTGATGGCTTCCCTATCTGGTCACAGTATGTCAACATCTACGATTGTGACATAGACACAGGCGATGACAATGTGGTTTGCGACAATGATGCGCAGTATGTGCATGTATGGAATTGTCAGCTGAAGGCAGGGCACGGTGCTTCCCTTGGCAGCTTCACCAAGCATATGCATGACATCATTTATGAAGACCTTACCTTCGACGGCACAGACTGTGGCTTCCGCCTGAAGAGTAACCGCGACAGGAGTGGTGACGTCTATAATATAGTGTTCCGCAACTGCAATATGTTCAATGTGGCAAGTCCTTTCGTCATCACCAGCTGGTATGACAAGATTCCTGCAAGCCCTGTGGAAAAGATGTTGTCACCCGACGAACTGATAGAAACGACTCCGCGCTTTCATGATGTCCTGATACAAAATGTGAAGGTGTCTGGTCATACTTCGTATAAGAGCAGTCCTAAGAACAACTTCGGAATCTTCATCTATGGTCGTCCTGAGAGCAAGATTAAGGATGTTACCTTCGATAACGTACAAATCACCCACAGCAAGGGTATCAAGATGAACTTCTGCGAAGGCATCACATTCCTCAAGAACTGCAGCTATGAGGTGAAGAATACTAACAAGACTGCCAAGAATGGCTATGCCACCAAGAGTAAGCTGGATGATGTCATTGAAGAACGGATAGACGGCTCCTACACTTGGGGAAAATAAAATTTTAAAAAAGGATTTGGTATTTGTGTGATATGGGAAAAGTTCTTTCTTCTCTTGCAGTGATGGTACTTTGCTCTGTTGCCGGTATGGCACAGGGCCTTTCGGAGGTGTGGTGTCCTGATAATGGTGACGGTACCTATACGAATCCTGTTATCAATGCTGACTATAGCGACCCTGATGTCTGTGTAGGGGCGTCTGGTGAGGACTACTATATGACGGCTTCGTCATTCCAGTGTACTCCAGGGCTGCCGATACTTCATTCGAAGGACCTCGTAAACTGGGAGATAGTCAACTATGCCATAGGCAACCTCTATGAGGGCGACAGCAAACTGCTGGAGCACTTCAAGACACCACGGCACGGCAATGGCGTGTGGGCACCAAGCATACGTTTTCATGACGGGCAGTACTATATCTATTGGGGCGACCCAGACTTCGGAGTGTATATGGTGAAGACTGTGAATGGCGACCCGGCAAGAGAATGGACAAAGCCTTATTGCGTCATTAAGGGAACTGGATATATAGACACTACACCATTGTGGGATGAGGACGGACGTTGCTACCTGGTGAACGGATGGGCAAATTCCCGTACAAAGTACGCCTCTGTGCTGACAGTAAGGGAAATGAGTGCCGATGGCATGAGACCTATTGGGCAACCTGTGATAGTCTTCGATGGCAATGGTACGGAAAACCGTACCTGCGAAGGTCCGAAGTTCTACAAACGCGATGGATGGTATTGGATTATGTGTCCTGCAGGCGGCGTGCCTGATGGCTTCCAGCTGGCAATGCGAAGCAGGTCACCCTATGGACCTTATGAGCATAAGATAGTGCTGGCACAGGGAAAGACAGAGATAAACGGCCCTCACCAAGGGGGCTGGGTACATACGAAATATGGTGAAGACTGGTTCCTGCATTTTCAGGACAAAGAAGCCTACGGAAGGGTGGTACACCTAAATCCTGTTGACTGGAGCACAGGATGGCCCATAATGGGAAAGAAAGGACAGCCGGTAACGACCTTCCGAAAGCCAAAGGCTAATGTTCAGTGTTCAATGTTCAATATTCAATGTTCCGACGAATTCAACTCGTCGAAGTTGGGTCTTCAGTGGGAGTGGCACGCTAACTATGACGAGAAGTTTGGTACTGCGACGGCCTTCGGAACTTATCGCATATATACCTACAAGCTCTCTGAAGGTTGGAAGAATTTCTGGGAGGTGCCAAACCTGCTTCTCCAAAAGACTCCTGCTGACGAATTTACTGTTACTAGCAAGGTGCGCTTCACATCAAAGGCAGAGGGACAGTTCGGAGGACTGATAATGATGGGTCTCGACTATTCTGCTTTGGTGGTAAAGAGAGTAGGGAAGGAGTTCCAGTTGGTTCAGATGACCTGCTTGCAGGCCGACAAGGGAAAGCCCCAGACGGAGACTGTTCTTGCAACGCTGAAGCCTACAGCAGAGGACAAGATAGACTATAAGCCTGGCATACATGAGGATATTTACCTGCGTTTACGTGTTTCGAATGTTCAGGCTGGTAAGGCGCATGGTGGAGACCCGATTGTCTCTTTCGCCTACAGTCTTGATGGCAAGAGGTTCAGTGACTGTGGGGAGAAGTTTAAGATGAAGCAGGGTAAGTGGATAGGAGCCAAATTCGGCTACATATCAGCAGAAACAGACCCAAAAGCTGACAGAGGCTGGCTCGACGCCGAATGGATAAGAGTCACGAAGTAGTAGTAACTCCTTTTTTGTCGCGATATTCTGTTGGGGTCATGCCTGTTTCCTTCTTGAAACACTTGGTGAAGTACTTAGGGTCTGTAAAGCCGACTGCATAAGCCACCTCGGAGATGTTCATCTGACTGCGGTTGATGAGGTCTTCAGCACGCTGCATGCGGATATGACGAAGGAAGTCAAATGGCGCCATACCGACAATACTCTTTATCTTGCCATAGAACACAGTGCGTCCGAGATTTACTGCATCTGCCATATCCTCAATCTTTAGGTCCTGCTCGCTGATGTTTGCCTCGAGGAACTTCATGAGTTTCTCCATCATCTCCTGGTCAGTATCTACTATCTCAGGAGCCTCCAGGCGATATTCGCGCCGAGGTGCCTCCATTGTTGCCTCTTCTGAACCAGTGAGTGGGGAGGTTTCGAGGACATTATTCTCTGCTCCACCCAGCTGCCCGAGCCATGTACGCTGCAGCAGTTGTCTCTGAGCAATGATATTCTCAATGCGCTGACGCAGGTATGTAGCACTGAACGGCTTGGTGATATAGTCATCGATACCTTCCTTCAGTCCCTGCAGCCTGTCTTCGAGAGATGCCTTTGCTGAGAGTACTACGATAGGGATGTGGCAGATGTCAGGATTCTGCTTAATCTGCTGAACCATTGTCAGACCGTCCATCTCAGGCATCGTGACATCGGTGATGATGAAGTCGGGCTGCTCTGATGTAGCCTTCTCCAAGCCTATCTTGCCATTTTCGGCAAGTAATACATTATATTTATTTGAAAGGATAGAGAAGAGGAAAGCACGCAGGTCGTTGTCATCTTCCACGATAAGGAGTTTTGGCGCTCCCTCTTCCACAGCCTGCTTGGTGCTCTCCTGTGGCAGGATGCCTGTGGCTGGTGTAGAGATGTCATCTGCTTCTGCCTCTGTGATATAGACACCATGTTGCTTGCTGTATTTCAGCATCTTGTTGACAAGAACCAGCATGCGTTGGGCATTGCGTTTCACCATTTCCAGATGTTGACGGACATCCTGTGAGAGTGTGTTCTCATTCAGGGCTTCGCTGACAGGACCTTCAATGAGGGTTAATGGAGTACGTAACTTGTGGCTCACATCTGTGAAGAACTGTATCTTCATCCTGTTTATCTCTCGTAGCATCTTGGCACGATGACGAAGGAGTATTACATGAATGATGAAGGAGATGACGATAATTGCCAGCAGTGCTATGAGCAGCTTGCCCCAGATGGTTTCCCAGAATGTGGGGTGAACATATATCTCGAGTGCTGTCTCGTTGTCTGTCCAGACACCATCGCTGTTGGTACTCTTGACAATAAGGCGGTGATGTCCTGCAGGAATGTTGGACAGCTGTGCCTGATGGTCTGAACCGACATGGTTCCAGTCCTTGTCAATGCCTTCAATCTTATAGGCATACCTTACTAAATCGTTGTCCTGATAGTCGAGTGCTGCGAATGTCAGTGTGAAGTTACGGTTATCGCTTGGCACATCGAGTACTGGCATATTTAACAGGGGCTGGGGCGTCTCTCCCTGGAAACGTACTGAGGTGAAGACTATCTCTGGCTTGTAGTCATTCGCCCTCTGCTCATCAGGTCGCAGCATTATCACACCACCCATCGTCGGCATTATCAGACATCCACTCTGTGGGTCGAGGACTGGTTGCGCCTCTGTGAAACCGATGTGGTCACCAAGCTTGTTGGGACCATATTCTGCTATCAGACTCTTTTGTGGCGTGAACATATATAGGGATGCTTCATGTACTCCCCAGATATTGCCGTTCTTGTCTTCTATGAGTGACAGCACATTGCCTCTGGCATTCTGTTTTATTCTCTTGAAGCAAAGATTGTCCTGCAGAAGGTTCTTGGATGTCAGCTGCTGAACACAGCCACCCATAGTGGTGACATAGATGTCGCCCTTACGGGTAATGAGGGTCTGCAGTACGTCACAGGTGCGAAGAGAAGTGCTGTCGCCATGATGGTAGCCTGTAGTAAAGAAACGAATGTCAGAAGGTCGTGTAAAGCGATTGCTGAAAGTAATAAGTCCAGAGGTGCTGGAGAGAATGACAGTTCCCTTGCCGTCATGTGTGATGCGACGTATCTGGTTGAAAGTGCTGAGGGGAAATTGCTTCATCTCATTGCCTGCATGGACAAAACGCAGCGAGCCGGTGTCCTGTTTTCTGATGAGGTTAGGGCCTCCACCATAGGTGGCTACCCACAGGTTGCCTTGTTCATCTTCGTCAAAGGCATATATTTCGTCAGAACTGAGAGAGTAGGGGCTCGCATTGTCATGGGCATATCGGGTCTTCTTGCCATTATCGATGATAAACAGTCCTTCATTACGTGTACCTATATATATACGTCCTTTTGAGTCTCTGTACAAGGCACTCACCTTTCTGGCAATCTTTACAGGGGAAGAACTGATGCGGCCGTTGGCATCCACATATCCGGACAGCTGTCCTTTGGCATCATAGACACCAATGATACCATCGTCAGTGCCTGCCCATGTGGTACCATCAGGCAGAATCATCAATGCCCGTGTTTCCTGACCTGCTTGCAGAGTGCGTATCTTTATGTCATGATATTTCGGATTTGCCAGCGTCAGGAACTGTGTCGATGTCAACCAGATGTTGTGCTGCCTGTCGATAAAACTCTTCTTGATAAATGGTATGGTATAATCGTAACCACTTGAGCGAAGAGCATAGGGATGTAACAGTCCGTCTGACTCGTCATAGTAACACAGTGCCTGCTCCTTTGGAGCCATCCAGATAGTACCCTGCCTGTCTTCTACCCATATTGACTGGGCTGATGTAGTAAGGTGGGTGGCAATCGGAGACATAACAGAGGAGAACTGACGGAATTGCCATGCATTATGGGGCAGGGTATTGCTATCCTTATGTATGAGAACAATGCTGCCATTCTCTGTGTAAGCCCATATACGGTTCTTGTGATCAATGTTCACATTGGTGACATTGCCCACTGATGAAGCTATATATTGGCTCGTTCCTGTCTTGACATCAAGAGCCAATACACCATATTCCGTACCTATAAGAAGTCGGTTGTATGGACCTTCCTTGATACAGTTTATCTTACTTGGTGAGGCAGTGAGAGGAATTCGCTTGAGGCTGCTTTGCCCTTTGCCATATCTCCATAGCAGACCATTTGTCTGGGCTATATAGGTGTTGTCCGCTATCTTTGTGATGTGTTCGAAGGCTCCTTCTTGCGATAGCTTTGTGCCATAAAGAACTATGCCTTTGTTAGTAAAAATCCATTCAAAACCTGTCTTGTCGGACCAAACCTTTCTTATGGCATTATGGGAATGGGGCAGTTCATTTGGCGTTATGACCTGTATGCTGTCAGGATTGGTGGCTGCTTTTGTACTGATGCGAAGGCAAACCGTAGTCTTGTGCCCCAGAATCCAAGTGTGGGAGTATCCCTCATTAGTATAGATATTCCTGGCAAGAAATACCTGACCTGTCTTCTTCTGAACTTCATTGCTGATATCAGTATATTTGCAGGTTGCAGTATCAAAGAAATAGAGCCTGCGGTCGTAGGTTATTACCCAAATACCAGCTTTTCCTTCTGGCTTAATTTTAAAAATGCGGTTGGATGTCAGCTGGTCGATTCCTTCTGTACCACGAAAAGTAATGAAACGATAGCCATCATAGCAGCAGAGACCGTTATAGGTGGAGAACCACATCAGACCGTTGGCATCCTGCCCCATGTCGGAGATGACATTGGCGGAAAGCCCGTTTCGCATGTTGAAAGTCCTGACATCACAATAAGGCTGCGCAAGGGATGACTGATGAATCAGAATATATATTGAGACAGAAAACAGAAGTGATAAAATTCGTTTCATAGTTTCTGGGTCGTAGTCATTGATAGTTTATATTGACGCTGCAAAAATAAGAAAAAGAATTAAATATGACAAAGAATAGGTGGAAAAATTATCGCATTTTGCGTATTTTAGCCTGTTTGTCGATAAAAACAACAAATATTCATTTGTTTTTTGTATGCATTTTTATACCTTTGTACCAATATTTCAAACCAAATTTTTAACTAAAAAAACAAAATTTCTATGAAAAAAATTTTTACTCTTATTTCATTATTAGTTCTCGCTCTGACAGTTCAGGCTCAAACATTAATTGACTATCCAAAGAGTCAGGCAGGAATCACCAAAAGTGGTACAACAGATTTTAGCACAGTTAAGATTTACACTAATACGACTACGATTAATGGTGTAAAATTCGCCAACGGTTACACTACTAGTGGTGCATTAAACTCAAATTATGCAACAATAAGTGTTGAAGGTGGTTTTAAAGCTGGTGATGTTATTACTATTGCTGGTGCTTTCAATAATAGTGATGAAACCAAGAAAGCTGCTGTTGATATCTTCACGGTTGGCGAAGCAAATGCAATAACAGTTCTTTTTACAACAAAACAGTTTGTTAATGGTAGAACATCAGCTGATGACCCTGTAGAGGAGACTTATACATTGACAGAAGATTATGATATTTTGTATCTTGGCCGTAATGGTAACACAGGTACATTAATTACTACCCTGAGGGTAGATCGTGGTGAGGTAAAGCCTTCTGACCCAACAGCTCCTACAACATGGGATTTCACACAGGTTCTGAGCGATAATGATGCTGCAAATCTGGCTGCTGATGCTAATACATGGACATTTGATGAGGACAACAACTATTGGAAGAATGTTGCTGTATTGGCAGAAAGAAACGTATTTGAACCATTGAAGGCAAACGATGTGGAACTTGAACTGACAAAGGGGCTTACCTTTACACGCGACAATAGCGCAGGTTTGGGTGAGGACCGCGTAAGAATCAAGTCAAAAAATTACCTTGCTGTAAATGGAAGTGCTGTAAGTATCAACCTTGGTGCTTTGGTTAAGGATGACGTTATAAAGTTAAAATTCAAGGGCTCTGGTGAAAGTGAGCGTTCATTGACGGTTTCTAATACAGAACTCGTTAGTGGTTCTCTGACTACGGCAGATGTAGAGGAGCATGAGGTAGAGCTGAAGGTGTTGAAAGATAATCTTGTTATAATAACCACAACAAACGGTTTCCAGTTTATGGCTATCACTGTCAATGCTGAACTCCCAACTGGTGTTGGCAGTGTAAAAGCAGAAAGCGCCAAGGCAAAGGTTGCCGGTGCTGTAAACCTCGCTGGACAGCAGGTTGGTGCTGGTTACAAGGGCATCGTTGTCAAGGATGGTAAGAAGGTCTTTCAGTAAAAAACAGTAGTTGTTATAATAAGCAATTGGGCTGGCTCAAATAGAGCCAGCCCAATTTTCTTTTTCGTTTTGGTCTTCGTACGAAGTTATTTAAGTGCTTCAACGTCTCGTTTGACGTTGGAGCGTATTTTTGTCAGGTATGCTTTCATGCCTGCTGCATCCTTGTTGTCGATGATGGCAAGGAGGTCTTTCAGTTCTCTGCGAATCTGGTCAACCTGATCGTGGGTGTAGGGGTTGAAGAGGACTTCCTGCAACAGATAGTCATCTTCATTGAGTACTCCCTTCGCAATGCGCAGATGACGCTTGAATGTCGTACCAGGGGCATCCTGATGCTTCATGACAGCAGAGAAGACAAAGGTGCTGACGAATGGGATAGACAGCGAGTAAGCAACAGTCTTATCATGCTCCTCGAAAGAGTATTCGTAAATATTGAGGCCGAGCTTGCTATAGAGGTCCTTAAAGAAGCACCTGCCCATATAGTCACCCTCATTGATGATGATGGCATTCTCCTCGCTGAGTTGGTTGAGATTTGCAAAGGTAGGACCAAACATAGGGTGGGTAGAGACGAAACGACGCCCCGTGCCCTTGTAGTATTCGTGGAGTCCTGTCTTTACAGAAGCGATGTCTGACAGGATACATTCCTGTGGAAGATAGGGAATTACCTCGTTGAAGGCTGAAATGGTGTATTTCACCGTCACAGCATTGATGCACAACTCTGGCTTGAAAGCCCTTACTTCCTCCAAATCCGTAAAACGTTGACAATTATATGTGAAGCGCAGACGCTTAGGGTCTTTTTCAAAGACTCCCACTTCGTGGTCGAAGCTGAGGAGGTCAATGAAAAATGAACCCATCTTGCCTGCTCCTAATATCAAAACCTTCATTGTAATTATGAATTATTCAAGAAAAACTTGCGAAAGTCGAATAGAATTATCCTTTGACGATTTCCAGCTGCTGTCGCACAGACTCTTCGTGGATGTGCTCGAAGATTTCTTTTGCAAAGCTGTCGCTCATGCCGAGCAAGGAACCCTGTGCGCCACGTTTGTCGAGGATTTCATTATAACGTCCTGTCTGGAGCACCTGAATGTTGTGTTCCTTTTTGTACTGGCCAATCTCACGACATACTCGCATACGCTTGCCGAGTAGCTCCATGATGTCATTGTCTATCTGGTCAATCTGCACACGAAGCTGTTTGATGCCCTCTGTGGTGAATGTCTTCTCGCGCGAGACAAGGAGGCTGACAACATAGTCGCATACCTCTGGTGTCAGTTGCTGCTTTGCATCACTCCATGCTTTGTCCGGGTCGCAATGGCTTTCAATCATCAGGCCGTCGGCACCGATGTCGAGGGCTTGCTGGCAGAGGGGCGCAATGAGTTCGCGTTTGCCACCCATGTGGGAAGGGTCGCAGAAGATTGGCAGGTCGGGAATTCTACGACGCAGCTCTATAGGTATCTGCCACATAGGAGCATTGCGATACATAGACTTTTCATAAGAAGAGAATCCACGATGGATGACACCCAGTTGCTTGATGCCAGCAGCATTGATGCGTTCCAACGCACCAATCCACAGTTCGAGGTCTGGGTTGACGGGATTCTTGACGAGCACGGGGATGTCGAGGCCATGCATAGAGTCTGCCAGCAGCTGCACGGCAAAGGGATTTGCCGTTGTGCGGGCTCCTATCCACAGGATGTCAACACCATAGTTCATTGCTAACTGCACATGTTCCGGGGTGGCTACCTCTGTGCCGATGAGCATACCGGTCTCTTCCTTTACCTGCTTGAGCCATTTCAGAGCCGGCTCGCCATGTCCTTCGAAGCCTCCTGGCTTGGTACGTGGCTTCCATACGCCGGCACGGAACATATGGCATCCCTTGTCTGCCAGTTGCTTGGCTGTTGTCATAACCTGCTCTTCACTTTCTGCCGAACAAGGACCTGCAATGATGAATGGGCCCTTTTCTGTGTCCTTGGGTAGGTTTAATGGTTGTAATTCTAATTCCATGAGTTGTGTTGTTTTATGTTTACATTATTGACTTTATTCTTTCGAGGGCTTCCTGCATCTTCTCGTCCTTTGCACAGAGGGAGATGCGGATATACCGTTCGCCATTGCTGCCAAAGATGAAGCCTGGGGTAATGAAGACACGAGCCTTGTGGAGTACCTTCTCTGTCAACTCCTCACAGGTGGCATAGCTGTCAGGGATACGTCCCCACAGGAACATGCCGACGCTCGTGGTGTCGTATGTGCAATGGAGCACGTCCATAATCTCTTCAGCGATGGCACGCCGGCGTTTGTAATTCTGGTAGTTGTACTCCTTATGCCACTCGTCAGTGTTGTGGTATGCCTCTGCTGCTGCCAGCTGGATGCCCCTGAAGGTGCCTGAGTCTATGTTACTCTTTATCTTCAATATCCATGAGATAAACTCTGCATTGGTGGCAACGAGTCCCACACGCCAACCAGGCATGTTATGGCTCTTTGACATAGAGTTGAATTCTATGCAGCAATCTCTTGCTCCGGGAATCTGCAGCAGGGATTGGGGGCAGTCGTTAATGATGAAGGAGTAAGGGTTGTCATTTACTACCACGATGTCATGCTCCTTGGCAAAGCGAACAAGGCGTTCGTAGGTGGCTCTGCGGGCATTGCCACCTGTCGGCATGTTGGGGTAGTTGGTCCACATCAGTCTTACCTTGCTGAGGTCCATTGCCTCCAACTGCTCAAAATCAGGCTGCCAGCCATCGTCTTCCTTCAGGTTGTAGTTGACAATCTTCTGTCCGAGAATCTTGCTGAGGGATGTATATGTCGGATATCCAGGATTTGGCACCAGCACTTCGTCACCAGGATTGCAGAAAGCGAGGGTGACATGGAGAATGCCCTCCTTCGAACCGATGAGGGGAAGAATCTCCGTCTTGGGGTCGAGATCTACGTTATACCATCTCTTGTAGAAGTAAGCCATTGCCTCACGCAATTCAGGAGTACCCATGGTAGGCTGGTATCCGTGTGCATTAGGGTCGTAGGCAACCTTGCACAGTGTGTCTATGGTTTTTTGAGATGGGGGCATGTCGGGGGAGCCAATGGCGAGGGAAATAATATCTTTTCCTTCGGCATTGAGTTGTGCAACTTCTTTCAGCTTGCGGCTGAAGTAATATTCTTGTACTGTATTTAGTCTGTCTGCTGGACGTATCATTTTATAAAGATTGAAAATTGAAATACTCTATAACCTCTAATCACTTATTTCGCTGCTGTGTATTCACCGAGTATTCTGAGGTCTCTTGTGAGCGGGGTGATAGCATCAATACTCTGGCGGTATCGGATGAGGTCATCATAGGTGACATCGACATAGAAAAGATATTCCCACTCTTTGCCTATGATAGGCAGTGACTGTATCTTGGTGAGGTTTATCTTGTAGAATGAGAGTATCGAGAGAACCTGTGACAGCGAACCCTCTTCGTGGGGAAGGGAGAATACAATGCTTGCCTTGTCTGCCTCATTAAGGGGACGGAGGAAGTCTGCCTTCCTGCTGTCGCAGACAATAAGGAAGCGTGTGAAGTTGTGAGGATTGTCCTCTACCTTGTCTTCCAATACTTCAAGACCATACAGACGTGCTGCATCAGCATGACAGAGGGCTGCTACACCCATGAGATTCTTTGCTGCAATGTTCTTGGCAGAACCGGCAGTGTCTTCTGTCTCGACAATCTTCATATTAGGATATTTCGAGAGATACTGCTGACACTGTGCCAGGGCAACAGGATGGGAATGTACCTCTGTGAGGGCTTCCTTCTTCTGTCCTGGGAGGGCACAGATGCAGTGACTGATATGCGTCTTATGTTCACCGACAATGGTAAAGCCACTGTCACGAAGCAGGGCATAATTGTGGAGTAGGGAGCCGGCAATGGTATTCTCAATGGCAACGATGCCGATGACTGTGGGGTCTTCATGCATATTCTGAAACACATCTTCGAAGGTAGAGCAGCATATTATCTGAAGCTGGTCATCTGGGAAGTAGTGGTGTGCCGTAATGTCATGAAAGCTACCGACTTCACCTTGTATAGCTATTCTTTTCATAATTTTTTTTATATCGTTTGTGTTGTGTTAATTCTTCTTTTGTTGTTGAAAAAAGCGCAGGGCTTCTTCTATTGCCTTGTCATCTTGATTGAGGTATTCCATCCAAGCTTGTTCATCAAGGATGTTATAGATGATTCGTGAGTTGATAAATGTCTCAAGTAACTTGTGTGACTTCTTAATCATGAGGTTGCGACGTTGCAAGCCACGCTTGTTTGCATAGTCGGCAAACTTATCAACGGTATGCTGGCTTACCAGATAGTCGGCAAGCTCCTGCATTTCTTTGAAGTTGTTTAGCTTCAGTCTATTATCATCCGTATATGTGAATGCAAACTGCATTATGAGACCTGTCATACTTGCTTCACGATAGTAGGAAGTTATGTTTGTAGTATCTTCTGCAACAAAGATGTCAGGGGTTATGCCACCACCGCCATAGACAGGCTTGCCGCTGATGGTATGATATTCCGGACCCTCATGCTTTATGCTGTCTTTTGAGAAGAACTCACCATTCTCGTAGCGATTTATGATATCTTGCTGATAGTCCTTGGTATCGCCTTTGGCGTAGGGCTTCTGTATGCAACGCCCAGAAGGTGTGTAGTAGCGTGCCACGGTGAGGCGAATCATGCTGCCATCGGCGAAAGCAATCTGCTGTTGCACCAATCCCTTGCCATAAGAACGCCTTCCGATAATGGTACCACGATCGTTGTCCTGCATTGCTCCTGCAAAAATCTCGGATGCTGATGCTGATATCTCGTTGATGAGAACCACCATGGGAATGTCCTGATAAGAACCACGTCCGTCACTCTTGTAATCCTGACGTTGAGAACGGCGACCCTGGGTATATACAATCAGTCTGTCTTTTGGAAGAAACTCATTAGCCATCTGGACAGCAGCTTCAAGGTACCCGCCTGTATTATCCCGAAGGTCGATGACGAGGTTTGAAAAACTTTCCTGCTGCAGTTGTGCAAGAGAAGCAAGGAATTCCTCATAGGTGTGCTCTCCAAAATTCTTGACGCGGATATAACCTGTCTTGTCATCAAGCATATAGGTGGCAAGAATGCTCTTGGTCGTTATCTTCCCGCGTGTTATCTCGACAGACAGAGGCTTGGAACTGCCATATCGCTTGATACCTACACGTACTTTCGTCTTGTCGGGACCCTTGAGTTGACGCATGGCACCATCGCTATTGATGGTGTCACCAACATAGGGCTTGCCGTTAATGCTGATGATTTTATCTCCGGCAATGACACCGGCACGCTGTGCAGGACCACCGTCAATGACATTCTGGACATGGATAGTATCTTCCCTGATGACAAATTCTATTCCGATACCATAGAATTCTCCCTTCAGGTCATCACTTGCTATCTGTGCCTCGTTGGCAGGGATATAGACAGAGTGGGGGTCAAGTTCTGAAAGTATCTGGGGAATTGCTGTCTCAACAAGATGACCTATATTCACAGTATCAACATATTGGTCATTGATAATGTGGAGGAGGTTGTTTAGCTTGTTGGTTCCAGAATTGATGATGCTTAATCTGTTGTTGGAAAAATGATTGGCATAAAAGGAACCTATCAATATTCCAATGACAACACAGAGTGCCATCAACAGGGGCATATATCTTTGCTTCATACTTCTATCGTATTATTCGCTTTTATTGACGTTTTCCATTAGAACAGTTTCTATTCCAGCCCGTGCCAGCAGTTTCAGCCCATCGTCGAGGCGATATTGCTCTCCATAGACAACACGCTTTATTCCTGACTGGATAATCAGTTTCGCACATTCTATACATGGAGATGCTGTAACATATAGTGTAGAGCCATCGCTGTTATTATGTGAGCGAGCCAGTTTCGTTATGGCGTTGGCTTCTGCATGCAGCACGTATGGGAAAGAAACATTGTTCTCTTCGCAAATGTTGTCAAATCCGCTTGGGGTGCCGTTGTATCCATCGCTGATGATGCGCTTGTCTTTTACTACAAGGGCTCCAACCTGACGACGCTTGCAATAGCTGTTTTCTGCCCATATCTGTGCCATCCTGAGATAGCGCTGGTCTAACTGAGCCTGTTTGTCCATCGGCTTTTTTATGCCATTGCGTTCAAGGAGTGCATCAATAGTCGGCTCGGAACCTTTGAATCGCTTATAAAGAACTGCCGGATGCTCGGTGCCGCCTTTTGACAGGATACAATCTCTGAAACGCTGTGCTGTCTC
>DJWZ01000052.1:5714-10293 GCA_002449535.1 Prevotellaceae bacterium UBA7017 | reverse complement strand
CCCACAATATCACCATGCTGCTGTTAGGTTGCGTGGTAGCATTTGTTGTAGCCTTGTTAGCAATGAAGTGGTTTGTAAGTTTCCTGTCAAAATACGGTTTCAAGGCATTTGGCATATATCGCATCATAGTAGGTGGTATCATAATCATCATGTTGCTCACAGGTAATTCATTAGTAATGGTTGACTAAACATGGACTTCAAAGAAGGCGAAATCCTACATATCAACAAGCCCTATGGCATGACGAGCTTCGGTGCTCTTGCCTTTGTCAGAACTCGTATCTCGCGAGCTGCCGGAGTAAAGCGCATCAAGACAGGACATGCAGGAACCCTCGACCCTCTTGCAACAGGAGTCCTGACACTCTGCACAGGGAAGAAGACAAAACTCATCCCGACCTTGCAGTATCATGATAAAGAATACACTGCGACCCTGCAATTTGGAGCCACCACGCCCAGCTATGACATGGAGCATCCAGTAGATGCCACCTATCCTGCCGACCATATTACGGAAGAAGCAGTAAAAGAGGCGTTGGAGCAGTTTAAAGGCGACATAATGCAGGTACCTCCAACATATAGTGCCGTACACATCGATGGCAAAAGAGCCTACGAGATAGCACGAGAAGCAGATGATTGTCACACAATAGAAGATTCTACCCTGCCCCCAAAGCCTGTTCATATCTCAGACATAGAACTCCTATGGTATGACGACGAAAAGAAACGATGCCAGATAAGAGTAGAATGTGGCAAAGGAACATATATCCGCTCTCTGGCTCGCGACATAGGAAAAGCCCTCAATAGCGGTGCCTATCTCACACAACTCTGTCGCACACGCGTAGGCGACGTTAAATTAGAAAATTGTATAGAACTCGATAATTTCCAAGAATGGCTAAACTCTCACAATTCAATTTCCCATTAACGAATGCTAATATAGCACTCTATCCGCACACAAGTGAGCATGTAATAAAAAACGGACGTAAGAAGACAACCTTCTATGTAAAGCGTCCCGATGAATGCAATCTCGTCATCGTACAACGTAAGACGGGAAAGGTATTCCTGCACAAGATTGACCGCAAGGGTAAGAGCATCCGTGACGAGGAGGGTAATAAGATACCTCTGAAGTTCTGCGACATCCTCGATTTCTTTGACGAAGGTGATACCTTTGTGTTCAACGATACCAAGGTAATGCCGGCACGTCTGTATAGCCGCAAGGAGAAGACAGACGCAAAGATAGAGGTATTCCTGTTGCGTGAGTTGAATGCAGACATGCGTCTGTGGGATGTTCTTGTTGAGCCAGCCCGCAAGATTCGTATCGGCAACAAGCTGTTCTTTGATGACGAGACACTGGTAGCAGAGGTTATAGACAACACCACCTCTCGTGGACGTACCCTCCGTTTCCTCCATGATTACTCACACGACGAGTTTAAACAACGTCTCTATGCCCTTGGTCAGCCACCATTGCCACGCTATATCATGGATTTGAGAGCAAAGGACAAGAAAAATCGTCCTGACATCGAAGAAGATCCAGAAGATTTCCAATGTGTCTATGCCTGCAACGAAGGTGCCGTAACTGCTCCTTCTACAGGACTGCATTTTACACGCCAGATGATGAAGCGCATTGATATCAATGGTATCAACACCGCTTTCCTGACCCTGCATTGCGGACTGAGTAATTTCCAGTTGATTGACGTGGAAGACCTCTCAAAGCACAAGCCAGAATCAGAAGAGATGTACGTTAGTGCCGAAACCTGTAAACTCGTCAACGACACAAAACGCAACGGACACAAGGTATGTGCCATCGGAGCCAGCACGCTGAAGGCAATGGAAACATGCGTTGGCACAGACGGATTTATAAAGGAGTATAGCGGATGGACCAGCAAATTCATCTTCCCTCCTTACGACTTCGGTTCTGCTGACTGCTTCCTGACAAACTTCTACCATCCTATGTCACCAATGATGATGGAAGCATGCGCTTTTGGCGGATATGAAACAGTAATGTTAGCATATAAACAAGCCCTGAAGGCTGGATATAAATTCGGATGCTTCGGCGACGCTCTGCTCATAATATGATTTACCTATCCCTCGGAAGCAATCTGGGCAACAAAGAGGCAAACATCCAACGTGCCTACGAACTGATAGAGCAGAGGATAGGTCCCATAAAACGCCGTTCCTCACTCTATCGGACAGCTCCCTGGGGATTCAGTTCTCCCAACGAATTCCTTAACAGCGCCATAGCAATCGAGACATCACTCTCTCCACGAGAGTTACTCATTGCCACACAAGAGATAGAACAAATCGTGGGACGCAAAGGAAAGACAGACGACAGTGGCTACCAAGACCGCATCATCGATATCGACATATTATACTATAATGATTTAGTCATCAACGAACCCGACTTGGTTATTCCACATCCACTCATAAATAAACGTGACTTCGTACTCAAACCTTTAAAAGAAATCTATGATTAACCTTCTCTTAGCATCACTCATAACGGTCTCCAACCCTTCTTCCATAGACCGTATTGCCGAACCGGTAGTAATACCAGTCAGCGAGGAGGCAACGTCTGCTCTCGTAACCTTGGGTGACAAGGAAATTCCATGTCAGCTTGACGACCTCAACGATGACGGAATCTTTGATGAACTGGCTTTTGTTACTGATATAAAGGCAAAAGAGACACTAACCTTCTCAGTAGAGTTTTCTAACGGAGAGCAGAAGCAATACCCTGCAAGGGCTTATGCTGCTATGGCTATGAAAGACCGTGACAGCAAAGCAAAGAAGCCAAAGCATCTGCCTGCAACATCTATCACGGTTCCAGCATCAAGTGATGCCTTTCAGTATATCTTCCCCCATGGTCCAGTGATGGAAAGTGAACTGGTTGGTTTCCGAGTCTATTCCGACCATCGTCAGGCAATCGACTACTATGGTCACAAGTCGCTGATGATGGATATTGCAAAGACAGACTTCTATCCCACCAAGGAGCAGGTACGAAACGGCAGTGGCGACGATGTGCTTTATACCGGTACCACATACGGTTGCGGAGCCCTCATGGGATGGGATGGCAAGAATGCCGTTATGTTCCAAAAGGTACGCAACACCACCTATGCCGTTACGGCAAACGGTCCCGTAAGGGCAATCCTCGACATCACCAACAAGGCATGGCAGCCTTATCCTGACTGCAAGCCAGTAGATATCCGCACACGCTATATTCTGTATGCAGGACATCGTGATGTAGAGGTGCAGGTGCAGTTCTCACATTCTATCAAGGGTATGCCTCTTTCTACAGGTATAGTGGATATCGTAGAGGGTTCTGAAGAACTGACAGACAAGGCTGGTCTTCGTGGCTGCTGGGGTACTGCCTGCGCAGGAAACAACCCGCAGGTGTATGACAATCATACTGTTGGACTGGGAATCTTTATTCCAAAGGAATACTATAAGTCTGATGCACACTTTACAGACGGCAAGGACTATCTACCCAATCAGGCATACGCACAGGTAGTGGGAACAGACAGCGACCAGCTGCACTATTGGTTTACTGCTACATGCGACATGGAGGATTTCTCTTCCACAGGCGCAAAGGGAACTTTCAATCGTGACTCATGGTTCTCATACCTCAAAAACTGGAAAAAGCAATTACAAAAACCCGTAAAAACAAACTATATTACTAAAACTAAATAATCATTATGGAAGCAGTATTTAGCTACATCATCGGTCTTGGTGCCGCAGTAATGATGCCTATCATCTTCACCATTCTTGGTGTATGCATCGGCATCGGTTTCTCCAAATCCCTCAAATCCGGACTTTTCGTAGGTGTCGGTTTTGTTGGTTTGAGTATTATCACAGCCTTGCTCGTAGATACTATGTCTCCTGCCCTTTCAAAGGTAGTAGAAATCTACGACCTCAAGCTTCAGGTCTTCGACATGGGATGGCCTGCAGCAGCATCCGTAGCCTACAATACCCTTGTGGGTTCATTCATCATTCCTGTTTGTCTGTGCGTTAACTTGGTACTTCTCATCCTGGGATGCACACGCACAGTCAATATCGACCTGTGGAACTACTGGCATTTCGCATTCATCGGTGCTGTATGCTATTTCATGACAGACAGCATAGCATGGGGATTCTTCGCTGCCATAATCTGCTACATCATAACCCTTGTGCTGGCAGACCTCACAGCAAAGAAATTCCAGAAGTTCTATCCTGGTCTGGATGGCATCTCTATCCCGCAGCCTTTCTGTCAGGGTTTCATGCCATTTGCTGTATGTATAAATAAGGTATTAGACTATGTGCCTGGCATAAACAAGGTGAATATCGATGCTGAAGGCATGAAGAAGAAGTTCGGTCTTTTCGGCGAACCATTGTTCCTCGGAGTGCTTATCGGCATCATCATCGGTTGTCTTGCATGCAAGGACTGGAACGAGTTGGTTGACAATATCCCTGCTACCCTGCAGATAGGCATCAAGATGGGTGCCGTAATGGAACTCATCCCTCGCATCACCTCTCTCTTCATAGAGGGTCTGAAGCCTATTGCCGAGGCTACAAAGGAACTCATAGCAAAGAAGTTTGGTGCCGACAAGGAACTGTATATCGG
>DJWZ01000052.1:0-5607 GCA_002449535.1 Prevotellaceae bacterium UBA7017 | reverse complement strand
TGCTCATTCCTGTTACCCTCGTATTGGCAGTAGTACTCCCAGGCAATCAGTTCCTGCCATTGGCATCATTGGCTGGTATGTTCTATGTCTTCGTAATGGTGCTGCCATACACTAACGGCAATGTGCTCCGCTCTTTCATTGTAGGCTTGGTAGTAATGGCTATCGGACTCTATTTCGTTACATGGATGGCAGGCGACTTCACCAGTGCAGCACAAGCCGTAGCACAGGTACATCCTGACGACAAGACGGTGCAGGTTCCTGCCGGCTTCAGCGCAGGAGCACTCGACTTTGCTTCAAGTCCGCTGAGCACTCTCATCTATGCCTGCATGAAGTATCTGCAATATATAGGAGCAGGCATCCTCGTAGTCCTCACCATCGCCCTCGTAGCATGGAACAGAATCCGCATCAATAAAAATGCGTAAGATAATTCATAATTCATAACTATCCCATTGGTCCTATTAGTCCCATTGGTCTCATAAGTCCCATAAAACTAAAAAATAAATTTTTAAAGAATATGAAAAAGATATTATTTGCATTAGGTATTCTCTTACCTCTTACCTCTAACCTCTCACCCCTGTCTGCCCAAGAGGCTGACCGCTTCGTAGGTGCTCAGCATGTAACGTTCCAAACAGCTTGTCATCCAGAGGATGTGAAGAAGTATGACACAAAACTTCTTCGTGAGCGTTTCGTAATGGAAAAAGTAATGGCAGCAGATTCTATCCTGCTTACCTACTCCCACTATGACCGCTTCATCTTCGGTGGTGCAATGCCTGTCAACAAGACCCTTCGCCTGGAAAACTTCTGGGAGTTAGGTCTCGACGTAGATAATACCATCAAGGAGAAATACTTCATGTATAACCGTGAGCTCGGTGTTGTCAATTGCGGCACTGGCGACGGCGTTGTCATCGTTGATGGCAAGGAGTATGCCCTTTCTCCAAAAGAGGCTCTCTACATCGGTCGTGGACACATCGCTAAGGGTAAAGACGTCAACAAGGTTGTGGAGTTCCGCAGCAAGGACGCCTCTAATCCTGCAAAGTTCTATCTCAACAGCGCAACAGCCCATCAGCACTTCAAGACACAATGGATAACCCTCGATGGTCGCAAGGGTTCTCTGAAGGCTGCTGTATGGGGTCCGGTAGGTACTGTTGAAGAGGCTAACAACCGTACTGTATATAAACTCATTGTCAACGACGTTCTCGAAGAGGGACCATGTCAGCTTCAGCTGGGTCTTACACAGCTCAATCCAGGAGCTGTGTGGAACACTATGCCTCCTCACACACACGGACGCCGTATTGAGGCTTATTACTACTTCAATCTCCCGGAAGGACAGACCATCTCTCACGTAATGGGTCAGCCACAGGAGACACGCAACGTATGGCTCCATAACGAGCAGGCTATCATGTCACCAGAATGGTCTATACATGCTGCAGCAGGCACATACTACTACACATTCATCTGGGGTATGGCAGGCGAGAACCTGTACTATAATGACAAGGACAATATTCCGGTTATTGATATCAGATAATGCATAATTCATAAAAGAAGAACCCTTGAAAACCCTAAAAAAATTTTTCGACCCTGTCCTGTGGCTTCACCTCCTCGGAATGGTGGTGGTAATAGTGCTACTGATGCTGGGAGTACATTTCGGACTTAATTTCTACACCCATCATGGCGAGGAAATTGCCGTGCCCAATATCAATCACAAGGCTTACGAAGACGCCGTTGACATTCTTGACGAGTTGGGGCTCGAAGCCATTGTTGTCGATACGTCATACGTCCGTACCCTACCGCCAGGCTGTATTCTCGAACAGACGCCGAAGCCAGGGGCTGTCGTAAAGAGCGGTCGTATTGTCTATCTCACTATCAATGCCACTGCCCAGCCTACAATGCCGTTGCCGGACATCATCGACAACTCCTCTGAGCGCAATGCCAAGGCACGTCTTACGGCAATGGGCTTCCGCATTGGACAGACCGACTACATCCCTGGCGAAGAAGGATGGGTATATGGCGTAAAAGTTGGCGGACGCTCCTATGCTACAGGCGAGCAGGTGCCTATCAATGCCCTTATCAGGTTACAGGTAGGCAATGGTAACCGTAATGCTGCCGACTCTGTATTCCAAGCCGATGCAGCGGACTATATGCTACTCGAGGAAAACGAAGACCTCGACAACGAACGTTCACCAGAAGACGATTTTGAAGTGATAGAGTAATGCATAATTATCCCATTGGTCTCATTGGTCCCATTAGCCCCATTTAACTCCAATGTTTGACGAAAACATAATCCCGACATCCGACGGAAGTGCCCAGTACGAGCACTTCCGCTGTGTCGTTGACGCGGGGCAGGTTCCCATTCGCATTGATAAGTTTCTCTTCGAGCGAATGGTACATTCCTCACGCAACCGCATACAGTCTGCTGCCGATGCAGGATACATACAGGTAAACGGCAAGCCCGTCAAGAGCAACTACAAGGTGCGCCCTAATGATGTCATCACCCTGATGCTCGACGTTCCAAAGCACGACAGCACCATCTACCCTGAAGACATACCGCTCGACGTCGTATATGAAGACGACGTCCTGATGGTCATCAACAAGCCTGCCGGCATGGTGGTACATCCCGGGGCAGGCAATTTCTCCGGCACACTCATAAACGCCATTGCGTGGCACATGCGTAATGTGCCCACCTTTGATGCCAACAACCCAGAGGTAGGACTGGTACATCGCATCGACAAAGACACCTCCGGACTCCTTGTCATCGCCAAAACACCAGAGGCAAAGACCGCCCTCGGCAAGCAGTTCTTTGTCCATGATACCCATCGCATATACAACTGCCTCGTATGGGGACATTTCGAAGCCGACGAAGGACGCATAGAGGGAAATATCACCCGCGACCCTCGCAACCGTCTGCGCATGACTGTCACAGCCCCCGACTCTGGCATCGGAAAAGATGCTGTAACCCATTGGCGTGTGATAGAGAAATTCGGATATGTCACCTTCATAGAGTGTCGCCTCGAGACAGGCAGGACCCACCAGATACGTGCGCACATGAAACATATCGGACATCCCCTCTTTGGCGATGAGACCTATGGTGGTACAGAGATATTGCGCGGCGAACGCAGCAGTTCCTATAAAGCCTTCATCAACAACTGCTTTAAGCTCTGCCCACGTCAGGCACTCCATGCCAAGACACTCGGCTTCGTACATCCCGTCACGGGAAAGGACATGTTCTTCGACTCCCCCCTACCCGATGACATGACACAACTACTCGAAAAATGGAGAGGGAAGATGATTGACCATTGAACATTGAACATTGACCATTGAACATTGAACATTGAAAGATGCTTCTCCCCAAGTTTGTCATAACCATGGACGGCTATTTTCGCCTTGGTATGGTAAATCAGCATAAAGACCTCTTGAAGCCAGGCGATCAGTGTATAGGCGGCGGATACTACCGTTTCGACTATACCGCCAACCGTATCATGCTCGACCGTTTTTCCTATGACTTCGGCAAACCCAAGTGGCATCTGTTAGACACCCTGAAAGTGCCTTCAGTATATAGAGGCTTGCGCCTGATATACCAGTACGACGACAACTTCCACGACGACTACGACATTTCCGACGAACTGCAGATAGAATACTACGATTAGAGAAAACAAAACGGCTCGCACTTTATTGTGTGAGCCGTTAATCTTAAACCTCTGCTAACCTAAGGCCTTTGACCTGATAAAATTATTTCCTTATTGCAAATTTCTTTCCACGTTGTATGCGAATTTCGGTATTCGGCTTTGCTCGCCGTCCTGCAAGGTCGTATGCAGGTCCTGTTTCATACTGATATGCTTCAGAGACAACTTGTATCTCTGTTGGTGTAACAGGCAAAAGGTCAATATAGTCAATATCTGGCATCCAACCCGTAGCATTAGAAAGGCGAATGGTATTGATACCTTTCTGCAAAGTTATCTTCAGGCTTCTCGTGCTTACTGTCTGCCATCCGCCGCTATTCACATTAAGCGTATTGATACGCTTACCGTTTACGTCAATACGTATGTTCCGATTTTCGCCAGAGATAAAGGCGATGGTCATAGTGTATTCACCACCACTGCTGCTGTACACATTGCGAAACTGCAAATCGTTCTGCTCACTGCATCCTAACCATCCAGCTTTCAGTCCGCTACTGCAATAATCCACATATTCGTAGATGCCGGTTTGCTCAACGATATTGTTTTTCAGTTCCTGATAATCGCTGATATAGGCTGTTTCAGCCTCATAACGGACGCGTTCCTTGCGAATTTCACCCTCTGCCATGTAGATACGAGTTCCATGAGCAGGAACAGTTACCTCGAGCTTCTCTGTAAACTCCCCCAAATCTTTTCTCTGGAAAAGGTCGCGCAGTTTCACCGTACCTCCGAGGCAGAGGTCAGCAAACAGGACAGTTGCTTTCTTTGCTGCATCATTGGGATTATATACGGCAAAGGCACGCTTTGTACCATTAAGAGTTTCCACATCCTTCACCAATATGTGACAACCATTTGACAAGCCTACCACATAAGCCTGCTGGTACAGATTGTCTTGGTTAACGGCTATCAGTTCCTCGTTCTTTAGCAAGGCAAGTGCGGTATTCTTAATGGAAGTCAGATCGCATCCGATAAGCAAGGGTGAATTCATGATACACCACATGCCGAAGTGCGTCTTGTCCTCTTCCGTGGTCATTGAACGTCCCACTTCCAGCATATCCATGTCATTGAAGTGACCATCATAGCAGTAGGCACTCATATAGAGATTTTCTGCCAATATGCCCTTCACTGATGCCCATCCGTCCCAGATGTCGTGTGTTGTACGCCATGAGAACGCAACGTCATGCACCCAAGTACCAGGATAGTCCCATCGGCATACGTTCAAACGAACGTCATCGCGTCCCGTAGCCTTGATTGCATTACTGATGGCTGTGTAACGTTCCTGTGGGTCAAGAGCCAAATGCTGTGTATTCTGAGGAGCATCACCACCACAGAAATCAACTTTTATAAAGTCAAAACCGCACTCCTTGAAGTAGTAGTCAGCATCATGCTGGTCATATTTATAGAACCCGACGTTTACGCTCAGGTTGTCACCATTGTACATATTACCGCATGTATTTGCTCCTGCATCACTATATATACCAGCCTTCAGTCCCTTGGAGTGAATATAATCGGCAATGGGCTTCAACCCGTTAGGAAAACGTGTGGGATGTATGATAAGCTCTCCCGTCGTGGTATTACGACCTCCGAAAAATCCATCGTCAATGTTGATGTGGTCATAGCCGAGAGCGTTCAGTCCCGTTGACACCATTGCATCAGCTTGACGACGAATCAGCGCATCACTGATATTCACACCATACGTATTCCATGAACTCCAGCCCATAGTAGGACCGTTTTGTGCCATCAGACTTATCTGCATCATTGTTATGCAACACAGAATAAGTAGTTTTTTCATTGTGTTTATTTAATTTTACACCTAAATTCCGCAGCACTTTAGTTTAACTTTCTTTATAAGTACCTGAGCAACAAAAAGTTGCTCAGGATTTTGCCATATCAGATTTTTCACTTACCTTAATGCTGCAAATCAAGACAAGCAAAA
>DJWZ01000140.1:4986-8530 GCA_002449535.1 Prevotellaceae bacterium UBA7017 | reverse complement strand
AATGCATCAGCCACAGAGGCGAATAACATGAGAGCAATAGCAGAGCAACAGAGTACGCTGGCAACACAAAACATGGAAGAAGCCCAAAAAGCCCGCTCACACGCTGACACACTGTTCTACCAGTCACTGGCACGTTCGCTGGCACAGACTTCCATAACACAATTCAAATCCGGCGACAAGAGTCTGGCTGCGTTATTGGCTTATTCAGCATGGTATTATGCAGACAAATTCAAAGGCAACGTATATCATCAGGATATATACACGGCATTGTTGGACAATGCTCCTCAATCAAAAATGCATATCGGCAGAGTTTCCGGCAATCCACGCGCCATTGTCCACACTACAAACAATGATAAAAACAAAGACGAAGAATATGTCATAATAAGTGATTATGGCGAGATAAGCTACCTGACTCCAAAAACGAATGATTCAGGAAATATTATTGGCTATAATCAGCACAGGATCTTCAACAATCCTAATTATCTGTTCCGAGATGTATGTATTGTAAATGGAGAAATTCTGGCACTCGATGTAACAGGTATGCTGCTGAAAACCGCCATGAAGCATGTCCAGAACAAACATAAGCATCACGAGTTTATAGGAAGAGGTCAGCAACCGATAATGGAAGACGGCGTGACAAGTCGCAAATACCTTCCCATGAGTAATATGCCACAAGAGCGCTGGCGCCACCTGCTGAGAAACAGAAATGGCAATATCATTGCTGTTGGTGAGCATCAGGTAATATGGCTTGATGCCACAGGTACCAACATAATACATTCTCACAGAATAGATGACCTTATCACCGAGGCTGGCGTTTATGAAAACTTCTTGGGCATATTCACCAAGACAGGCAAACTGCTGACCTTCCTCGACGGCAAGCCCGCCGGCAGTTCCCAGGTATCTCTTCCTCGGAACAATCCTGTCAGTTATTACTACTACATGAAAAATAAAGGTATGCACATCGTGGGTACCGAGGATGGTGATGTAATAGTGTATGACAAGGACTTCAAATATGTCAAATCCCTCGTAGGCCATTCAGGTGCGATTACCCACATGGAAAATCTGGGATGGTGCCTGGCGACATCCAGCTATGACCACAAGATATGCCTGTGGAACCTTAACGACATAAACAGACAGGTAGCCCCAATTGAGGTATATTATGACAAATGGCCATTATGCTTTACAACAAACAAAGACAACTGGACACTGTTAGTTGGACTTGCAGAAGGCAACATAGAGTCTTTGCATATTTCTGTAGAAGATAATAAAAACAATGTGCATGACCACATAGAACGTGACTTCACCCCACAGGAATGGGAATATTACATAGGTGAAGGAGTAAAATATAGGAGGTTTAAAGAATGAAAAGAATTCTGACAACAGCCCTGCTGACCTCTTTACTGGTTCTGAGCACAGAGACAGTGAAGGCAACTCCTTTCATGCGTAATTTCACCACAAAGGAATATAATGCGCACAACAGGTGTTTCGATATTCTATGCGACAAATACGGCACCGTATTTGTTGCCAATTTCGAAGGTCTGCTGTACTATGACGGTTCCACCTGGCGAAAGATTCACACTCCAGGTATCAACAGGGTGACACGTCTCATAAAAGGAAAAGACGGAAGGATTTACGTCAGCGGACATGATTTCTATGGATACATCGCTGCTGACAAAACAGGAAAGCTCCACTTGGTACGTGCTACAAGCGAAGGTGCAAAACATCTTGAAGGACAAGAAGTGGAACGCCCTAACATCCTGCAATTAAATTCTACCAGGGTGTCTGTCATTCCAAACAACGGTTTGACAGTGAAGAATGGAGGCCAGTCATTCCACATCTCCGAAACAGACGGTTTAGCAAGTAATAATGTTGCCAACATCGCCTATGACGGCGGACAAACAGTATGGGTAGCAACCAATCGCGGCATCACAGCTATCAATGTCCCGTCACCGTATTGGAGATATGCTGAAGGACAAGGTCTGAATGGCGAGGTATATTCCGTCGGAAAAATAGCGAAAACACTTTTTGTCGGTACTATGCAGGGACTCTACCGCATAGACAATTACGAAGCTGTTCATGTTGGTAATATTGATTGTGCATGCTGGACACTGACTCCTGACGGCAACGATGCCCTCATCGCCCTGACCTCAGAAGGAAAATATCGTGTCACACTGAAAGGTATCCAGGCATTACCTGACGACGGCAGTCTGAAAAAATATCTTGACGCTGCCAATATGAGGAAGATGGCTGACACACGCACACGCTATTCTGTAGAATTTAACAGGAATTCTCTCACACGTCCGTTTACAGCATATTCTTCAGCGAATATCGTATATCGGGACAAGGAAAATATAATGTGGGTAGGTGGTGACTTTGGTATTGTGGCTTGTGACATGAGTTATCCTATACAGAAAGTAAAGCCACAGGTATATCTGCGTGAAATCACCATCATGAGTGATTCCATATTGTGGGGTGGCTACTTGCAGAAGGATTTGCGTCCTATCTCTACGATGAATAATATAGAAATACCTGCTTACTGCCATACTATGACAGTAAGATATTCAGTAGGTAAGAACTCTGTCTTCTCACCTGCGAAATATCGCTATCGCATCAATGGAGGAAACTGGAGTGCATGGTCTTCAGAAACTGTAGCACGATTTAACAATATGCCTTATGGTTCTACCCTTCTTGAGATAGAAGCCCAGGACCTTAACGGTAACATCAGCGATGCTGCAAAAGTATCATGGTTCCATCAATTGCCACTCTACTTGAGATGGTGGGCTATACTATGCTACATCTTCATCATAATAATGATAATCAGAGGACTTATCAAATGGAGAATGAAGAATGTAGAAAAGGCAAAGATAGCACTCGAAAGAGTTGTCAAGGAACGCACCAAAGACCTCAAGAATGCCCTTGATGAGAAGGAACGCATGCAGGCAGACATGGTACGTATGGAACGCAATGCTACAGCAGGTAAACTGACACAGGGGCTCATTGACCGAATACTGAATCCTATCAACTACATCAACAACTTCTCAAAACTCACCAATGGTCTGGCAAAAGACTTGTCAGAGGATATCGAGGATGAGAAGGAGAGCATGTCAGAAGACGGTTACGAGGATTGTATGGACATCCTTGACATGATGCACCAGAATCTCGGCAAGATTGAGGAACATGGTGTTAATACCACACGCACCTTGCGTGCTATGGAAGCAATGCTCAATAACAACATTGGAACACCTCGTGATACAAATATCTCTATATTGTGTCAACAGGCTGCAGATGTGACGAAGGAATATCACAAGATGGAGATAACTACCGACATCGAGCCAGACATTCATTCCAACATCGATCCGGAAACCATCAACAAAGCCTTACTGTCACTACTTGGCAATGCGGTATATGCAGTGAACAAGAAAGCCAAGAAGGCACAATACAAGCCCGAGGTAAAATTATCGCTGAAACCTGTAGGCTCCAACGTTGAAATACGCATTTATGATAATGGCATCGGAATAGAAGACACCATTATCGACAAAGTATT
>DJWZ01000140.1:2526-4832 GCA_002449535.1 Prevotellaceae bacterium UBA7017 | reverse complement strand
CAATCCGTAAAAGACGACCATACAGAATTCTTGATTACCTTAAACAAACTATAATCGCCATGACAGAATCAGACAAGCAACAGCAAAAACTCGCTGCATTAGGAATGCTTTCAGCAGGTATTGCACACGAAATACAAAACCCGCTGAACTTCGTCATCAATTTCTCTAAGATGTCTGAAAAACTGCTGAAAGACCTCAAAGAAATTATCAATGATGTTGCTGACACATTGGATCCAGACGATGCTGCCGATATCCAGGATATTGCAGATGACCTCTCTACCAATATGCAGAAAATCCAGGAACATGGTGAACGTGCCATAAGTATCATACAAGGAATACTGCTCATCTCCCGTGGCAATGAGGGAGAACTTCTTCCTACTGACATCCCTCACCTGATGCACGAATACGTATGGCTTTCTTATCATGCCAAGAGGGCTAACGACAAGTCGTTTAACGTCAGCATCATAGAAGACTATCAGGCAGATATGCCAAAGTTGATGGTAATACCACAAGACCTCTCACGGGCTGTACTCAATGTAGTGAATAATGCTGCATATTCTGTAAAGGAACGTTCTACGCAGGAGGAGGAAAAGAAAAATCCGGATTACAAGCCAGAAATAAAGGCTTCTGCTTCATACGAGAATGGCAAACTGACCATAAGGGTTTCGGATAATGGAACAGGTATTCCGGAAGAGGTACAGAAAAAGCTATTCCACGAAAACATTACCACAAAGCCAGTAGGACAAGGTACTGGTCTTGGTATGCAGATAACCCACGACATCATTGTCAATACTCACAAAGGAGAGATAAAAGTTGACACCAAAGTTGGAGAAGGTACTACCATTACATTTGTCATACCGGCAGAGGGGGTAAAGTGAAAAAGTTGAAATAAGGATGAATAAGATGAACATATTATCACGATATACAAGAATCATAACAACGACTCTTCTTGTAACGCTGTCAGCACTTACTGCCAGTGCCCAAGCCACTTCCGCCGATGTTGCCCAACTATATTCAAAGGCACAGACAGAATATAACAATGGACAGTTTGACAAGTGTAAGGAATCGTTATATGACATGCTGCCATCTGCCAAAGGTATGTTGAAAACAAGTGCGTATAGACTGTTGGCTCTCTGCTCTCTTGAACAGGGTAATATCGAAGAGGCAAAGAACAATGTGACATTACTGCTGAAGTCAGACCCCTATTTTACGCCATCTCTTGGCGACCCTATGCGTTTCCTCGATATGGTCAGCGAAGCAAAAGACCAGTCAGCTGGTATCACAACAGCATCACGACAGGCTGAGACTATAGAAGAAGCCCCTGTTCCTGTAACACTGATTACAGACGAGATGATTCGTCACTCCGGAGCACAAACATTGCAAGAGGTGTTGTGTCTCTTCGTACCGGGTATGACAGTAGCAGAAGGTATGGAATCCAACATCGCCATGCATGGAGTATATTCTCTGGCACAGGATAAGATTCTCATAATGGTTGATGGACATAGGTTGAACAGTTCTTCCACAAATGCTGAAGCGCCTGACTTCCGTACAAGCCTTGACAAAGTGAAACAGATAGAGGTTCTTCGCGGACCGGCTTCTTCTCTTTATGGTAATGTTGCCCTCACCGCTGTTGTAAATATCATTACCTATAAGGGTGCAGAACTCAATGGTGCACGCATCAGCGGCACAGCAGGCTCACAACACTCCTTTGGTGGCTCAATGGTAGTAGGTGGTGGCAACAATGTTGTTGACATCATGGGATGGGGATCCATCTATAACACTCAAGGATTTGTTCATGAAGTTAACAATGAATATGGTGGCAAGACCAGACTTTATTCCCATGCCACCAGCGGCAAGCCTTGCTACGACATCGGTATCAAAGGACGCTGGCAGGATTTCACCATCGGTATTAACTTGCAGCGCTCTAAACGTGTACCATATTTTAATGTTCTACAGGTTGGCAGCAAGACAACCCTGAAAGAGGTCATAACAGGATTATTAACTAATTTTGGCGAAGATGAAGAAGATCTTATGGCTTTAAAGGCCTATGGCATAGAGCCTAACATCGATCCCAACGTTAATGCCTTCCGCAACTTCAATTATGACCGCTATGGAAAGCTGAATGGCGAGACTCCTGGCATCGTGCGTTCCAATAATCGCATAAATGTGGACTATGCACATACCTTCGGAAAAATAGATGTACAGGCGTCTGCATACATCAATTTTGAGAACACATCTTTATATAATGTATTAGGCGACTCTGTTAATAGCGAAGTCATCCCAGATGCCACTGTTGACTTTATGGA
>DJWZ01000140.1:0-2410 GCA_002449535.1 Prevotellaceae bacterium UBA7017 | reverse complement strand
CTATCTTTGAAACACTCATCCGAGGTAAGACAATAGGAGATGTTCTGAAATATACCATAACACCATTAAGTGATGACCCACAGAGTGTCAAGCTTCGAAATGTTATGAATATGATTCCTTCCTCCTATCAGGGTGTCTTCCAGAAACTTGACTGGCAGAATACCACATACGGATTCCAGGCACAGGGTCTCACCAACTATAATCTTCTTGGTCACGGATCCTTTATCCTTGGAGCTCAGATGGAACATTTCACCTTGACAGGCGTGAACTTC
Organism: Prevotellaceae bacterium UBA7017; assembly: GCA_002449535.1. Taxonomy (GTDB): domain Bacteria; phylum Bacteroidota; class Bacteroidia; order Bacteroidales; family Bacteroidaceae; genus Prevotella. The sequence goes on along the minus strand of DJWZ01000140.1, from coordinate 2,138 downwards.
AGCATGGGTGGTGGTTTTACGACTCCTGCCACTATGTCATCATCATATGTTTTCAAAGAAGGAAAAGAGACATCTCTGTCTGGCTACATGCAGATAAAGCATTTCTTCTCTCCTCGATGGATTCTCAATGCTGGTTTGCGCTATGACAACAAACGTCGCTTCAACGGCTCACGTCTGAGAAGACTCTCACCACGTTTCTCTATCATACATAAGCTGGACAATCACTGGACTCTGCGTGGAAACTACAACTATTCCTTCGTAGATGCCCCATACCTCTATCGTGTGTGTGTGCTTCCTATCTTCAGCGGTGGTGAGGATATGCAGCCAGAAACCATGCATGGCATAAATCTTGGTACTGAATACCATAAGGGTAGCTTACGTGCTGAGTTGGGTACTTTCTATAACCTTCTCAACGACCTCGTAGTCCTCAATACTGCTATTGCACAGAGCTTTACATCCTCTGATGGTGAAGCATATATCTTCAATAACGCTGGTAAGGTACATATCTTTGGCGTAGAGGGTGCAGCACAGCTCTATCGTCGCAACTTCTTTGCCAATGTCAATGCTACATGGCAGCGTGTTGTAAAGCATGAGAATTATATCGTTCACAAATCCCAGACATTCTCTACCCCAGCCTTCCATACCAACCTCATCGTAGCAGGAGCACCATATCGTGGCAGAGGCAACGGTTTCTTAAAGGGGGGCACACTGTGGGTACGTGGTACAGGGCAGTTCCAGACGGCTACATACTATCGTACTGTTGACCTTCTGCGTACTGTCATTATGGGTGACTATGCCTCTGTCTTCAATCGTGTGGCACCACAGTTCGTAATGGGTTTAGGAGTTGATTATGAATGGAAGTATCTTGACCTGAATCTCTCTCTGAAAAATGTCTTCAATAATAAATATAGTATTGGCTCTATGCTTGCTGACGGTAATCCACGTCCTGGACGCTCTTTCGTTGCCAAACTAACAGTAAAATTCTGATGACAAACCAGGAAATACTTTCTGAAGCACTTTCCCTGCTTCAGCAATTGATAGCCACCCCCTCTGTCTCACGTGACGAAGCTGCTGCTGCAGACCTTCTCGAAAAGGTTATCAGCAGCTATGGCCTTAGTCCCCAGCGAAAGGGTAATAATATATGGGTTATCTCTGACAAATGGGATGACAACAAAGAGATAATCCTGCTGAATGCACATATCGATACGGTAAAACCTGTCAGCACATGGACTCGTGACCCTTTTTCTCCCGTAATCGAAGAAGGACGTCTCTATGGTCTGGGCAGCAATGACTGCGGAGGCGGATTGGTGACCCTTTTGCAAGTTTTCCGCGAACTCACCAGCCGTCCTGAGCAACATTATAACTTTGTTTATCTCGCCAGCTGCGAAGAAGAAGTCAGCGGCATCGGCGGCATACGTTCTGTCATCAGTGACAGCCCTCTCTCCTCTTTGTTCACAAAATCTTCTGGCATAACAGCTGTTGTTGGTGAGCCGACAGGCATGCAACCTGCTATAGCGGAACGGGGACTTATGGTGCTCGATGGTATCGCTCATGGCAAATCGGGACATGCCGCTCGTGGTGAGGGTATCAATGCCATCCATGAGGCTCTCGACGATTTACTCTTTATACGTGACTACCACTTCAAGAAGACATCATCGCTCCTTGGTGACACCAAGATGCAATGTACAGTCATCAATAGTGGAACACAGCATAATGTAGTACCGGACGAATGTCGTTTCATTGTTGACGTACGCACCAATGAATACTATACCAACGAAGAGGTGTTGGAATTCTTGCAGGACAAACTGAAGAGCTCCATTTCTGCTCGCTCTACTCACCTGCGTTCTTCCCATATACCAGAGAGTCATCCTCTCATCCAGAAGTGTATTGCTATGGGAATGACGCCATTTGGTTCTCCAACATTAAGTGACCAAGCCCTGATGCCTATACCATCGTTCAAACTCGGTCCCGGGCAGTCAGCACGCTCCCATTCCGCAGATGAATATATCTGTATCAGCGAGATAAGCGACGCAATAGAAAAATACCTGCACTTACTTTCGTAAGTGCAGGTATTATTTTTTGTACACCCTCAGGGATTCGAACCCTGGACCCACTGATTAAGAGTCAGTTGCTCTACC
>DJWZ01000105.1 GCA_002449535.1 Prevotellaceae bacterium UBA7017 | reverse complement strand
CCGAAAAGCGAAGCGCTGGTAGTGTATTTCATAGCAAGGCCTTACGTGCTATCTTTGCCGGTTGTAATTTGCAAAAAAATTAGTACCTTTGCAGTGGCAGAAACATCAGGTCTTTGTCTTTCTGTTGATGCTGATCTGTTGTGATTTGCTAAAAAATTAGTACCTTTGCAGTGGCAGAAACATCTCATGCGCTCCTGGCGCTCTACGCTCTTCAGTTGTGATTTGCTAAAAATTTAGTACCTTTGCACCCAGCATAAACAACAGACCTACCACAAGGCGTTGAATATGTGGAAGATACAAGGTTTTTCAGAAAATAAAATTTGGTGCTTATGGTAATGAAATCCTGCTAACAAAGGCAGGATTTCTTTTTCTAAAACAACTCAAGTTGAAGAGGTTGGTTTGCCTGTGGTTGTTCTTTCTGCCCATAGAATATCTCAATATCCCCAAATTGCTTATCAGTAATTGTCAATATTCCTATCTTTCCATATTCAGGCAAGAAAGACCGTACCCTTCTCATATGAACATCCATATTTTCCCTGCTTGCACAATGGCGTACATATATAGAAAACTGGAACATTGTAAAACCGTCACATTTCAACTGCTTTCGGAATTGTGCATATGCCTTCCTGTCTTTTTTAGTTTCTGTAGGCAAATCAAAGAATACGAGAATCCACATAACTCTGTATTCGCTCAGTCGCGATAAATCCATAATATCATGACGGCATTGTAGGAAAGGCTATTTGTCTGCTTTCCCCACTAAAACACTTATACAACGATGCAGCCGTTATGCCAGCAGCAATCATCAACGGACTACGCTTCCTGTTGATTACGACATTGAGTACAGGAATTTGCAGCAATTTAGCTTTCAGATTGCGGGTTAGTTCTGAATAATCATCTTCTTCATGCATTATCTGTATCACTAACTCGTCAACATAAGGTCTGTAAGGTTCCATTATATCATCTGCAAGACAATAGGCATTATACCTGTTATGGTGATGTATTCCGAGAGTAGGCAACAAGCCGCTACCTACAAGTGCCCTTGCTATCACAGCCCTTAGTATAGCATACCCATAATTTAGCAGATTATTGGGCGGTTCTCCCTCTCTACCCCTGACGAAGTCAGGAACATCAGGAAATACATTCTTCCAGTAATATGCAGCAGCCTTAGCCTCTACATTTTCAGTGTCACCACTTTTTACATCGTTTATCCACCTCTGCATGCAAGCAGTTTCTGTCAATGTATATGTGTTTAACACCTGCGCCTGATTTGCAATTTTCTGTTTTACTGTTTGTTGCCACAATTGTTTTTTCAGGGGTAGCGATGCATTCAGCTGATGTCTGAACCTTTCGTTTTGTAAAGTGTTGCCGACGAGGGGCAGCATAAGTCCAACAGGTAAGCTTCTGTCATTACATGATATGAGTGCACTATTATTCTCCAGCAAAGCCTCTATTGCTCCAGTAGTAATGGTGATACGCTTATTGTCGAGAACAACTACACCGACATCCTCTATGGGTATGGTGCGTTCAGCTTCTTTCTTAAACTCCAATGGCAGATTTTCACTTGTTTCTACCTCTGGAAGTTTTATAACAAGTTGCTCTTCTCTTAATGCCAAATATGCAGGATTGCCAAAGTATAGAGTTTTCTTAATCATTGTTTAGTGAATAACCTTTGTGATATTGCCCAATCTGTCAACTTCTAATTTCCAGCAACAGGATTTTATCATTGCACCAGATATAGACTTTTGATTTTTTGATTGAGGACTACCTTCTCCATATTCGTCTTGGATTATTCTATCAGATTTAGAATGTTTTATGGCAATATCCTTTGGGAGGTGGTAAATTACCGATGCAGAATATGCTGGTATAAAGTTTGCCGTAGTGTTGCTACTATCTATAAACTTATAAATCCTTTCCCTATTTAGATTCTTGACATCAGATATTCTTTCTTCTTCATCAGGAACATACACAAGGTCATTAGGTGACAGATAGAACTTCAGTTTATTTCCTGCTTCGTTTGTTTCAGGTACTGGCGTAAGTCGTTGTTTCAGCCTTTCTACTACTTCATTCAGGGGAATGGTTTGATAACTGCGTCTTCCCTCCTCATTTTCATATATAGCAAAGTAGAGGTTGGTACCTCCTTGAGCCTCTACATACTTCTTATTTTTATTGCCACTGAAACCTACATTATATTTCTCGCCCATAGGTTCAGAAACCCTTACCCTTATGATAGGTTGATGTTTCTTGCCATTATTATATTCTGCAATATGCTCGTTGAGTTCCATGATTCCCTCTGGTGAGAAAGCCAACTTCGGATTATTGTCTTTAGAATGCAGATATGCAAGCAGTATCTTTTGTATTCCAGTGTCAGTGATACTTGCTATTTTCTTCTCATCAAAACTATCATCCAGAAGCTTACGAGTTGCCACCATTGGCTCTGTTTCGTCTGTGAAATATACTACCTTAACCTTAGTGTAGTCATGTCCAAGATATTTGTACTCGCCCTTTTTGAATTGAGCATTAATTTGTTTTATATTCATTCCCGCCCCAAGCATCACGTTGATTGCATCTCGCAATTCCTTGTTTGAGATACGATTTACATTAGCAAGAGCTTTACTGAATGGAACTTCCTTATATCTTTTCAGATTGACATGTCCAAAGACGGTTTCCTTATGCATAGGCTTGCGAACAGCCCACATATCTTCACCCTCTTGTTTTACGAATGCCTTATTGCCTTTCTCGTCATAATGCTCATAATAGTTGGTAGCTTTGTTTATGACTCTTATATAATGCTTAAATGAAACAACGATATCTTGCAATGCCTTTAGTGCATCTTCCGTGAATGTGTCCCAAGGTTTGCGGATTGTGCGATTCTTTTCACACAACAATTTACGTAAGTCTTCCCTATATTTTGTGTCATGGGCAGAGTCATTATTGAGATAACTAACAATGTTTCTTGATGCGAGTGCTATAACAAGGGCATCCATAGCATGATGGCGATGATCTATACGTTTTTTGCTGAAACCTTTGGATAATTCCAACGGCATAGCTGTCTGGAAAACACGTTTGCCTTCCTTGTTTTCCCAGTGACCATAATCTTCTGTGCCAGTCAACTGATTCATTCGTTCAAAACGTGGATATACAATAGTGTTCCACACATCCTTAAGCCCCCAATCCTTCTTTAGACGATCTGTTATGCCACCTGTGCAAGGAATGACGTTTTTAGATATGGCATCAATCTCGCCCTCTTCGCGCACGACATTTGACAGTAAACCCTTGATAACCTTACTTATATATCTGCTATCATTCATCTGTCGCTGTATGAATTCCTCTGGAATGTCTTCCATCAAAAGTTTCTTTGCCTTGCTACGATTGTTAGCATAGTGTTCCTCGACGAACTTGCTATACTCATCTTCGGTAAACACCTTTACATTGCCAAGAGTGCTACATGTAATAATTTCTCCGCCACATTTCTTTATAAACTCCATACCGAGCATATTGCTCTTCTTTTGGTTTACTTCAGCTTCACAAATGACCTTGTTAGATAGGGAATCGTCAAAGTACCTTCCTTGCGGAATCACATGCTCTATCTGGTATGCAGGAGTGAACAGTTTTGAAAGCGAAATGGTCTTACCCGTATATGGCGAGCGATATTTCTGTTCCAACCATAATTTGTATTTTATAAGTTCGCTCTGAGTTGGTGAAGCAAGACGAGAGATGCGTTCTATGTCTGCATAGTCGTCATCTTCCCTTTTCAGCTCTTGCAAGGCACCTTCTTCATAAATGCGTAATATTTCTTGCTGCATCGGAGAGTGAGGACGGACATCTTTGATGTTAGCATCATTCTTCAATTCAAGGAGCAGTTGTTTTATACGCAGATTGGTGTTCTCGTTTCTTTGAATACGTTCGGTTATTTCCTTGCGAATATTGGCAGGGTTCTTCATGCTCCTGCCTAACTCTATGTGTATCTCATCAATCTTGCCATACTTCTGCCAGATGTCATGCACAGTGCGCAATGTTTCAAGAATACACTGTTCCACTATTGGATTTCGCAATGAGTGGTGCTTGAAATTACGAATATAATAAGCGAGGTCTTCTGGTTTCTCCCATGTTTCTATGTCGCTTGCTTCAGAATGTCTGCCATATACTACATAGCATGCCAACCACTCAGGCAGTCCTTTGCATGACTGCTTAGAGGGGAAAGTATAACCGCTGCGTGAAACCCTCGCTGCAATTTTATCATCTATCTCACCACTGATTATTGCATCTACACTTTCAGGAATATCTTCCTCATGCCACATACTTCCCATACGCATTACGGACAGCAGTTTCTTTATGGCTTTTTCAGAATAAGCTCCATATTCTTTTTTAAACGATGGTATTTTCTTGAAGACCTCCACAAAGGTGTCTGGCAGATTATTCTCGCAAGCAAAGTTTTTTAGGGCGCCATCAACCTCATTCTTATCTTCCACAGAATACAGGAGATGCCACAAACGATATTCTATATTTCCATCTTTAAGTAACTCCGTATCTATGCCAGACTTCCGCAATGAGTTCAGCAGTATAGAACGTGTTGTGTTGCAAGGATATGATTTATCTTCTGCATAGTTCCAACGTAAGGGATATTTCGCATCTTTGCCCTTTGACTTTTTTATTGAGAAGAATTCTTTCAGCAAGGCTTCCTGCGTGATTTCCTTTCTGTCATTAAGGAAATGGAACAAACGTTCATAATCATATTCATCTTTTAGATATTGCGAAGTTACTTCCTCTTCGTTTATACCCCTGTTATACAAACGTAGATTTTGAACAAATTGCCATACGCGGAACTCGTTATAGTAGGGATTTGACTTTGCGATGCACTTTATGTGCTGCGTTTTCACCTCCCCTGTTTCTTTGTCAATATATTCATATTGTTCATAAGGACAGTCAGATATCAAAGATTTCTTGCTCTTCAAGGGTCTTTGATAGAACAACAAATCGTTAACGAGCAGATACGTCAAATCCTTTCTACGCAAACTGTCTTGATGTGCTGTATTGCTTGCGTAAAGTTCTTTTATACAAGCCTCTAACAAATCCTTGTTTGTTAATTCTGGTATATATTCGACTTGTTTCTTGAGGATTGCCAACAACTCTTGCTTATAAAAATTACGCTCTACCACCCTAACCAACTTGCCACGAATTTTCTCCGAAGGCATAGCGAGCAAAGTATCATAAATATAAGTTCCAACAGTTTTGCCCGAAGACTCTATATTTGACTCAACACGTTTCTTCTGAAGATTCCAGTCATCATCCTTAGGCGCTCTAAATGAACGTTTTTCTTTTCCTTCTTTATCTGTTTTTACTGTTCCATCAGGTTCATATTCGGTAGTAACAATAAATTCCTTTACCTTACCTTTCCAATCGTTTAGTGGCACCTTACTGGAGCGATGATATATCCAACCATTTTCAAGGTGTATGTTATACCATGTGTCATTACCTCGCTTTTCATCAGTAGCCTCTACTCCTACCACCTTAAGGGTGTAATATTCTTCTTTCTTTAAGTCAGAGTGTTCCTCCTCATCCTCACCTCTCAGTTGGTAATAGCCCCTCTTTTGGTTAAAGTTTAGAAGTATCCAAGCTAACTCTTGCTTACTAATGGCTTGTGAGAGTGCTTTCTTTCTCAGGTAGTATATCGTCCAATCCAAGGGAACTTTCTTGCCATCAGCAACTAATTCAGGCTGATGCTCTGCAAAATCATCAAGCATTTCCAGGAAAGAGGACATAAAAACGAACTCCATTTTCCCATTCTCATTCTTCCTCCAAGCTATCTTCGGCTCGCTGGCATCTTTGAACTTTCCATAGGTCTTGTTATCGTTTTTATTCCAACCTATAGAGTTATCAAAATGTTCTGGTAGCATATTTAGTGTATGCAAAACACGCAATAGTCTTTCACGACGCAACAAGCATCTTTCGCGCAGTCTGCGCACGCCCCTATATTGCGTTCGTTGGGCTGTTTGTGACTCCGTTACGCCACTATCGAATTTACCAAGAACATCTTGGCTCATAGGAATTATCCTACTGCCTAACTTTATTTGTGGTTTTATGATGTTATCATCTTCGTCAACAGAAAGTAATGCCCAACCAATACTGTTGGTTCCCAAGTCTAAACCTAATATATTTTTCATAGAATAAAGATATTTTTCTTGAAATTATTTGGTGGATTTAAATTTTATTCTTACTTTTGCAGCACTAAATTTTAGCAAATCACAATAAGGATTATTCCGTTGTGAAAACATTCAAGGCGGGGCAACTCGCCTTTTTTATGTCAATTTGTGACTACTCGTTAGTAGATATATTCGCCCACAAAATTATTAAAAATTTCCAATACCACAAAATTTTTATTGACATTTTTCTTAAATACCTAACATCCAAAATTATCAAGCAACTGATATTCAGACCTTTAAGGTTGCAAAACAAGTCTAAAGACCTAACATGATACCTAACATAGACCTAACATAAAGGTAACATGAGAGGTAACATCAAATGCTGCCTTATCGATGTTGTGAAGTCAAAACCGATGTTAGGTTTATGTTAGGTGTTATGTTACCTTTTTGTTAGGTCTTATGTTACCTCTTTAAGGCATCAAAAACGCCCGAATCGCCTATAAACAGGGACTTCTTCGGAAAACGATGTTAGGTCTTTCAACAAATGACGTTTAATTTTCAATAACCAGCCTTTACGATTCAATCATCTGCCCTTATTTTTCAATAATCTGCCTACCAGGCAACAAAAAAATTCTTTCAGTCGCTTCGCTTTGTGAAAGCGTCCTAAAGATACGATAACCCACGGCGGGAATGTTTTTACTCCCAGTGTGGGAAGATTTTGTTCCCAAGGCGGGAATATTTCCTGCCACCTTGACTTCTGTCTTAGCGAAAGTCAACCCTTTTTAATCTTCGTCCCGTTTATCTATGAAATCATAGCCTGCGAACTTTGCTTTGGGGAATACGAAGAGGCTGTCGTCAAGATTGCCTGACTGGAAGTTGGAGATATGTATGGTAGCCCAGAAAAATGCCACCTTTATCTTCAGGCTTTTTGGGGCGCGGGTGCGCTTATCGAGCAGTATGCGGGCTTCTTTCACGCCGTCAACACCCTTCTTTGCCTTGATGGTGATGAGGTAGCCATCTTTTTTGTCTGCTATGCTGTAGTTATAATTGTCTGGCTCAAACTTAAACTTGTCCTCATATTTGCTCTTCTTTTTGGAGGATGCCTTATATATCTCT
>DJWZ01000146.1:286-5366 GCA_002449535.1 Prevotellaceae bacterium UBA7017 | reverse complement strand
GTTATGCAAGCATACGGCTTTAATGTAAAAACAATGACAGAAAGCCAATGTGTAGCAGAATTGTTTAAGAAGTATAAGGAAAAGACTAAGTAATCACAGGTTTTAACTACGAGACAAGTATGTTACAGGAACAGGATTATGTCTGAGGGAAGATGGAATAAACATAGAATTGAGAACTAAGAACTAACATGATACTACCGACATATACAGAAGAGGAAATACTAAAGGAACTTTTGGATGACTATCAAGGTATAAAGCGCAAAGCAAAGAGTCTTGCCGAGAAGAAATGCAAGGAATTGACCAGACAGGGAAAAGGGCACGAAAAAGCAATCTTTGACTGTTATATACGTTCAAAGAATTATAACAAATGGTTTGCCCTGATACTATGTCGTCCTAAAAATGGCTCAAAAATATTTTGGACATGCCGAATACACTGTATAGTAGAACGTGAAAATGGATTACGTACTATATATTTTCTTCGTGGATTACGATTCGGACCACCATACTTCTTGTCTATAAACAATCATGTGTTAAAGCGCATGAGAGAACGTTTCCGTCCTTATAAGGGTAAAACAATGTCTGAAAATCCTGATGTAGAGATTGCAAAAATTCTTTTTCATGAAAGCGAACAGCCGATATTCAAGAGATTTGCACCGCCTGATATGGCTAAATTCATAGAGGGCTGTGATGATGTGTCTGACAAGAGCGGACTTATCTACATGAGGGCAGCTTTGATTATAGCCTACCGTACAAATGCAGGAAACTACATCGGCAAAACTTTCCTGAATGTAGATAAGCGTATGGAGAATAATGGCAAATATCCGTATTTCCTTTTGTTGACTTTCTTGTATGGTCAACTTAATCCAAAAGAACTTGCGGACTTAGGGTTTACAGCAATGCCATTAGCAAAAGAATTGGGAGCACTTGAGGCTGCGTTCCCATTTATGAAACCATACATTAAAAGTGCAGCTGACGGCTTGTATGTATTGTATCTGTAGATTAAAATAAATTAAAATAGAATTATGAAAAGACTTGTTGCTTGTATGGCAATGATGGCTTGTATGCTGGGTTGTGTTGCTGAGGGTGTTTATGATTTTAAGGTGAAGAATGACTTAGGCAAGGAGGTATCGCTTTCTGATTATAAAGGAAAGGTGCTGCTGATTGTGAATACTGCTACGAAGTGTGGCTTTACTCCTCAGTATAAGGAACTGGAGGCTCTGTATGAGAAATATAATAAGGAGGGATTTGAGATTCTTGACTTTCCTTGCAACCAGTTTGGGGCGCAGGCGCCTGGCAGCATAGAGGAGATACATACTTTCTGCACGGCAAACTTCGATATCCATTTCCCGCAGTTTGACAAGATTGACGTTAATGGGGCGAATGAGATACCTCTTTATAAATATCTGAAGGAACAGCAAGGTTTTAAGGGCTTTGACAAAAATGACAAGATGGGAAATCGGCTCGACAATATGCTGAAAAAGAAAAATCCTGACTATGACAAGAGCTCGGACATAAAGTGGAATTTCACGAAATTCCTTGTTTCTCGTGATGGCAAGGTCCTGAAGCGTTATGAACCGATGGATAAGATGGAAGATATAGAGAAAGAGGTGAAGGAACTATTGAAAATTGAGCATTGAAAATTGAAGATTGCAAGTTTATTTGAAAAAAAATGCAAAAAAATTTGTTAGTGTAAAATATTTTTTATACCTTTGCACTCGCTTTTGAAAGAAAAGGTGTCGGTTTGACAACCAACTCGAGCAGAAGAGGAAGGTTGGGTGAGTGGCTGAAACCACCAGTTTGCTAAACTGACGTGCGGGTTACCGTACCGGGGGTTCGAATCCCCCACCTTCCGCACCAGATTCTTGAGAAGGCACGCGAAGACGGTGGGTTCATCTAGTGGCCTAGGATACCGGCCTCTCACGCCGGGTACACGGGTTCGACTCCCGTACCCACTACCACAACGGTGTTCGACCACAATGGTTGAGCACCGTTTTTTTATTTATGAAGAGAATTATATTATACTTTGCTTTTCTGCTTTGTACCATTACTTCTATGGCACAAAGGAGAAACAGCGTGTATGAAGACTATATAAATAGGTATAAGGACGTTGCCATAGAGCAGATGATGAAACATCGAATACCTGCTTCTATCACTTTGGCACAGGGAATTCTCGAGAGTGGGGCAGGCAGAAGCGTGCTGACAGTATCGTCAAACAACCATTTTGGCATCAAGTGCCATAATGAATGGACGGGAAAACGCTTTTATAAGGATGATGACATGAGGGACGACTGCTTCAGGGTATATGACAATGCCAGAGAGAGTTTCGAGGACCATAGCAAGTTCCTGCTGCGTCCCAGATACAAATCGCTTTTCAGCCTGAAGATAACAGATTACAAGGGGTGGGCGAGAGGACTGAAAGCCTGTGGATATGCTACAAACCCACAATATGCCGACAAACTGATTGACCTCATAGAACTCTATAACCTCACGGAATATGACTATGCCAAGAAGTTCGACAAATTCATAGCAACACATGCCGGCGCCAATACTTCGGGGCATTATGCAAATCATCGCATATACTACCGCAACAAGAATTACTATCTCGTTGCCAATGGCGGAGAGACATTCAAGGCTCTTTCGAGAGAGGTAGGGGTAAGCTATCGTAAACTGGCAAAGTATAACGAACGCGACAAGAACGATGTCCTTAGCAAGGGCGATATTATATATATGGAGAAGAAACGCTCAAAGGCTGAGAAAATGTATAAGAACAGACCTCATGTGGTGAAACCCAATGAGAGCGTCTATGACATAGCACAGCTTTACGGCATCCGCCTGAAATATATATATAAGAAGAACAACCTTTCACCAGACTATGTTCCAAGACCTGGAGACTTGTTGAGGGTGTATTAAGAGTTAAAAGTTAAGAGTTAAGAAATTAAGATATTAAAATATAAATGGAATTAGCGACAAAGTATTCTCCACAGGAAGTGGAGTCAAGATGGTATCAGTATTGGATGGACAACAAGCTCTTTGCTTCTAAACCAGACTGCAGGGAGCCTTACACTATAGTTATCCCACCACCAAACGTAACAGGTGTCCTGCACATGGGACACATGCTCAACAATACTATTCAAGATATCCTTATCCGTAAGGCTCGTCTTGACGGCAAGAATGCCTGCTGGGTGCCTGGCACAGACCATGCTTCTATTGCTACAGAGGCAAAGGTGGTTGCCAAGCTGGCAAAGGAAGGCATCAAGAAGAGCGACCTTACACGCGAAGAGTTCCTGAAGCATGCGTGGGCTTGGAAAGAGGAACATGGTGGCATCATCCTCAAGCAGCTGCGTAAACTGGGTGCTTCATGCGATTGGGACAGAACTGCATTCACTATGGACGAGATACGTTCAGAGTCTGTCATGAAGGTGTTTGTGGACCTTTATAACAAGGGCTACATCTATCGTGGACTCAGAATGGTGAACTGGGACCCGAAGGCGCAGACAGTGCTTTCTACCGAGGAGGTGATATACCATGAGGAGAAGTCAAAACTCTACCACCTGAAGTATTATGTGGCAGACCAAGAAAACCTTGCGAACCTCGAACAAGAAGGAAACGTCATTCATAAGGACGAGAAGGGCTACTATGCTGTTGTTGCCACAACACGTCCAGAGACCATCATGGGTGATACAGCAATGTGTATCAACCCTAAGGACCCAAAGAACCAGTGGCTCAAGGGACACAAGGTTATAGTTCCTTTGGTAAACAGAGTGATTCCTGTAATAGAAGACAGATATGTTGACATAGAGTTTGGTACTGGCTGTCTGAAGGTTACTCCTGCACATGATGTCAATGACTATAACTTAGGTAAGATACACAATCTCGAAATAATAGATATCTTCAATCCTGACGGCACTATTTCTGAGGCTGCTGGCATGTATGTAGGACAAGACAGAATGGATGTCCGCAAGCAGATTGCAATAGACCTCGAAAAGGCTGGACTCCTGGAGCGCATAGAGGATTATGACAATAAGGTAGGATATTCTGAGCGCAATCAGGACACAGCCGTAGAGCCACGCCTCTGTAAGCAGTGGTTCCTAAGCATGAAGCACATGGCTGACATCGCTCTGCCACCAGTGCTTGAAGGAAAACTGAAGTTCTATCCATCAAAGTATGTCACAACATACAAGAACTGGCTTGAGAATATTCAGGACTGGTGTATCTCTCGTCAGCTGTGGTGGGGACATCGCATCCCGGCATACTTCCTGCCAGAGACAGAGGATGGCGAAGAACGCTATGTAGTAGCTTTGACACAGGAAGAGGCTCTTGAGAAAGCTAAGAAGATAGATGCTTCTATCACTTCTGTTGACCAGCTGAGACGTGACGAGGATGCCCTCGATACATGGTTCTCATCATGGCTGTGGCCTATATCTCTGTTTGACGGCATCAACAACCCAGGAAATGAAGAGATAAACTACTACTATCCGACAAGCGACCTCGTAACAGGTCCTGATATCATCTTCTTCTGGGTAGCAAGAATGATAATGGCTGGTTGTGAATATCAGCACGAGATACCTTTCAAGAATGTATATTTCACCGGTATTGTTCGTGACAAGCTGGGACGCAAGATGAGTAAGTCATTGGGCAATTCCCCAGACCCTCTCGACTTGATTGCAAAATATGGCGCTGATGGCGTCCGCATGGGCATGATGCTTGCTGCTCCGGCAGGTAATGACATCCTCTATGATGATGCCCTTTGTGCACAGGGTATGGCTTTCTGTAACAAGATGTGGAATGCCTTCCGTCTGGTTCAGGGATGGGAGACTGTTGATGCAAAGCAGGAAGATAGCAATGCGAAGTCTGTAGTATGGATGAATGCCAGGATAAAGGCTGTCTATGCAGAGATAAACGACCACTTCTCAAAGTATCGTCTCAACGATGCTCTGATGTGTGCCTTCAAACTCTTCACAGACGACTTCTCCGGATGGTATCTTGAGATGATTAAGCCAGCATATCAGCAGCCTATCGACAAGGCTACCTATGATGCTACCCTGCAGATATTCGACAAACTGCTGCATATCATACATCC
>DJWZ01000146.1:0-160 GCA_002449535.1 Prevotellaceae bacterium UBA7017 | reverse complement strand
TGATGGTTGATGTCTTCAGTCTCGACCCATTGAGCAAGGAAGAGGAAGAACTGCTGCCGCTCTTCGAGGATGTGAAGCAGATTATCTCTGGTGTTCGTGGCGTTCGTCAGACAAAGAATATAGGACAGCGTGAACTCCTGACACTCGAAGTCGTTGTAAG
>DJWZ01000121.1 GCA_002449535.1 Prevotellaceae bacterium UBA7017 | reverse complement strand
GAGCATGAGGGGTGGGTGAGAGGTGAGAAGTACCCCTCACTCAGTTTGAGCCCAGTGTTTATGGGACTTGCAGCCATACAGAGTGAGAGGTGAGGGGAAAACGCAAAAATACTCTTTTCAGGAAAATATCAGGTGAAAATTTTTGTAGTGTTGTAAGTTTTTTATAATTTTGCCGCAGATATATACTACAAATCTAAAAACAAAGCATAAGTTTGCACACTATTATTTATAATGAAGACAGATAAACAAATGGCATTGGCTGCTGCAAAGTTTGCAGAGCGTTGGGAAGGCAAAGGCTATGAGCGTGGAGAGGCTCAGACGTTCTGGATAGACTTGCTGACCAATGTGTATGGTGTAAAGAACATTGCGGACTTCATAAGGTTTGAGGAACAGGTAAAACAAGTAGATGCCACTAACTTCATAGATGGACATATCAGTGCCACGAAAGTACTGATAGAGCAGAAATCGTTGGGCAAAGACTTGCGCAAGGGTATTGTCCAAAGTGATGGTTCTGTGCTCAATCCCTTCCAGCAGGCAAAGAAATATGTTGCCAATATGCCACTGTCAGAACACCCTCGCTGGATAGTGACATGCAATTTCTCTGAGTTCTTGGTATATGACATGGAGCAGCCTAATGGTGAGCCAGAACAGATATTGCTGAAAAACCTTAGCAAGGAATACTATCGTCTTCAGTTCTTGGTAGATGTGAAGAGTGAACACCTAAGCAAGGAGATGGAAGTGTCTATGCAGGCTGGTGAGATAGTCGGCAGAATATATGACGCTTTGTTGAAACAATATGATGACAATTCTCTAGAAGCTCAGAGATGGCTGAATATTCTTTGTGTCCGCATAGTGTTCTGTCTATATGCAGAAGATGCAGGGGTGTTCACGCATGACCAGTTTCACGATTTCTTGAAAACATACGAAGCAAAGGATTTACGTAGAGCATTGCGTGATCTCTTTGAAGTGCTGAACACACCACAGGAAAAGCGCAGCAAGTACCTGCAAGAAGATTTGAAAGCATTTCCATATACTAATGGCGGCTTGTTTGAAGAGGAAATAGAAATACCACAATTTACGGAAGGACTCAAACAAACCTTGTTGCAGAATGCAAGTCTTGACTTCGACTGGAGCGAGATATCTCCAACCATATTTGGAGCTGTCTTTGAATCGACTCTCAATCCTGAAACTCGTCGTAGTGGTGGCATGCACTACACAAGTATAGAGAATATCCATAAGGTCATAGACCCTCTATTCTTGAATGATTTGCGCAGAGAACTAGACGAAATTCTTGAGGAAAAGGTTGAAAAACAACGCATTAAGAAACTCGATGCCTATCAGGAACGTTTGGCATCTCTTACCTTCCTCGACCCAGCCTGTGGCTCAGGAAACTTCCTTACAGAAACATATCTGTCACTTCGCCGATTGGAGAATGAAGCCATCCGTGAACGTTATCATGGACAGACTATGATGGGTGCTTTTGTAAATCCTATAAAGGTAAGCATTCAGCAGTTCTATGGTATAGAGATAAATGACTTTGCAGTAACTGTTGCCACCACAGCCCTTTGGATAAGTGAGGCACAGATGTTAGCTGAAACAGAAAAAATCATCAAACAAGATATAGATTTCCTTCCATTAAAAGCATATCACAATATTCGAGAAGGAAATGCGTTGAGAATGGACTGGGACATCATAGAGGTGAAAAGAGATATCCCAACTATCTATGCAAAGAATGTTCACTTGATTGTTGAGCCAGAATCGTTGATGGCAAGCGAGCCTATTGAATATGACGAGGTAAATATTGTAACTCCTCATTTTGATGGTGAAGCAAAATCCGACACAGTACGTTATCAAGTCCACTATGACTACATTATAGGTAATCCTCCATTTGTTGGATATTCTTTGCAGAGTAAAGAGCAGAAGGATGATATATTGAAGGTGTTCATTGATAGAAAAGGTAAACCATATAAAACAGCGGGCAAAATAGACTACGTTGCTGGCTGGTATTACAAAGCAGCTCAGTTGGTTCATATTCAAAAAACTCGTGCAGCTCTTGTATCAACAAATAGTATCACACAGGGAGAGCAAGTTGCAGCAATTTGGAAACCTTTGAAAGACCTGTTTGATATTCATATTGATTTTGCTCATCGTACCTTCCGATGGGATAGTGAAGCATCTTTAAAGGCACATGTTCATTGTGTTATTGTAGGCTTCAGTAATTTGGATGTTCCAAAGGTTATTTATGATAATGAGAAAGAAAAGAAAGCTCAAAATATAAATGCATATCTTATAGATGCGCCTGATGTATTTGTGGAAAGTCGTAAATTGCCGATATGTAATGTTCCGGAAATGGTAACAGGAAACAGACCAGCTGATGGGGGACATTTAATTATAGAAGCAAAAGATTATGCAGATTTTGTAAAGCAGGAGCCTGCTTCTAAACCATATATCAAAAAATTGCTTGGAGCTGCCGAGTTTATTAATTACAAAGAAAGATGGTGCTTGTGGTTGGTTGGCGTTTCGCCATCAGAATTACGTCAAATGCCTCTTGTTATGAAACGCATTCAAGCATGTAAAGAAGATAGAGAAAATGCCCCTGACGAAGGAAGAAGAAAACTGGCGATGACCCCACATCTATTTAGAGAACAACTGAATCCTGCAACCTACATAATTGTTCCTGCAGTATCTTCTGAACGTCGTCGCTATATTCCTATGGGGTTTTTAAATGCAGATATAATTCCTACGAATCTTGTTCAAATCATTCCCGATGCCACTCTTTACCATTTAGGTGTTCTTGAAAGTAATGTCCACATGGCTTGGATGCGTGCAGTATGTGGAAGATTAGAGATGCGCTATCGCTATTCTAAGGATATTGTTTACAACAACTTCCCTTGGCCTTCTCCTTCTGAAGAACAAAAGGCAAAGATAGAGAAAACAGCGCAAGCCATTCTTGATGCTCGTGCCAAATATCCTGATTCTTCTTTGGCAGACCTTTATGATGACCTTACTATGCCAGTAGAACTACGCAAAGCACATCAGGACAATGATAGGGCAGTTATGCAAGCATACGGCTTTAAT
>DJWZ01000015.1:5241-5817 GCA_002449535.1 Prevotellaceae bacterium UBA7017 | reverse complement strand
AGCCATTCCTGCCTTTCAGCAGCAAGAATCTCAGAGAGATGCTGGCAATGGACAACTTCTCATGGGAGCAGCTTGGCAGCATGGACATACTGACAGCAGGCAAGCAGCTCAACGAGCCATCACTGTTGTTCGAGAAGATTGAAGACAGCGTGATAGAGGCACAGCTGAAGAAACTGGAGGACACCAAGAAGGCTAACGAGGCAACAGACTTTGAGCCAGAACCAATAAAGGCAAATGTAGATTTCGACACATTCGAGAAGCTTGACATCCGCGTAGGTCTCGTGACAGAATGTGAGAAGGTGAAGAAATCAAAGAAGCTGCTGAAGTTCCACATCGACGACGGAACCCCAGAAGGTCGCACCATCCTGAGCGGCATTGCTGCATACTATGAGGACCCACAGGTGCTGGTAGGCAAGCAGGTGCTCTTTGTGGCAAACTTCGAGCCTCGCAAGATGATGGGCGAAGAGAGTCAGGGAATGATTCTCTCGGCTGTGAATTTTGACGGTTCACTGTCAGTTACTACCACATCGACGGAAGTGAAGCCGGGATCAATAGTGGGATGAGCGACCCCACCCC
>DJWZ01000015.1:0-5174 GCA_002449535.1 Prevotellaceae bacterium UBA7017 | reverse complement strand
CCCCACCCCGACCCTCCCAAGGGAGGGGGAAATAATGTTCAATGTTCAATTTTCAATGTTCAATAAAAGCAAGTGGAAAAACAGATACAGCTGGCGGTGATTGCTGCCATAAAAGAATTATACGGTCAGGAGATTCCTGAGAAGTTGGCTGCCCTGCAGAAGACGAGGGCAGAGTTTGAGGGCAACCTGACTCTCGTGGTATTCCCATTTCTGAAGATGTCAAAGAAAGCCCCTGAGGCAACTGCTGAAGAGATAGGACAATACCTGAAGGATCACTGCCCTGCCGTTAGCGGATATAACGTAGTGAAGGGGTTCCTGAATCTCTCTATCGGAGGAAACGCATGGATAGACGTGCTGAAAGAGATAGACGCCAATCCTCATTATGGCGAAAAGCCTGTTACGGAGAAGTCGCCATTAGTGATGATAGAATATTCTTCTCCTAACACCAACAAGCCCCTCCACCTGGGACATGTAAGGAACAACCTCTTGGGGTGGTCTTTGGCACAGATAATGACTGCCAACGGCAACAAGGTGGTAAAGACAAACATTGTCAACGACAGAGGCATACACATCTGTAAGTCGATGTTAGCTTGGCTGAAATGGGGCAATGGAGAGACACCCGAATCGTCAGGCAAGAAAGGCGACCACCTCATTGGCGACTATTACGTAGCCTTCGACAAGCACTATCGCGAAGAAGTGAAGGAACTCATGGCGAAAGGTATGTCGGAAGAGGAAGCCAAGAATGAGGCGCCCCTCATAAAGGAGGCTCACGAGATGCTCGTGAAATGGGAGCAGAACGACCCAGAGGTGCGTGCTTTGTGGCGTAAGATGAATGAATGGGTATATGCTGGCTTCGACGAGACATACAAGGCTTTAGGAGTGGGTTTTGACAAGATATACTACGAAAGCGACACCTATCTGGAGGGCAAGGAAAAGGTAGAAGAAGGTCTGGCGAAAGGGCTCTTCTACAGAAGAGACGACGGCTCTGTATGGGCAGACCTCACAGGCGAGGGACTTGACGAGAAACTGCTCCTGCGTTCCGACGGCACTTCTGTATATATGACACAGGATATAGGAACGGCAAAGCTGCGTTTCCAGGACTACCCTATCGACCAGATGATATATGTTGTGGGCAACGAACAGAACTACCACTTCCAGGTACTCTCAATATTGCTCGACAAATTAGGCTTCAAATGGGGCAAGGACCTCGTACACTTCTCATACGGCATGGTAGAGCTGCCAAACGGCAAGATGAAGTCGAGGGAAGGTACTGTAGTAGATGCTGACGACCTGATGCAGCTGATGGTGGATGATGCTCTGAAGACTTCGCAAGAGTTGGGTAAGTTTACCGACATGAGCGACGAGGAGCGCAAAGAGATAGCCCGCATAGTAGGTATGGGAGCACTGAAATACTTCATCCTGAAGGTTGATGCCAGAAAGAATATGCTCTTCAATCCGGAAGAGTCAATTGACTTCAACGGCAATACAGGACCTTTCATACAATATACCTATGCCCGCATCAGAAGCATCTTGAGAAAAGCAGAGGCAGAAGGTCTTGTAGCAAAGGCAGATGCAGACATCGCCCTCAACGAGAAGGAGATAGCCCTGATACAGAAGATGAGCGAATATGGCGCTGCTGTAGCACAGGCAGGAAAGGATTACAGTCCTTCCGGCATAGCAAACTACTGCTATGAGTTGACAAAGGCTTTCAACCAGTTCTATCATGACTACTCTATCTTGGGTGCTGAGACACAGGAGTTGAAGCAGATGCGTCTGGCACTTGCAAAGAATGTGGCAAAGACAATAAAGAACGGCATGTCCCTCCTGGGCATCGAAGTGCCAGAAAGGATGTAGATGGGGGCCGCTCTCGCTTGGGCTGTTGATGCAGCATGTTCTGGTAATCCGGGACCGATGGAATACAGAGGAGTGGATTTGACCACGAAAGAAGTGGTATTCCATTTCGGTCCTATAAAGGGCACCAACAACATTGGGGAATTCCTCGCCATAGTACATGCTATGGCACTCATGGAGCAACGAGGTCTGAAAGGATATACCATATATACCGATTCCGTTAGCGGACAGGCATGGGTGAGACGCATGCAATGCAAGACGAATCTGGAACGCACTCCCGAGACACAAAAAGCATGGGAGCTGGTAGAGAGAGCCGAGAAATGGCTCAAGACACACTCCTTCAGGGTTCCGATAGTAAAATGGGACACAAGAGAATGGGGAGAAATCCCTGCAGACTTCGGAAGAAAATAAAGGTCGAAGGTTCAATATTCAATGTTTACGATATGAAATTCAACAGATTTTACACAATTTTATTGATGTGTGTGCTTAGCGCAATAGCAAGTGCACAGATGTGGACAGATGTCACCAGCCTTTATGTCAAAAATGCTGATTTCATGCAGGGCAATTCCTGTTGGCAAGGCACTAACTTTTGGAATGTCAACATGGGATACAAAAATGCCGAATATTGGAATATGAACTTCACGAAGTCTCAGGAGGTTACAGGACTGCCAGCAGGAAGGTATCGTGTTACATTGTATGGCTTCTATCGCATAGGCACTTCCAACGACGACTACTCATTATACACCAACAACAACTATAGCGATTCGCAAAATGCCACATTATACTGTAACACTTCCGTAAACAACTATTCCACAAAACTGCCACCTATCAGTAGCGGTGCTTCAGACACCAACTATGGCGGAGCCGCTACCCAAGTAGGTAATTGGATGCAACGGAAATATATTCCGAACGATATGGCGTCAGCCCGCTATTGGTTTGACCAAGGTTACTACAAAAACACCTTGGAGTTTCAGGTAGGTAATGACGGAATGTTAACCATAGGACTGGAGAAGAATATATACATTCAAGATGACTGGTCATGCTTCGGAGATTTAAAACTGGAATATTACGGAACCTTAGAATACGGCAGTGCTAAAGACCTCATCATCAACGAGGTAATGGCAAACAACATAGACGTTTTCCTTGATGCCTCATGCAACTATGGCACATGGTTTGAGGTGTATAACCCTACTGACAAGGTTATCGATTTGGGAGGTCTTTACGTAAGTAGTGATCCTGCAAACCTAAGGCAGCATAAGTTGGTTGACTATTACGGATATGTAGCTCCTCACGGATATGCAGTCATCAGTTATGACCATTATGAGGTATTCACCCCAAATTCCTATCGTCAGATAAATGACAAGTTGGACACAAAAGGTGGCACAATCATCCTGAGCGACGGAACTACCCCATACGCCTCCGTCACATATCCAGCCGCCATGCCTCGCATATCGTATGCCCGCAAGACTGACGGCGGAGAGGAATGGGGATATACAGGCAATCCTACTCCCGAGCAGAGCAACAACGGCGGCAGTTTCGCCCAAGCACAAACAGCGACTCCTACAGTAAGCAGGGAAGGAGGACTCTTTGAAGGTACTGTATCATTCAGTGTTACTGTTCCAAGTGGAGCAACACTTCGCTACACCTTAGACGGCAGCACCCCGACCCAGACAAATGGATATATCAGCACAAACGGCCACTTTGAGACAGACAGGACAGCGACATATCGCTTCCGTGCCTTTCAAGAAGGAATGTTGCCAAGTAACGTAGTATCTCGCTCCTTTATATTAAATAATGGCAACGAACCATTCCCTATCATCTCTGTCGTAACAGACCCACGACATATCTTTGGAAGCGACATCGCCCTGTTTGAACCCAGCGGCAACGGACGCCCGGGAAATGGTGTGGCATATCAGGCAAACTGGAACATGGATTGGGACAGACCTGTCAACATGGAGTATATTACAACAGATGGCAAAAGCGTCGTAAACCAAGAGTGTAACATGAGCGTCTGCGGAGGCTGGAGCCGTGCATGGAGCCCACATTCTTTCAAGCTGAAAGCCAACAAGATATACTACGACCAAAACTATTTCCCATACCAATTCTGGAAAGACAAACCTTTCCTAAAGAGCAAGACTCTGCAGATACGTAACGGTGGCAACGACACAGGCTGCCGCATAAAGGATGCAGCCCTGCAGGAAATAGTGGCACGCTCAGGACTGTATATAGACCATCAGGCTTGGCAGCCAGTACATATTTACTTTAACGGTGAGCCATACGCCGTACTGAATATGCGAGAGCCAAACAACAAACACTATGGTTCTGCAAACTATGGCATTGATACAGACGAGATGGACCAGTTTGAGGTTTGTCCAGACTCTGGCTACGTACAGAAAGAAGGTACAAGAGAAGCTTGGGAAAGACTGTACGACCTATCCAAGAATGCTGCAAATGCAGACACATACGAGGAAATTGGCAAACTATTGGATATAAATGAATTTATCAACTACCTTGCCGTAGAATTTTATATTGGCAACTGGGACTGGCCACAGAATAACGTAAAGGCTTTCAGGGATCAGAATGACGGAAAATTCCGCTTTGTAATATTCGACCTTGACGGTGCCCTTAATACCACATCAGGAATATCCACCTTCATGGGTAAGCAGAACTACACCTTTGACAAGTTGTACGGATATGACTACTCCACCTCGACAAGTCTTACAGACAAACGACTGACGAAAGAGATAGAACTTGTCACCATAGTAAAGAATTTGCTCAACAATGCCGTTTTCAAGAAGCAACTGGTAGATGCTATGTGTATCATGGGTGGTTCGATATATACCCCTGAACGCGTACAGAGTATTGTTGACGAAATGGCAGCATACCTCTCACAAGGAGGATATATTGATCCTTCCGGAACAGCAAATACCATCAAGGCTACCCTCAACAAATCGTGGAACAGCAATGTAATGGACCACATCAAGAGTCAAAGCCTCACCTCCGCAGCAAAGCAGCAGGCAACCTTTGGCAGCAACATCGAGGGTGCCAGCATCACAATGAACGGAATGGCAGTACCAACAGGAAAATTTGACGGCTATGTATATGCTCCTGTCACTTTGGAGGCAGATGCCCCAGCAGGCTATCGCTTCGTAGGATGGAAAGGATTGGAGACCGGTTCTGAAAAGACCATTATCACATCAACAGACACATGGAAGTATAACGACAACGGCACAAGTCTTGACAACACCGGATGGAACTCTGTAGAATATGACGACAACAGTTGGAAGAGCGGAGCAGCACCATTAGGTTATGGCAAGAACCAA
>DJWZ01000005.1:8153-11604 GCA_002449535.1 Prevotellaceae bacterium UBA7017 | reverse complement strand
AGTCTATTTTCTGATTTAGAGCCATTGACTGCGATCAACGAGTTTATTTTCTGATTTAGAGCCATTGACTGCGATCAACGAGTTTATTTTCTGATTTGAAGCCGTTGACTGCGATCAACGAGTCCGCCAATGGCGGAGAGGCTTTAGAAAAAGGAGGGCGGCGGCGTCCGCGCCGTGGCTTTCGGGGCCGCCCCCCCCTGTGAGCATGAGTCACTCAAGCGTGAATACGATGGAGGTGACGCCATCTATTTGGCCCCAACCATCAGTTTCTGGCAGTTCGACCTTATCAGTGGACGTACCTTCCCAGGTGAACGTTCCACTATCTGCCTCATAATCACTTGGCCAGCCAGGAAAACCTTCTGCACCATACCACGTACTATATCCGCTGTGGTTTATTTCGATTTTCTTGATGTTGCCCTTAGATGATGTGAATGAAATATTGCCAGACATGGAGTAAAGGGTGGACCCTGTGAACCCAGCCAAATCATCACACGCTAATGTGATGCCCCTGATTTCTATTGAACCTGCAGAAAGAACAATACTACTCATGTCGGTAGAATTCCAGACGACGCCATGTACAGGGCGGCTGATGTTGTAGATGTGGCCAGCCTCGGTCGTCTTCGTTGGCATCTCGATGTTGTTGCCGTCCACCGTCAGGGTGCAATCCTCTAAGTCTTTACCTTGAGACACGCCTACAGCAAAGGTGGCAACGCCAGTGGCATCGGTTGTGACATCTCCGCTGATAACACCTTTTCCGTTTGTATCAAAACTTACTGCGACTTCTTTGTTTGCCGTCAGTCCGCTGATGGTGAAGTTGACGATGGAATTGTTGGGTTTAAGGGCGAAGCCGCTTCTATATGAGGATGCATACTCAAGGCTGAACTGCTCCACGGCAGCAGCCTTCGTGAGGGCAAAAGCCTTTTCAAAGTCAGGAGTAAGCGTAGCTTCATAGCCGCTTCCTGAAACAGAAAAGAATCCATAGCTCCCGTAGCCGGCAGGCAGCAAGGTAGCTGCGGCACTTGCCATAAGGTCATCGATAGTGCCGTGGTATTCATTTTGGGTTGTCACGGTGCCGCTGAACTTTCCAGAAACAGCGTCATAATCCAGCGTGCCGGCAAACTTGCCTGCTTCGGCATGGGAACCCGTCACGAACAGCTTGTCGCCCGTGCTGAACGAGAGCTTCCTTTTCACGCCGTCGTATGTGGCGCGAGTGCCCTCGTCGCCCTGACGGGATACGTTCACGGTTACGGGCAGAGCGTAGCCCTTCGTGTTTGCGGTGCTCTCGCCGGCGGTATTGTTCACCAAATCGTCCTCGCTGCTGCAAGCAGTGGTCAGCAGCATCGTTGGCATCAGCATGGCAAATGCCAAAGTCTTAAAGATATTCTTTGTTTTCATTGTCTTTCTACTTTGTTTAAAAGGTTAATCACTAAAAACTACTCATCCTCAAGGAACAGGTCATCGTCGTTGAACACTGCCTCACGAGCCAAATTAGTCTCCGAAAACCTTCCATCCATTGAGGCACTCACAGAACCGTTTACCAGCAGCGCCTGCTGTTGTTTCAACACTACCACCTCAACGGATGGCTTCTCATAAAACTTTTTCTTCATAATGATGTTGTTTTAAATTAGTAAATAAACCATATATTATTAAAATCAAAAAAAATGATAGCACGCAAAAAGGCACGTTCGCATCCCGTTATGGGACACAAACGTGCCTTATATCCTCAGACATGCCCGCGGCATGTTTTCGGAAATTTCTCCTATAGAGGGAGAGTATGTATGTATGTATGTATGTATGTATGTATGCCGCGCAAACAATCCGCCTTGGAGCGAATTGTTTGCGAGCTGCCCGCCACATTATATATATTATTATACATCATACGCATTGTTATTTCCGCTTGCAAAGGTACGATTAAGTTATGAATAATGCAAGAAAAAAAGAATTTATTTTTATTTAAGTTTTTTCGCTAACCTCTAACCGCTAACCGCTAAACATCATTCATTAAACCTCAACACTAATCTTTAACCGTTAAACTTTAACCGTTAAACGTTACCTCTTCCACATCATTTATTTCAATAGGTATCATCTTGTCTCCCACGAGGCGGTTGCCGGTATCGGTTATCAGCAGGTCGTCCTCAAGGCGTATGCCGCCGAAGTCGCGGTATTTCTCCACTTCGTCATAATTGATGTACTCCTTGTGCAAGCCCTGCCCTTTCCATAGGTCTATGAGGTGAGGTATGAAGTAACACCCCGGCTCGTCGGTCATCACGAAGCCCTTCTCCAAGGGTATGCCGCAACGCAGGTAGTTAAGTCCGAACTGTGTCGAGGGGCGTACCTCGTCACTGAAGCCAACATACTCCTGCCCCAAGCCTTCCATATCGTGTACGTCGAGCCCCATGTGGTGGCCCAGTCCGTGCGGCATGAACATGGCATGCGCCCCTGCCGCCACGGCATCGTCGGTATTTCCCTTCATGAGCCCTAGCTGCTTCAGGTGGTCGGTCAGTATCCGGCAAGCCCCAAGGTGCATGTCCAGCCATTTCACCCCCGGGCGCGCCTCTGCCATCACCCAGTCGTGGGCTGCCTTCACGGCTTCGTAGATGCCACGCTGCTGCTCCGTAAACCTGCCCGACACCGGCGTCACGCGAGTATTGTCGGAACAATAGTTTTCCTTGTTCTCGGCACCAGCGTCACACAGCATCAGGCGACCAGCCTCGAGGGGACGGAACGACGGTATGCCGTGCTGTATCTCGCCGTGCATTGTGAGTATCGACTGGAAAGAATATCCCCTGCCCCGGCTCATGGAGATGCCCTCTATGATGCCGGCAATGTGATGCTCCGTAACGCCCGCCCGGCAATTCTTCATCGCAGCGACGTGCATCTCATATCCTATGTCGGCAGCCTCGCGGAGTTCCTCCAGTTCCTCGGGACGCTTTACACGGCGCATGGCAACGACAGCCTTGATAAGCGTCACCGAAGCATGCTGCCTGGTCTCAAGAGGATGGAAGCCGAAGATGTCTGCCATCTGTATCTGTATGTCGCTGCGATATTGCGGCAGGAAGTGTATCGGACGCCGGTCCTGCTGTGCCCTGTCGATATAGTCACGCAACTCCTTCATTGGGGCAGAATGTAGCACACCCACCTCGGCAGCCAGTTCCCTGACAGAGGGCACATAGCCAAACCATACTATGTCGTCGATGTCTATGTCGTTGCCGAACAGATACTCCTCGTCATTATCGACGTCTATCACTCCCACCAGCCCCTCGCGCTGCTGCCCGAAGAAATACAGGAAGCTGCTGTCCTGCCGATAGCGATAGGTATTGCCGGCATAGTTACAAGGAGCGTCATTGTTGCCAAACAGCACGATGACCCCGTTACCAACTCTCTTCTTTAACTCCTCACGACGTGTTACGTATATTTCCTTTTTAAACATTGAATATTGAATATTGAATAT
>DJWZ01000005.1:0-8082 GCA_002449535.1 Prevotellaceae bacterium UBA7017 | reverse complement strand
ATTGAATATTGAATATTGAAAATTTTTCTTAACCCTTCTCACTCCCTTTTCACTTCCCTTTTTCACTCCCTTCTCACTCCCCTTTTCACTCCCTTCTCACTCCCCTTCACTTCTTCTGCATCACCACCGTGGTTACTGCCAGGAGTATCATTACTATTCCCACGATGCTGTTTCCTGACAGTTTTTCATCAAATATGAGCACCCCGATTGCCACTGCCGTCACTGGCTCGAAGGCTCCGAGGATGGCAGTCTGTGTAGAGCCGATTCTCTGGATGGCGAGTGCCGTGAGTATCAGCGACAGCGACGTCGGGAACAGAGCACTGCCGAAAGAGCACAGCCATCCTGTCCCCTCCGGACATATCACATAACCATTATACCCCACTCCCATCATTATCAGCAGCGTGCCAAAGGTCATGACGTAGAATGTAATCTTCACCGACGGCATGCCGCCCAGCGAACCTTTATTGATGAACGTAAGGTAAAAGGCATATACCACGGCAGAGAGTATCGACAGCAGCACACCCAGCATCGTGACATATACCACGCCGTCAGACTTCGACAGGATGGCGATACCGATAGTGGCAGCCAGCAGGCACAGCCATACTATCATATTGTTCCGTTCCCTGAAGACCACCGTCATGAGGATGGCGGTGAGAATAGGATACACAAACAGCACCGTGCTGGCTATGCCGGCATCCATGTGGTTGTATGCCAGGTAAAGGAAGATAGACGATGCCGACATCAGGAATCCCAGTATGCAGAGTTCCTTCGCCTCCCTGAAACTGATGCGGAAGTCACACTTCTGGAACACCATTATCACGGCAAGCAGAGGCAGCGACATGAGGTATCTGAACAGCAATACCGACCATGTATCCAAGCCGTCATGGTACAAGGGCAGTGCAAAGAGCGGGTTCAATCCGTAGAATGCCGCCGCAAGTATTCCGTAGAGATAACCTATTTTTGAAGATTTTTCTTGAACCATTGTGCTATATTCCTAAAGAGAAAGTTTCGCGTATTCCCACCGCTGATGTTGTGATTTCTGTTGGTAAACGACAGCTGCATATAGTCCTTGTCAGCCTGCACCAGAGCCTCGGTATATTCCGCCACGTTGCGGTAGTGCACGTTGTCGTCAGCAGTACCCTGGCATATCAGCAGCTTGCCCCTCAGGTTCGGAGCGCGTGTTATGGGGTTGTCGTCATATCCTTCGGGGTTCTCCTTCGGGGTACGCATGAAACGTTCCGTGTATATAGTGTCATAGTAACGGTAGCTCGTAACAGGAGCCACTGCCACGCCGGCAGCAAAAAGCGGCTTGCCGTCAGTACGCACCACCGTGGTATCGCTCATGCTCATCAGCGTCATAAAGCCGCCGTAGCTCCATCCCCAGATGCCTATCCTGTCTTTATCGACGTATGGTTGTTCGCCGAGCCATCTTGCCACCTCTGCCTGGTCGTGTGACTCCATGGCGCCGAGATGCAGGTATGTCTGCTTCTCGAAGTCGGCACCCCTGCCGCCAGTTCCTCTGCCATCGACACAAACCGAAACAAAACCCTCCTGTGCCAGATACTCCTCAAAAAGACAGCCACCCATGTTGCCAGTGTACCATTTATCCTCAACCTGCTGGGAGCCCGGACCCGAATACTGGAACATCACGACCGGATGGGGCTTATTCTCATCGTCGGGACGTATCATCCAGCCGTTCAGCTCCGTACCCTCACTCGTTGTCATGGTAAAGAACTCACGCTTGTATGGTGCCGCGCAATCTGCCTTCTTCTTCAGCTTGGCATTGTCCTCCAACACCTTCAGCACCTTTCCAGTCTTTGCGTCGCAGAGGGTATATACGGGCGGGGTGTCGATGTTACTCCACATATTGACGAAATACCTGTAGTCCTTCGAGAACGTGGCGCTGTTGGTTCCCTCCCTCGGTGTCAGCTTTGTGGTCTTTCCCTTTGCATCGCGGGCAAAGACGGCGGTGCGAAGCGGTGAGCCGTCCTTTGCGGCATAGTAGCAACGCTTTGTCTTCTCGTCATAGCCGTAGAAGCTCACCACCGGCTGGTTGCCCTCCGTAAGAGCCCTCACAATGTTGCCGTCGAGGTCATAGAGGTATATCTGCGCATATCCCGTGCGTTCGCTCTGCAACACGAAGCCGCCCTCCGTCATCTGTATTCCTGCGTATGTCGCCTCGTTGATGTAAGGCTTCACCTCGTCGGTGACTATCAGGCGGCACTCCCCTGTACGAGGGTTGCAGACATATATCTTCAGGCAGTCCTGATGGCGGTTCAGCGTCGGGATGATTATCTTGTCCGCATCGCTCGTCTGCAATACCCGCAGGATATATCCGTCGCTATCCACCGGAACTTTTATTTCACGCTGCTCCTTCGTGGCAATGTCGTATGTCAGCACCTTCACCTTGCTGTTATTCACCCCCGCCATGGGGTATTTGTATTCGTAGGATGACGGGTAGAGGGCGTTCTTCTTTTTCTCGGGCTTTAATCCTTTATATACGGGGAAAGAGAATGTCGGCACCTTGCTCTCGTCAAAACGCTGCCAGCACAGCATGGTGCCGTCGGCATTGAAGCAGAAGGCACGGGCATATACCAATTCTTCTTCATATACCCAGTCGGGCTTGCCGTTGATAATCTTGTTATACTCTCCGTCAGTAGTCACCTGCACCACAGAGGTGAGAGGTGAGAGGTGAGAAGTAAGAGGTTCTATGTAGAGGTTATTGTCCTTCACGTATGCCACGTTCTTTCCGTCAGGACTTATCAGCGGCTGCTCCACCTTCGCTCCATTGGCGATTGGTGTCTCTCCATATTTATATATAGCCCTGCTGCTACGTCTGTATATCTGCTCTGCTTTCTCTGCAGTCAGGCTTGCCTTGTCCTTCTCGCCTGGCAATACCTCGCTCATCTTCACTCCCTTGGGAGCATACTTTCCGCTTGTGAGGTCTTCTATGGTAAGTTTCTTTGGGTTCATAGTGTATATCAGCGTCACGATGCTGTTTCTGTCAAGTATTATCTCTCCGTTCTCTGTCGGTTGCTGCTCCCCTATCGGTGCCATGTCGTGAAGGAAGTCCGTAACATATCCCTCGCTGTATTTCCATCCCTCTGGCAGGTTCATGGTGTTTTTTACAGGTCTGCGCTCTGTATTCACCATCACCACCGCCATCGTCTTTCCGTCAGGCGACACGGCGGCAAGGGCATTGTCGCTGTCAATGTTCAGCCATCTGTATCCTGCCGGCACGAAGCGCGAGAAATGCTGCCTTACGTAGTAGTTCTTATGCCTCGTATATTGTTTCCATTCCCTGTCACATTTCACGAGGCTCCACTGGTCATAGTTCACCTCCACATACTGCCAGTCAAGCCATGCCGACGGCTGCATGTATCGTATGTCGGCAATAAGCCTTTTCGCCATCATGAGGTTTCCGTGCAGCCCCCGTCCGCCGTCACCGGTTTCCGACTGCCACAATATCATGTTGTCCCCCCCTCGAGTCTCTGTCACCTCCTTGCGCAGTTCCCTTCGCTGTTCCGGGGTGGCATGGTAGGTATGCGTATTCCACTGTCCTATCATCGGCAGTATGCCAGCCTCCTTATATCCCCTGAATGCCTGCAGGCTATGCCCTACGCTCGTCTCGTCGGATGCCGATATGACGGTCTTCAGTCCCGACTGCCGCAATACGGGATAGAGGGTCTTTATGAATTTTATCTGCGACTCTACCGAGAAGTGACACCCCTCCTGCGACGCGCTCCGTCCCCAGTAGTCTGTCAGCGCCTCGTTAAAGGGTTCCAGGGTGCGGAAGGTGATGCCGTATTTGTCGTTATAGTGTTTGCACACCGTCACGAGATAGTCGGCAAACTTCCCGTACATATCTTCCCTCAGGTTGTCAGCCGTTGCCGGTTCGTTGCCACCGACACATCCGCTCTTGGTCATCCACCACGGTGCGCTGTTCGAGAATGCCTCGAAGATGGCATCCTTGCGTCGTTTCGCTATCATCAGCATCACCCTGCGCTGCGCAGCGTCATTGTCCCACTGCCACGTTCCGTCAGGCAGCTGGAAGCCCTCCATCTCCGCCCGCAGTCCTTTTCCGCCGCGCTTGCCCATGTGATGCGGCTCGCAGTTCTTCCATTCCGGGTCGTCGCCGCCGCCGATGTTATAGCGGAAGATGTTATAGTTCAGCCCTTGGGGGTCTGTAAGCCATGAGATAAGCGAGTCCAGATGCTGCTCGTCATATTTGCCGCACATCTGTGCCCACCAACACAGTGACACGCCCCATCCCTCCCACTTCTGCGGCTGGGTGCGGTGGGTGTCTATGTTTATCGTCTCGGCAAATCCTACCGCCGAGCACACACACAATAAAAAGGAGACAATTGTTTTTTTCTTCATTGAATATTGAATATTGAAAATTGAATATTGACAGTTATTCTTCACTCTTCACTTTCTTTGACGCGGCAAAAGTATAAAAATATTTTCAATGCCACAAGACTATTCCGAAAATAATTCAAGTTTCACATTAATCAACTTTTCAGAGGTGAGAGGTAAGAAGTGAGAGGTGAGAGATTACTTTTACTGCTACTATCTCTACAGTTTTTAAAGCCAACACGACATATCTCTTACCTCATAATGCATAACCATAAATGGTCAATGTTCAAATATTTTAGGCGCAGGGGGAAAAGTCCGTGGATAGCCCCATGCCGTCTAACCAAAAATCTTAGCGCAACGGAACATAAAGAATGGCAGGTCGTTGACACCATGCACCTGCGCCCATAAGCCCTTCACCTTTGAATTGAAAGACTCTGCCGATGCGTTTGTCGACCTATTGTTGAAGTAGTTCAGAATGTACTCCTCCTTACTTCTGATGGTGTCACGCACGAAAATGATTTCCCTGATGCGTGTCTTTCCGACATTCTTGTACCATTTGTGAAGAGCCTTCCTGGCTTTCTTCCTTGTCTTGCACTTGCTGAAGATGTTGCGCAGGGCGCAGAGCAGTCCGTATGCCACCTTCATCCTGGGCTCAATCTCAAAGAGCAGGTGCATCTCCTGTCTCTGGAAGTCTGTTCAGTCATCGGGATTCTTCATCAGTGGATATCTCACATGCGTCAGCAGATCGGCCTTCGTCTCTCCGTTGCTAAGCTTTGGAGGCTCGAATTTCTCGTTCTTGCGCTTGGGCGGACGGCCTATGCGCTTGCCCTTCTTGCTCTTCTTGGGTGGATGTTTTTCCTTGTACTTCTTTCTGTTCCTGGCATTCCGCTCCTGCCGTTTCTTGAACTCACGCCCCTATCCCTTGACCTCCGTGGTGTTGCCCCGCTTGAGCTTCATGCGCATGGCGTCGAGGCCCTTCGTGCCGTAGAGCTGCATGACATGGAACAGGGCGATGACAATCTCTGCCTGCGGGAACTCCTTCTTGACGATACCCATCATGCTGTCAGAGAAGTCCATCGTCACCTCCCTGACCTTCTTGCGGCTCTCCTCAGGAATTTTGTCCAGGTGCCTGGTCACATCTGCCACTGTCGTACCCTTGACGGCAGCGATAAGCGTACCCTTCTTACAGTGCCCGTCCTTGTTGGAGAGGAAGGTGAACAGGTCATGGTGCAGCATTGTCTCGTCGATGCTCAGACGCTCGCCCATGTTCTGCTCCAGAAGCACCCACTCATCGGCATGCTCCTTCTGCACCCAGTCGTCAAACCCGCTCAGGTGCTCCTTGTAGGCACGGCTGAGATACTTCCCGTCAGTCCGGAAGAAGCGCCCCACGCATTGAGCCGTCACTGGGTAGGTGTCCAACCATTTTTTTTAAGAAATCCGCAAACTCAACCGAGTAGCAGGTCCCCTCTGCCACCAGAGGCAGGCTTTCAAGGATGACATTCCGTCCGTCTTTGTCCTGCCACCTGCGGCGGCGGACATGCAGAAGCACCTTGTGCTCACGCTGGGGAAAGTCGTTGAACAGACGCGGCTCCGTGAAGCCGTTGGGCTGAAGGTCATGCCATGTAACAGAGCGAAGGTCGCGCTCGTCAAGGAATATGTGAAGGATGCGGATGACGGTACCCGTTTCGTCCTTCTCGTCAGTTACCTCTTCTTCGATCCTTGTAACCTCGAAGTAGTCTAGAATGCCGTTGGGAAGCATAAAGCGCACCAACGTCTCGTAGTTGAATGATGAATGTTTCTTTGCCATGGTGCAAAGGTAACACTTTTCTCGGACATGAGTTCCGTTGCGCTAAGATATTTGGGATAGGCGGCATGGGGCTATCCACGGACTTTTCCCCCTGCGCCCAAAAAGAGGTAAGAAGTGAGAGGTAAGAAGTAAGAGCATTGAACATTTGACCTTAGACATTTGCCACTTTGTTCTCATCGTCGCTCGCGATACCTTCGGTATTCTATTACCTCTTACCTCTCTCCACTTACCTCTAAAGACTGAGCAAGAATACTTGCAAAGTCAAGTGAGCTTACTTAAAAATCTTCTTGCCGTTTACGATATAGAATCCTGATGGGAGTTCCTCAACCGATGTTGCAGACATGCGCACACCATTGATGTTGTATATGCCTTTTGAGGTATCAATGACTTTTTCTGCCTCTACATTGTCAATACCAGTAGGCTCACCACCATTGAGACCTCGTACGAAGCCTGCATAGACGTGCTTACGATAGTTATTGACATCCCATATTCCTACAGGCGTGTTAGCACGCCATCCACCTTGGGAATCATTAGAACACCATTGGCAGATGCCCCACTGCTGTTCTGGCGGAACAATAGTCAGGAACTGCTGGATAATCCACTCATAGAAAGCAGCCATCTCCTTATGCTGTTCTTCTGTCATGCTGCCAGTCGGAACGCTGTTACCATTAATATCATTGTAGCCCATGTCCAACTCACTTACGCGAACCATCTTGCCAGACTTTGCCATGAGTTTGAACATACCGGTAATAGCATTCTTCAGGCTATTCTGAGCACTGGTTTTCTTATTGAATGAAATGTGCATCTGGGTGCCTATACCGTCTATCTTTGTAACGCCGTCAGCCTCCCATTTCTTAATCCAATTTACAAGAGACCAAAGTTTCTTACTGGCACTGATACCATCTTTTGTAACGATATCCCAAGTACCCTCAAGGTTGTAGTCGTTGATGAACAACTTCACGTCTTCCGGTCCATATTTACGAGCCAAGCGACATGCCTGACGCACATAATCCAAGTCGCCCATATAATCTTGCCAATAGAAGGCATCGCCTCCGACATCCCAAGTGCCACTTTTGTACCCTTCAGAATGTTGCAACTCATAGTTACCCTGACCATCATTGCCACCACCAGAGATAGCCTCGTTGACGAGATCCCAAGCCTTGACTTTGCCTCCACAGGCATTCATCATGCCCTTAACCCACTTATCCATAGCATAGACGAGTGTGTCATGTTTTTCTTGCGTTGTCTGCGGAATTGTCTTTTCCTTGTAGCCCTCAAACTTGATTGTCTTAATATAGACGGTGCCAACAAAATTAGGAACATGCAGGAGTATGAAGTTACCAGCCATAGTAGGCTTGACATTTACTTCCACATCACTCCAACTTGTGGTAAACGGGATGCTGAAATTCGCGCCTCCTCCCCAATCTCCAAGTCTGCCGTCCAGTTTTCCAGAGCCCGTACCTTTTACTGTCATAGTCATCTTGTATGTCACTCCAGATGTAAGCTGTATGTTGTCCATCGGTACGAATTGCACCTCCCATGAATAACTCTTAGTCGTCGTAACGCTGAGACCATTGACAATGCTAAACGCTGTAGAGTAACCCCAATCGGTCTTCGATGCCGTCCATCCAATAGTCTGATTGACACGAAAATCCTTGCTAGCAATTGTTGTATATTCTTTTTCACCACTTGGAGCCGGCTTGTCTGCCATCAGCTTCAACAGCCAACCTTTTGCCTGTTGTGAGTGCCAGGCAAGGGTATGACCATATACATTAAGACCTGCCTGTGTAGCTGTATTCACATAGTTCTTCACCTTTGTGAAGTTCATGTTACCATTGCCATCTACACAACTTGCCATTTTCATGGCATTGCCGGCAACAGTTTCCGTGAAGTTTGCATTCGTAAGCCTATACACCAGA